>JAQBQL010000226.1 GCA_028287035.1 Labilithrix sp. | reverse complement strand
CGAGCCGCGCCGCTGCCGCCGCGAGCACCGCCGCGAGCGAGGCGCGCGCGCGGGCCGAGGCCGACGCGAAGGCTGCGGCCGAACGCGCCGCTGCCGAACGAGCCGCCGCCGAGGCGAAGGCCAGGGCCGCCGCCGAGGCCGAGGCACGCCGCAAGGCCGCCGAGGCAAAGGCCGCCGCCGACAAGGCTGCCGCCGAAGCGAAGGCGCGTGCCGCTGCCGAGGAGGCGCGCAAGGCCGCCGAGGAAGCCAGGAAGAAGGCCGAAGCGGAGCGCCTGGCTGCCGAGGAGGCGCTTCGCGTCGCGGCCGCGGCACGGGCCGCCGCCGAGGAGCGCGCCGCCGAGGAGGCGAAGGCCGCCGCCGAGGCGGCGAAGGCCGCCGCCGAGGCGAAGGCCCTCGAGGACGCACGCCGCAAGGCCGCCGAGGAGCAGGCGGCCGCCGAGAAGGCCGAGGCCGACGCGAAGGCCGCCGAGGCGAAGGCGCTCGAGAAGAAGGCCTTCGAGGAGAAGAAGGCGAAGGACCGCGCCGCCAAGAAGGACGGCAAGAAGGACGACGGAGCCAAGGAGACGACGCGGAAGGCGTCCCGCTCCGAGGCTCCTCCTGCCAAGGCTGCTGCGCCCGCCAAGAAGTCGAGTAGCACCGTCCTCCTCGTGGCGGCGGCGGTCGTGGCGGCGGTCGGCGCCGCCGTCTGGAAGCTCGTCCTCCACCACTGAGCGCACCGCGCGCACGAAGCGCGCGCGGGTCGGTGCGGGCCGCTCTCTAGGTCCCGGTCCGGCGCGGTGACTGAGACGCGCCCGACACCGGCGACACCGACGAGACCAGCCGTTCATGGCTCTGCGGCTCGTCGGTGATCGGCAGCGGGGTCGGCCGCAGCGCGAGCGATCCCTCGGCGAGCTCGCTCAGCGTCGGAGGCGGCGGGACCGCTCCCACCGGCGGCGGCAGGGTCCGGCCGCGCCGCGTCTCGACCTCGCGCGAGGCCGCGCCGAGCGCGAGGATCGCCTCCTCGCCGCCGGGCATGCAGCTGCGGCCGCGGAAGATCCCGCCGGTGTGCAGGCGGAAGCTCGTGACCGTGATGTCACCGATGACCTTGCCGCGCGGCCCGATCTCGAGGTGCCCGCTCGCCTGCACGTCCCCGTGCACCGTCCCGAGCACGACCACCGCCGTCCCGCGGACGCTCCCCTCGACCGCCCCGCCCTCGCCGATCACGACCGGACCGCCGGCGTCGATCGCGCCCTCCACGATGCCGTCGACCCGGAACCCGCCCGGACCCATCAGGTCTCCGCGGACCCGGCTGCCGCCGCCGATGGTGTTGTCGACCTGGAACGTGGGGACTGCGCTCTTGGCGTCACGGAATGGCCACATCGATGGAGACCTCCTCGGCGTGCTCGAGGCCTGCGCGGGAGGCGCAGCTTGCACGAGCGTCCACACTACCGAGCCCGGCGGCAACGTGTCGCCTGGTGCCCGCCCGCCCACCTCATTTGGGTTGCAGGTTGTGCGGGCGTCGGGGCCGAGCGGCTGCGGCTGACCACCTTGCGCTCGGCCCGCCGGAGGCGACCCCGGTTCCATCTGTGGTAGACCTGGAATGCGCCGGCGCGGCGCACGCTTTTCCCCTGCGACTTTCCTATCTTCAGAGAGTTTCGGCACGAATGTTCAGGCGGGTCATCGGGGGCTGGGTGGATGCGGCGGGGCGACGACCGCTCGTCGTCCTCCTTCTCTCGTTCCTCTTCGTCGTGGGGTGCTTCGGGTACACGAAGAAGTACCTCGAGCTCCGTTCCGACTTCCTCGAGCTCCTGCCGCGGAACAGCCCGGGGTTCATGGCGTTCGAGCACCAGCTCGGGCGCGTCGGCGGCGGCGCGACGTTCCTCGTCGTGGTCGAGTCCCCGGATCGCGCCGCCAACCAGCGCCTCGTCGACGATCTCGGAGGCGCGCTCCAGAAGCAGGCCGACGATCGCACGGCGTGCGTGAAGGCCTGCAAGGACGACGCGTGCAAGGCAGCGTGCGGCCCGGATTTCATCTCGTACGTCGAGATGGGCACGAAGGACCTGCAGTCGTTCTTCGACCACCAGCAATGGCTCTACGCAAGCCTTCCCGACCTCATCGAGGCCGACGACACGCTCGACCACCAGATCGCGATCTCGAGCGGCCTCGTCGACGACCTCGAGGCGCCGAACAAGCCCGCGCCCGCCCCGAAGACGAGCGCCGCGTCGCCCTCGCCCGGCCCCGGCGCGCCCGCCGCCGACGCGAAGCAGCCGACACTCGGCATGGACAAGTTCTACGACCGCTGGAAGGACGCGGCGAAGAAGCACAACGACTACCCGAGCGGCTACTTCACGAACGACGCCGGCACGGTGATGGTCATCCGCATCGTGTCGAACGCGTCAGGCACCGGCGGCTACAGCGGCGATCTCTTCCTCGCCGACATGAACAAGCGCGTCTCCGAGCTGCACTACAAGGAGAAGTACCACCCGGAGATGAAGGTGGGCTTCGCGGGCGACATCCCGAACGCGGTTGCCGAGAAGGAGTCGACGATCAGCGAGGCCGCGTGGGCCTCGGGCGCCGCGTTCTTCCTGATCCTCGCCGGCATCGTCTTCTACTACCGGTCGCCGTGGGCGCTCGTCATCGTGTCGGTGCCCGCCTTCATGGGCGTCGGCGCTGCGTACGCCTTCGCCACCGCCGTGTTCGGCTACGTGAACACGCCGGGCGCCTTCCTCGGCGCCATCATCGTCGGCAACGGCATCAACTACCCGATCGTGCTGCTCTCGCGGTACCGCGAGTTCCGCGCCCGCGGCATGGAGCGGGAGGAAGCGCGCCGCGAGGCGGTCCTCAATGCGTTCCGTGCCGAGCTCGTCGGCGCCTCGGTCGCGAGCATCGCCTACGGGTCGCTGACCATCACGCAGTTCCGCGGCTTCAGCCAGTTCGGCACCATCGGCTTCGTGGGCATGCTGCTCGTGTGGGTCGCCATCGTCCCGGTCGTGCCCGCCCTGATCGTGTCGTTCGAGTGGCTGCAGGAGAAGGTGCTCCCGGGCTTTCTCCGGGACCCCGCGGAGCGCGCCAGCAAGGACGGCTCGAGCGGCCCCGTGATGCGGTTCATCGCGCGCGCGACCGCACGCTTCCCGGCCGCGTTCATCATCGTTCCGCTGCTGGTGACGGCGTTCTTCGTCACCAAGATCCCCGCGTACCTGAGGGATCCCTGGGAGTACAACTTCAACAAGCTGGGCTCGCGCTCCTCGAAGCAGGCGGGCGGCGCCGGCGAGTGGAGCAACAAGGCCGACGAGGTGTTCCGCGGCAAGCAGAACATCTCGGGCACGCTCATCCTCGCCGACACCCCGCAGCAGGTCGCGCCTCTCGAAAAGCAGATCCTCGCCAACGACAAGACCGACCCGCAGGGCACGCTCATCGACGAGATCGTGACGATCGAGCACTTCCTGCCCGGCACCGCGGCCGAGCAGCAGAAGAAGCTCGAGGTGCTCGACCGGATGCGCGATCGACTCACGCCCTACGTCCTCTCGCAGGTCAGCGAGACGGAGCGGAAGCGCCTCGAGGAGCTGAGGCCACCCGAGGACCTCAAGGTGGTCGAGGGCAAGGAGCTACCGCCGCTCATCCGGCGACGCTTCGAGGAGAACAACGGCGTGATCGGCACGCTGATGTACATCAAGTACCAGTACGGGGTTCACTACTCGGACGGGCGCACGCTGCTGCGCATGGCGAACACGACCGACAACGTGAAGCTGCCCGACGGCACGACCGTGCAGACCGCGAGCCGGTCGACGATCTTCGCCGAGATGATCCGCTCGATGGAGCGCGACGGACCGCTCGCGACCGCCGCTTCGTTCCTGGCGGTGATGGTGGTCGTCATCCTGGCCACGCGCTCCCGGATCGGGTCGTTCTCGGTGCTCCTCGCGCTCCTCATGGGCGTCGCCTCGCTGGTCGGCCTCGCCGCGTACACCGACACGAAGCTGAACTTCTTCAACTTCATCGCGCTGCCGATCACGTTCGGCATCGGCTGCGAGTATCCGTTCAACGTGTACGATCGCGTGCGCCTGCTGAAGGGTGACGTGAAGTCGGCGGTGGCCCGGACGGGCGGCGCGGTCGCGCTCTGCAGCTACACCACGACGGTCGGCTACGGCTCGATGCTGTTCTCCGACAACCAGGCGCTCCAGTCGTTCGGGAAGCTCGCGATGTGGGGCGAGATCGCCTGCACCACGACGGCGCTGTTCTTCTTGCCGTCGCTCCTGCACGTCCTTCTCGGGACGCGCCGAAACAAGGTGGTCGCCGCTCCCTGAGGCAGGATCAGGCGGCCATGTCCTCGGCGGGAGACGGGTCGGCGCTCGCCGGAAGGTGCTCGCTCGCGAGGCACACCCGGTTACGGCCGGCGAGCTTCGCGCAGTACATGGTGCGGTCGGCCCGGTCGACGGTCGCCTCGAGCGTCTCGTATCTCGTCCGCTCCACGACGCCGATCGAGGCCGAGACCGGGATCCGTTCGCCCGCCGCGTCGCGCACGTCGAGCCGCTCGATCGCCGCGCGGATCCGCTCGGCGGCGGACTTCCCGCCGCTCTCGAGCTCGCCGGGCAAGCCGATCACGAACTCCTCGCCGCCCCAGCGCGCGACGATGTCGTGGCCGCGCGCCTGGTGGCGGAGCAGCTTGCCGACCGCGGCGAGCACGAGGTCACCGCCCGCATGCCCCCGCGTGTCGTTGATGCTCTTGAAGTGGTCGAGGTCGAACAGCATCACGGACATCGGGCTGTCCGAGCGGTCGCAGCGCGAGATCTCGCGCTCCATCATGTCGCCGAACGCTCGACGGTTGTGGAGCTGGGTGAGGGCGTCGGTCGTCGCGAGGCGCTGCGACTCCTCGATCAGCGTGACGAGGCGGAGAGCGCCGCCGAGCTCGCTCGCGCAGATCGCGGCGATCTCCTCGGCGTGCACGTCGCCGTCGACCACGCTCATCGCGACGCGCCCGACCGGCACGTCGCCGAGCGAGATGTCGAGCGCGATCACCCGGCCGCCCGGCGGCGCGAACGCCGCGTCGGCGTCGAGGATGCGTACTGCCTTGGTCCGCTCGCCGACACCGAGCGCCGCGCGCGCTTCCTTCTCGCACTCGTCGGCAGACCGCCGGTGCGCGTGGACCGCGACGTCGCCGGCGTTGGTCGATACGGCCATCCAGCGGTAGGTCACGAGCTGCGCGAGCAGCTGCGAGAGCGAATCGAAGAGCCGGCCGAACGAGCAGGCGCTGGCGAGCGCACGAACCTCGGAGGCGATGACCGACTCGAAGAGCGCGCGATCGAGGTGCTGGGCGATGCGATCGCGGACCTCCATCCCGCCGCTCATCTCGAAGAAGAACTCCTGCGCCTGGGCCGAAGACGCGGCCGCAGCGGTGGCGAGCGCGCGCATGAGATCCCCCATGCGGTCCTTCGACACGAGCGTGAGCGCCCCGGCGCGCGTCGCCCAGAAGCGGCTCCGCGGGTCCTCGTGCTCGGCGCGGAGGATGACGGGCACGTGCGCCGTGCCCGGCTCCGCCTTGAGAAGACGGCAAAGCTGGACGCCCGAGACGCCCGGCATCCAGAGGTCGCTCACCACCACCATGGGCGGCGAAGCGAGGGCCATCTCCGCGCCGCGCACCGCGTCGGCTGCCTCGTCGACGACGAAGTCGTGGGACCGCAGGCGAGCGGAATACACCGCGCGCGTCTCCGGATCAGGATCGATGAGCACGATGCGGCGGTCGTCGGGATGGGTCATCGGAGTGCTGCGGTAGAGGAAGTTGAGAAGTAGCGAGAGGTCGTCAGGCGGCGATGAGCTTGCGGGCGGCGGCGACGAGCGATTCGGGGCGGAAGGGCTTCATCATCCAGCCGCGCGCCCCGCAGGCCTTCGCGCGCTGGATGAGCGCGGTGTGTCCCTCGGTGGTGAGCATCAGGACGGGCGGGCGCGGCTCGGCGCTCGTGGCGAGGTTCGCGAGGAAGTCCATGCCGCTCATGCGCGGCATGTTGACGTCGCACAGGACGAGGGCGACCTTCCCGAGCTCGGCGAGCTTGTCGAGACCGTCCTGGCCGTCGACGGCTTCGACCACGTTGAAGCCCGCGGAGGCGAGCGCGAGGGATGCGACGAGGCGCACCGTCCTCGAATCGTCGATGACGAGAACGGTCTGGATCGGATCAGAAGATGACAAGGCCTGCCTCTTGGGGAATGACGGTGAGATCGGGATCGTGACTGAAACGAAAGTCGCGTTTGAAGGCGACCTGGATGCGGATGAAGAGCGGGCCGCCGGCGCTGTCGAAGACGTCCCAGTCGGGAACGGCTCCGGGCGGGAGCGGCATGACGATGCCGTCCGCGCAAATGGCGGCGGGAATGGCGGTCGCCACGTCGGCGCCGAGGGGCAGCAGCGCGGTGCGGAGGCCGCCGAGCAGCATGTTCGCGAACTCCCCGACCATGTCGGCGAGCAGCGTGGGGTCGAGCCGGTGCTCCGCGGAGGGCGCGATGCGGTGCCAGAGCGACTCGTCGGCGAGGAGCGCCAGCGCGCCCATCATGTGCGGGCCGGAGAAGCCGATGGTGCCGAGGCCCTGACGGCCCGCCGGCGGAACGCCGCGGACGCCGGAGCAGACGATCGGCAGGCCATGGATCGCGAAGAGCTCCGCGGCCACCTTGGTCAGCTTCTCGCGTAACTGGGGATAGGGATCCACCCAGGTCCATACGACCCGGCGCGCCGCGCGTTCAGTCCTTCTGTCCGATCCCGTGCTCTTCCATCTTCGCGTAGAGCTGGGGGCGTCCGATGCCGAGCTGGCGGGCGGCCTCCGAGCGATTGCCGTTCGCGCGCTCGAGCGCCTCGATGATCATGCGTTTCTCGAGCACGCTCACCGCGTCGCGCAGCGAGGACGGCGCGCCCGCCGAGCTGGGCGGCACGAGCGAGCCGCGCGAGGTCCGGCCGCTGCGCACGTTGTCGGGCAGTGACGCCACGTCGATGATCTCGCCGCCGAGGACTGCCGCTCGCTCGATGACGTGGACGAGCTCGCGCACGTTGCCTGGCCAGTCGTAGGCGACCAGCGCCTCCATCGCCTGCTCGGAGGCAGCGCGCGCCGGCTTCCCGCGGAGCGCGTGGGCGACGAGCAGGGGGATGTCGCTCTTCCGCGCGCGGAGCGGCGGGACCTCGATGCCGATCACCGCCAGACGGTAGTAGAGGTCCTCGCGCATGACGCAGCCCGGCTCGCCCGGGTGGACCGGCTTGTTGGTGGCGGCGATGATGCGCGCGCGCGTCGTGAGCTTCTCGCTGCCGCCGACGCGCTCGAACGACCCGTCCTGGAGCACGCGGAGCAGCTTCGTCTGGAGCGCCGGGTCGAGGTCGCCGATCTCGTCGAGGAAGAGCGTGCCTCCGGCGGCGAGCTCGAAGCGACCCAGGCGACGGGCGCTCGCGCCGGTGAAGGCGCCCTTCTCATGGCCGAACAGCTCGCTCTCGAGGAGCGAGGCGGGCAGCGCGGCCAGGTTCACGGCGACGAACGGCTCGCTCGCGCGCACCGAGTAGTCATGGATGGCCGAGGCGACGAGCTCCTTGCCAACGCCGGTCTCGCCGGTGATGAGGACCGGCGCGGTCGACGCGGCAGCGCGGCCGATCAGCTTCCAGATGCCCACCATCGCCGCGCTGGATCCGACGAGGCCCTTCTCGCCGCTCGGCGCCGCGGGGATGACCACCGACCGCGCGAGCGACCGCTGCTTGACCGCGCGCTCCACCGTGGCGAGCAGCAGCGGGAGGTTGAAGGGCTTCGTGAGGTAGTCGAACGCGCCGTCGCGCATCGCGCGGATCGTCCGCTCGGAATCTCCGTAGGCGGTCGCGACGATCACGGGCACGTCGTGCAGGGGCCCGTCGCGCAGCTCTCCCAGGAACGTGAGGCCGTCGCCGTCCTTCAGGCGGATGTCGAGGAGGATGCAGTCCGGCGCCTCGACCGCGAGCGACGCGCGCGCCTCACCGAGACCGCCGGCGGTGAGCGCACGGTAGCCGAGCGTCCCGACGGCCGCGGCGAGACCGTCGCGGAGGCCCGCCTCGTCCTCGACCACGAGGACGGACGGCGCGCTCACGCGGCCTCCCTCTCGCTCGCCCGGGCGACGGCGACCGACAGCACGAAGCACGTCACGTCGCCTCGGCGCTCGTAGACGACGTCCCCGCCGTGGGCGCGGGCAATGGCGCGCGAGAGCGCGAGGCCGAGGCCCGTCCCCGCCGGCTTCGTCGTGAAGAACGGCTCGAAGAGCTCGGCGGCGCGGGCGGCGGGCACGCCCGGACCCTGATCCTCGACGCGCACGATGACGCGCCCTTGCTCGCGGATCACCCGCGCGCTCACCGCTCCGCCGCTCGGTGAGGCCTCGATGGCGTTCCGGAGCAGGTTGTCCACGGCGCGGGCCATCGCGTCCTCGTCGACGAGCGCCGGCGCGCTGCCCTCGGCGTTCACCTCCACTCCGCGCTCCCGCGCCCAGGCGGCGAGGCCCGCGGCACGCGCGTGCACGAGGGTGCCGACGTCGGCGCTGCCCTTCGGCCCGACCGCCCGGCCCGCGACGACGAGGAGATCCGCGACGAGCCGGTCGAGGCGGTCGATCTCGCTCGTGGCATGCGCGATCGCCTCTGCCGCAGACGCCGGAAGCGCTTGCGACGGCGACGACGCCGCGGCCAGATCGAGGCGCAGCTTGATCGAGGCGAGCGGGTTCCGGACCTCGTGCGCGACCCCCGCCGCGACGCGCCCGAGCGCGGCGAGCCGTTCGTTCTGCGCCAGCTCGCGCGCGAGGCGCTCCTCCTGCTGGCGGGCCTCGGCGAGCTTCCGCGCGAGCTCGGCGATGCCGTCGGCAATTCCGTCGAGCTCGCGGACCGAGGGCCGCGCGACGGTGGCGTTCAGATCCGTCGCCAGAGCCTCGAGCGATGCGCGGATCGCCGAGGCGCCCCGGTTCATGGTGAGCACCGAGTACACGGCGGTCCCGACGAGCAGCGCGGTCGCGGCCGCGAGGAGCGCGACGATCCGCTGCCACGTCCGGAGCGAGGGAAGCGGACGCACCACGTAGGCGACGACCGCCACCGCGTCGGCAGAAAGTCCCGATGCCTCCGGGGCTGTGACAGGACGCGCCGCCACGACGTGCGTGCCGTCCTCCGCCGGCGCCTCCACCAGCACGCGGCCACGCTCGGCGCGAGCACGAGCCACCGCCGCGCGCGCCTCGCTGGCCAGGGCCGCCGGAAGCACCGGAGGCGGCACGTCGGCGACCCACACGCCGGCCCGCATCGCCACGTAACCCGAGGGGATCGGGTCGGACAGCGATCCTGGTGACCGCGCGAGCCGATCGACCTCCTCGCTCGCCGCGTCACGCGCGCGCTCCACCCGGTTTGCCGTGCTCGTCGTCAGGAGCTGCACGAGCGCCGCCACCGACAGCGCCGACGTCAGCACGCCGAGCAGCACGATGGTGAGGATGCGGTACCTGATGACGCGATTCATACCGGCGGCGCCCGCCTCTCGCAAGGCTGATTCCCGACCACGAAATGACGGGAAATACCGGGGATCTCGACAGTGGCGGCGCGCGCGCAGCGTTCGTTCCCCGAACACGTGTATGGATCGAGAACACGACCGTGAGGTGCGTTCACCACGCGGTGCGCCGCCCGCACCGCGACAAACCACGGGTGAGGGGCGCCCGTGCTCCCATGGCGCGACCCTTGCGATGCGCCCCGCGGCTACCTCCATGTTCGCCAGCCTCGTTCTCCCGATCTTTCTGCAGGCGGCGTCGGCGCTGCCCACCGCGCCGGTCCCGCCGGAGGCCGCGCCGCTGCGCGTCCTGCGACTCTCCGACGCCGTCGACACTGCGCTCAAGAACCAGCCGACGCTCGCCGAATCGCGCGGACAGACCATGGCCGCGCGGGGCCGCGCGACCCAGGCGCGGCAGCTCTACTACCCGCAGGTCCAGCTGAGCGCGAGCTACCAGCGCGTGCGCTCGGCGAGCATCGGCGGTCGTTCGGGGCTCGCCACGACCACCGCCACCGGCGGCACCGGCACCGGCACCACGGGCACGGGGACCACCGGCACGACGGGGACGCCGACCGCCATCGCCACCACCGACTCGTCGGGCATCGACATCTTCACCTTCGGCGGGAGCGCCAACCAGCTCATCTGGGACTGGAACAACACGCGCAACAAGGTGAGGGCCGCCGACCGGAACGTGGAATCGTTCGTCGCGAACGAGCAGGCGACCTCGCAGGCGGTCATCGCCGGCGTGCGCCGCGCCTTCTTCACGGCCCGCGCGCAGAAGGCGCTCATCCGGGTGGCGCGCGAGTCGCTCGCGAACTTCGAGCGACACCTCGAACAGGTGCAGGGCTTCGTGCAGGTCGGTACGCGCCCCGAGATCGATCTCGCGCAGGCCCGCACCGATCTGTCGAACGCGCGCCTCACCCTCATCAACGCCGACAACGGCTACGCGATCGCGAAGGCGCAGCTCGCCGAGCAGGTCGGGACCGCGGACGTGTCCGACTTCGACGTCGCCGACGACGAGCTCGGCGTGGTCGAAGGCGAGGAGCTGCCCACCGATCGCCTCGTCGCGAAGGCGAACGAGCTGCGCCCGGAGCTCAAGGTGTACGAGAAGCAGCGCGAGGCCTACGACCTCACCGCGAAGGCGTACAAGGGCGCGTACCTGCCGACCCTCTCCGCGTCGGCCGGCGCCTCCGAGACCGGCACCGAGCTCGGCGATCTCGGCCCCGCCTGGAACGTCGGGGCGACCGTCGGGTGGCCGATCTTCCAGGGCTGGCTCACCCACGGCCAGATCCGCGAGGCCGAGGGCAATGCCGCCGCGGCGCGCGCGCAGGTCGAGGGCCAGAAGCTCACGATCCGCGTTCAGGTCCAGCAGGCGCAGCTCGGCATCCGCGCCGCGAAGGCCTCGCAGGCCGCAGCCGACGAGGCAGTCGCGAACGCCCGCGAGCGGCTACGCCTCGCCGAGGGCCGGTACGCCGCGGGGGTCGGCAGCATCATCGAGCTGGGCGACGCCCAGGTGGCGCTCGCCACCGCCTCGGCGCAGGCCGTGCAAGCTCAGTACAACCTGTCGTCCGCGCGCGCCGATCTCCTCGCCGCGCTGGGAGAGCGATGAAGAACGCGACGCGTGTGATCCTGGCAGTGGTGGGCATCCTCGTCGTGGGAGGCCTCATCCTCTTCATGCGTGGCCGCAGCGCGAGCGCGCAGGCGAAGGGCGCGGGCGGGCCTGCGGGCTCGGCGTCGGCCGGCGGCGATCGCGTCATCCCGGTGGCCACCGCGGTGGTGACGAAGAAGGACGTGCCCGTCATCATCGAGGGCCTCGGGACCGTCACTCCCATCGCGCAGGTCACGCAGAAGTCCCAGGTCGACGGCCGCCTCGACAGCGTCCTCTTCACCGAGGGCAAGCCGGTGAAGAAGGGCGACGTCCTCGCGCTCGTCGATCCCCGCCCCTTCGCCATCCAGCTGCACACCGCGGAGGCCGCGCTCTACCGCGACGACGCGCAGCTCCGGAACGGCAAGCTCAATCTGGAGCGCTACGAGACGCTGCGGAAACAGAACCTCATCCCGCAGCAGCAGGTCGACGACCAGCGCACCGCCGTCGATCAGCTCGAGGCCGCCTCGCGCACCGACCGCGCGCAGATCGAGAGCGCGCGGCTGAACCTCGACTACGCGCGCATCACGTCACCCATCGACGGCGTGACGGGCATCCGCCAGGTCGACCCCGGGAACCTGGTCCACGCCGCCGACGCCAACGGCATCGTCGTCATCACGCAGATCGATCCCATCGCCGTGCTCTTCACGGTGCCGCAGGACGAGCTGCCCCGGGTGCAGCGCGCGCTCGCCGGCGGGAAGGTGGTCGTCGAGGTCTACGGACGCGACGGCGCGAAGAAGCTGTCGACCGGTGAGCTCTTGCTCGTCGACAACCAGGTCAACGCGCAGACCGCCACGATCCGGCTGAAGGCGTCCTTCCCGAACCCGGATCATGCGCTGTGGCCGAACGCGTTCGTGAAGGCGCGGATGCAGCTCGAGATGCTGAAGGACGCGCTCGTCGTCCCGGCCTCGGTCGTCCAGCGCGGCCCGAACGGCACCTTCGCGTACGTGATGGCGCCGGACCACTCGGTCGCGCCGCGCAACGTGGAGGTCGGCACCATCGAGGGCGACGTCGCCACCATCGCGAAGGGTCTCGCCGAGAACGACGTCGTCGTGACCGACGGTCAGAACCAGCTGAAGCCCGGGAGCAAGGTCTCGCCGCGCGGCCCGGGCGGCGGCGCGCCGGCGGGCTCCGCGTCGGCCGGTCCGGCGGGCAGTGGTCGCGGCATGAACCCGGCGACGGGCGGCGCGCATCCATGAGCATCTCCGAGCCGTTCATCCGTCGTCCGGTCGCGACGACGCTGCTCATGATCGGCCTCTTCCTGTCGGGCATCATCGCGTTCCGGCAGCTCCCGGTCTCGGCGCTCCCGCAGGTCGACTACCCCACCATCGTCGTCTCCACGTACCTGCCGGGCGCGAGCGCCCAGACCATGGCGGAGTCGGTGACGACCCCGCTCGAGCGGCAGTTCGGGCAGATGCCCTCGCTCGCGCAGATGACCAGCATCTCGAGCTTCGGCAGCTGCACGGTCACGCTGCAGTTCACGCTCGACCGGAACATCGATGCCGCGGAGCAGGACGTGCAGGCGGCGATCAACGCCGCGTCCAACCTGCTGCCACGCACGCTGCCGGCGCCGCCGACCTACAGCAAATCGAACCCGGCCGATGCGCCGGTGCTCACGCTGAGCGTGTCCTCGCGGTCGCTGCCGCTCACGCAGGTGAACGACACCGCCGACTCGGTGCTCGCGCAGAAGATCGCGCAGGTCTCCGGGGTCGGCCTCGTGACCCTGAACGGAAGCCAGAAGCCGGCGGTCCGCGTGCAGGTCGACCCCGCAGCGCTCGCCGGCACGGGGCTCTCGATCGAGGACGTCCGCACCGCCATCGTGGCCGCGAACGTCAACCAGCCCAAGGGCAACATCGACGGCCCCAGGCAGGACTACACGATCGCGACGAACGATCAGCTCGCGAACGCCAAGGGGTTCCGGCCGGTGGTCGTCGCCTACCGCAACGGCTCCCCGGTGCGCCTCACCGACGTTGCCGACGTGGTCGACGGCGTCGAGAACGATCAGCTGGCCGCGTGGGCGGGCGAGCAGCGCGCCATCATCCTCAACGTCCAGCGGCAGCCCGGCGCCAACGTCATCCAGGTCGCCGACGGGGTGAAGGCGCTCCTCCCGCAGCTCCAGGCATCGCTCCCGCAGAGCATCGAGGTGAAGATCCTCTCCGACCGCACCGAGACGGTCCGCGCGTCGGTCCACGACGTCGAGGTGACGCTGCTCATCACGATCGGCCTCGTCGTCCTCGTCATCTTCGCGTTCCTGCGGAACGTGCGCGCCACGATCATCCCCAGCGTGGCGGTGCCGCTGTCCCTCGTCGGCACCTTCGGCATCATGTACCTGCTCGGGTACAGCCTGAACAACCTCTCGCTGATGGCGCTCACCATCGCGACCGGCTTCGTCGTCGACGACGCGATCGTCATGATCGAGAACATCGCCCGCTACATCGAGCACGGCGAGGCACCCATGGAAGCGGCGCTGAAGGGCGCGAAGCAGATCGGCTTCACCATCGTCTCGCTCACGGTGTCGCTCGTCGCGGTGCTCATCCCGCTGCTGTTCATGACCGGGCTCATCGGTCGCCTGTTCCGCGAGTTCGCGGTGACGCTCGCCGCCGCGATCGTCGTCTCGGCGGTGCTCTCGCTCACGCTGACCGCGATGATGAGCGCGCACCTCCTCCGCCCCGAGCCGAAGCGCGAGGAGCGCGGGCGGCTCTACAACCTGAGCGAGGCCGCCTTCGACAAGGCGCTGCACGTCTACGACCGCGGGCTCGTGTGGGTGCTGGCGCACGCGCGCACGACGCTCATCGTGACGATCCTCACCGTCGTCTTCACGGCGTTCCTCGCGTGGGTGGTGCCGAAGGGGTTCTTCCCGCAGGAGGACACGGGCCTCATCACCGCCGTCACCGAGGCGCCGGCCGACGTGTCCTTCACGCGCATGCTGGATCTGCAGCAGGCGGTCACCGACGTGGTGCGCCAGGAGCCAGGGGTCCTCTCCGTCGCGTCGTTCATCGGAGCCGACGGTACGAACCCGACCCCGAACACCGGCCGCCTCTCCATCACCCTCACCGAGCGCGGCAGCCGGCCCGATGCCGAGGCCATCATCGCGAGCCTGAAGCCCAAGCTCGCGCACATGCCAGGGGTCTCGACGTACCTGCAGTCGGTCCAGGATCTCCAGATCGACGCCCGCGCGAGCCGCACGCCCTACCAGTTCACGCTGGAGGACGCGAACCCCGGGGAGCTCGCCACGTGGACGCCCCGGATCATCCAGGCGATGCGGGACCTGCCCGAGCTCCGCGACGTGACGAGCGACTTCCAGGAGGCCGGCCTCGGCGTCACGCTGACCATCGATCGCGACACCGCCTCGCGGCTCGGCGTGTCGGCGCAGAACATCGACGACGTCCTCTACGACGCGTTCGGGCAGCGCCAGGTCTCGACCATCTTCACGCAGTTGAACCTGTACCGCGTGGTCCTCGAGGTGAAGCCCGGCATGCAGAAGGACCAGAGCGCGCTGAACCAGCTCTACGTGCGCTCCAGCACCGGCGTCCAGGTGCCGCTCTCGACCTTCGTGCACGTGACCGAGGCCCCGGCGCCGCTCGCCGTGAACCACCAGGGGCAGTTCGCGTCGGTGACGATCTCGTTCGACGTGGGGCCCGGCGCATCGCTCGGCGAGGCCGTGGACGCGACGTACGGCGCGATGCGGAAGCTCGATCCGCCGGCCGGTCTGCACGGCGAGTTCCAGGGCACCGCGCAGGCGTTCCGCGACTCGCTCGCCAGCGAGCCGGTGCTCGTCCTCGCCGCGCTCGTCACCGTCTACATCGTGCTCGGCGTCCTCTACGAGAGCACCATCCACCCCATCACGATCCTCTCGACGCTTCCGTCGGCCGGCGTGGGCGCGCTGCTCGCGCTCATCGTGACACGCACCGAGTTCACGGTCATCGCGCTCATCGGCATCGTCCTGCTCATCGGCATCGTGAAGAAGAACGCGATCATGATGATCGATTTTGCCCTCGAGGCGGAGCGCGACGAAGGGCTCTCGCCGCAGGAGGCCATCCACAAGGCGTGTCTCCTTCGCTTCCGGCCGATCATGATGACCACCATGGCGGCGCTGCTCGGCGGCGTCCCGCTCGCGATCGGCTTCGGGGCCGGCGCCGAGCTGCGGCGACCGCTCGGCATCACCATCGTCGGCGGCCTCATCGTCTCGCAGGTCCTCACGCTCTACACGACGCCGGTCGTCTACCTCTACATGGAGCGCCTCGGCCGCTGGCTGAAGACGCTCGGCGGCCGTGATCTGACGAACCACGACGACGCCGAGGCCCTCGAGCCGCCGGTCCACACCGAGCGGATGCCGAGGAGCCCGTGAACGTCTCGGCCCCCTTCATCCGGAGGCCCATCGCGACGGCGCTCCTCGCGGCGGCGGTGCTGATCGCCGGCATCCTGTCGTACACGCTCCTGCCCGTGTCGCCGCTGCCGCGCGTCGACTTCCCGACCATCCAGGTGAGCGCGAGCCTGCCCGGCGCCAGCCCCGAGACGATGGCCTCCGCGGTGGCGACGCCCCTCGAGCGCCGCTTCGGCCGCATCGCCGGGGTGACCGAGATCACGTCGACGAGCGCGCTCGGGACCACGAACATCACGATGCAGTTCGATCTCGACCGTGACGTCGAGAGCGCCGCGCGTGACGTGCAGGCAGCCATCAATGCCGCCGGCGGCGAGCTGCCCGCCGACATGCCGACGCGCCCGAACTACCGGAAGGTGAACCCTTCCGACGCGCCGATCATGATCATCTCGCTCACCAGCAAGACGGTCCCGATCGGCCTCGTCGCCGACGCGGCGGTCACCATCCTGGCGCAGCGCATCTCGCAGGTCACGGGCGTCGGGCAGGTCACGGTGGGCGGCTCGCAGCAGCCGGCGGTCCGCGTGCAGGTCGACCCGCAGACCCTCGCCGGGCTCGGGCTCACCATCGACGACGTCCGCACGCAGCTCGCCGCCGCGACCGCCGACGCCCCGAAGGGCGCCCTCTCGGGCAACGTGATGGACCGTCCCATCAGCGCCAACGACCAGCTCTACGGCGCCGCCTCGTTCAAGAACGTGGTGCTCGCGACCAGCAATGGCTCGGTCGTGCACCTCGGGGACATCGCGAAGGTGTCGGACTCCGTCGAGAACGAGCGCGTGGCGGCGTGGACGAACGGCAATCGCTCGATCCTGATGATCATCCGTCGTCAGCCCGGCGCGAACATCGTCGCCACCAACGATCGCATCAAAGCGGTCCTGCCCGAGCTCGCCACGTCGATCTCGCCGGCCATCGACGTCGACATCGCGGTCGACCGCACCCAGAGCGTGCGCGCCTCGGTGGCCGACGTCGAGCACACGCTGATCATCAGCCTCGTGCTCGTGGTCCTCGTGGTGTTCGTCTTCCTGCGCTCGGTGCGCGCCACCGCCATCCCGAGCGTCGCGGTGCCGCTGTCGCTGGTCGGCACGTTCGGCGTCATGTACCTGCTCGACTACAGCCTCGACAATCTCTCGTTGATGGCGCTCACCATCGCCACGGGCTTCGTGGTCGATGACGCGATCGTGGTGACCGAGAACGTCTCGCGCCTCATCGAGGAGGGCAAGCCCCCGCACCAGGCCGCGTACGAGGGCGCCAAGCAGATCGGCTTCACCATCGTGTCGATCACGCTCTCGCTCCTCGCGGTGTTCATCCCGATCCTGCTCATGGGCGGCGTCGTGGGGCGGCTCTTCCGCGAGTTCGCGATGACCCTCAGCATCGCCATCTTCGTGTCGATGATCGTGTCGCTCACCCTGACGCCGATGATGTGCGCAAAGCTCCTGCGCCGCGAGACGGGGCCGCGCGGCCGCTTCTACCGCAGCACCGAGTGGGTGCTGAGCAGCGTGCTCCACGGCTACGAGCGCATGCTGAAGTGGGTGCTCCGGCGGCGCACGCTGGTCGGCCTCATCACCATCGCGACCATCGTGACCACGGTGATCCTCTACGTCGTCGTGCCGAAGGGCCTCTTCCCGCAGCAGGACGTCGGCATGTTGATGGGCTTCTCGGAGGCCCCGCAGGACGTGTCGTACCCGGCCATGAAGGCGCGCCAGGAGCGGCTCCTACAGCTCGTGAGCGCGGACCCCGACGTGAACCACGTCGTCGCCTTCGTGGGCGCGGGCGGCGGCAACACCGGCAACAGCGGCACGATGTTCGTCGAGCTGAAGACGGGCAAGCGCGCGAAGGCGGAGGCGATCATCGCGCGGCTCCGGCCGAAGATCGCGCAGGTCGAGGGCATCACCCTGTTCCTCCAGGCGACCCAGGATCTCCGGGTCGGCGGCCGCTCCTCGCGCACGCAGTACCAGTACACGCTGCAGGACGCCGACCTCGAGGAGCTCCGCGCGTGGGGCCCGAAGGTGATGGAGCGCCTGCGCAAGGTGCCCGAGCTGAAGGACGTGAACACCGACCAGCAGAGCGCTGGTCTCGAGCTCGATCTCGACCTCGATCGCGACTCCGCCTCACGGCTCGGCGTGACGCCGCAGGCGCTCGACGCCGTCCTCTACGACGCCTTCGGGCAGCGCCAGATCGCGACCACGTTCGCGTCGATGAACCAGTACCGCGTCGTGCTCGAGATGGCGCCGGAGCTCGCGCACGGGCCGGAGGCGGTGGAGCGGCTCTACGTGCGGAGCACCGACGGCGGGATGGTGCCGGTGAGCGCGATCACGAAGCGCCGCACCGCGCCGACCGCCTTGTCGATCAGCCACCAGGGGCAGTTCCCGGCGACCACGCTCTCGTTCAACCTGGCGCCCGGCGTGTCGCTCGGCCAGGCGGTCACCGCGGTGCACCGCGCCGAGGCGGAGATCGGGATGCCCGCCTCGATCCACGCCGACTTCCAGGGAACGGCGCAGGCGTTCAAGGATTCCCTGGCCAGCCAGCCGCTCCTCATCCTCGCCGCGCTCGTGACCGTCTACATCGTGCTCGGGATGCTCTACGAGAGCACCATCCACCCGATCACGATCCTGTCGACGCTGCCCTCGGCCGGCGTCGGCGCCCTGCTGACGCTGCTGCTCTTCAAGACCGAGCTGAGCATCATCGCGCTCATCGGCATCATCCTCCTCATCGGCATCGTGAAGAAGAACGCGATCATGATGATCGACTTTGCCATCGAGGCGGAGCGCGACGAGGGCCTCTCGCCCGAGGCGGCGATCACGAAGGCGTGCCTCCTGCGCTTCCGGCCCATCATCATGACGACGCTCGCGGCGATGCTCGGCGCGGTGCCGCTCGCGATCGGCGGAGGGGTCGGCGCCGAGCTCCGTCAGCCGCTCGGCATCGCGATCGTGGGCGGCCTCTTCTTCTCGCAGGCGCTCACGCTCTTCACGACGCCGGTCGTCTATCTGGCGCTCGACCGGTTCACGAAGCGGAACCGCCAGCACGCGCGGCTCTCGTCAGCCGGCGGCAACGCGCCGGTCGCACAGCATCAGACGTAGCTCGTCGATGCTGCGGGCGAGCGTCTCGGCCCTGCGATGCGCGACCTTGTGGGAGCCGCAGACGGTGACGCGCTGGCCTCCCTCGAGCGTCGTCGTCGCGAGCGTGCGGAGGTCCGTCGTGCCGCACACCGCGCAGCAGGTCTCGGTGTTCGGCGCCCGGCGATCGAGGTTTCCCATACGCATGGTGCGACCATGTCCGCTCCCCCGAGGGCCGGGC
This sequence comes from Labilithrix sp., assembly GCA_028287035.1. The sequence goes on along the minus strand of JAQBQL010000226.1, from coordinate 49,250 downwards.
AACTTTCCGGCGGCGCCGCTCACGCTGGCGCTTGCCGAGGTCCGGTCCGAGCCCTAGCTTCGGCGGGGTGACGACGCGTAATGCTCGTAACGATCCCACCGCCGCGCCCGAGCCCTCCGCCTTCGACAACAGCGCCGACCCTCCGCGGAACTTCAGCCTGAACGTCAACGAGCGCGTGCGAGCGCTCACGATCGGGGCCCCGGCCTTCGCCGCGCGGAAGAAGCGTCTCGAGGACTTCGAGGAGGCCACCATTCGCCTGCTCGTCGTCCTGCACGACAAGCTGCACGCGCAGGGTCACTCGCGCGCCGCCATCGAGGACGCGCTGCTCGACCGCGCGCAGGCCGTCGACCTACGCCCCATGAACGACGTCCTCGACGCGCACAACCGCTACTACCCGATCGAGGCGAACCTCCCGACCGACCCGCGGACCGGCGAGTACCTCCTCTACGGGCGGCGGTGGGAGCCGGACCCGCCCTGGACGGCCGAGCGGCTCGTGGAGCTCACGCTCGAGGTCCTCGCGCAGCGCGAGACCTGAGGTCCGCGGGACACCGCTGTCCCTCCGCGGGGCTCCTGGCGGGACATCGACGTCCCGGTACGAGCCGCCGTTCGCCATTTCTCCGGGGTTTCGTGGTGGGCACCGGCCGTGCACACGCGGACGCTCATGAAGCTCCGCACGTTACTCCCGCTCGCCATCCTCGTCGGCTTGCCGGCTTGTGCCAATGACCAGGACGTCGCCGACGACGACGGCGCGGCCATCGACAACGCCGCGGCCCTCGTGGGCACGCACGTGTACCGCCGGCCGGCAAAGCCGACGCGCAGCTATCCCGCCCCGTCGAGCAACGTGCTGTGGGTCGCGACGAGCGGCAGTGACGTGAGCGGCAACGGCTCTTCTGCCGCGCCCTACCAGACGATCGGCAAGGCGGTGGCGGTGGCGAACGCCAAGCCCGCCGGCCCGACGTGGACGGTCGTCGTCAAGGCCGGCACGTATCGCGAGGGCGGCATCGTCATCACGCGGAGCAACGTGACGATCCAGCGTGATGGCTCGGCCGCGGTGTCGATCTGGGGAACCGTCCCGCTCACCGGCTTTGCTGGCGCCGGGCCCTACACGACGACCATCACGAGCTTCGATCCGACGCCGCTCGAGGCCAATTGCGCGGACGACCATCTGAACAAGGGCGCCAAGCACTACGGTGCCGAGCAGGCCTTCTCGGTCATCCGCGCCGGTATCCCGCTCCAGCGCGTGGCGACGGCGCCGGGCCCGGGCCAGTATGCCTACGACAATGCGACCAACAAGTTGACGTTGAAGGACAGCCCGACGGAGATCGAGGTCGTGAAGCAGCTCTGGGCGTTCCAGACCCGCGCCTCGAACGTGCGCCTCTCCGGGCTCGACATCGAGGGTTATGGCACGTGCGCAGTCGACTACCGGAAGACGGTCAACGGCATCAACTACTACAACGCGGCGGTCCAGTTCTTCAAGGACACCGGCTCCGAGTCGGGCAACGTGCTGGAGGGCTCGACGATCGCGAACAACGCCGGCAATGGGTTCACCGCCGCGCAGTCGTACGGCGTCACGATGGACGGAAATGTCCTCGTCAACAACGGTTGGGACGGCGCGATTGCCAGCGATGCGAACCGGCTCGTCGTGAAGAACAACACGTTCGGATACAACAACTTCCGGCACTGGGGAAACTCCGTCGAGGCCGGCATGAAGGGGTCGCAGATCATCGACGGCGTCGTCTGGGGAAATGTCTTCGAGCACAATGCGGCGAACGGCTACTGGTGCGATCAGGGTTGCGGCTCGAGCGATCTGTCGAAGAATCATTTCGTGATTGCCCAGAACGTATTCCGCAACAACGACGGCAAGGGACTCTTCTACGAGGTCTCGCACCACGCGATGATCGCCTCGAACCTGGTCCACGACAACGGCGCGGCGGGCATCGCCGCGTACGGCTCGCGCGCGGTGCAGATCTGGAACAACACGCTCGTCGACAACGACGCGAGCTCGACGAGCTACCTCGCGAACCTCAGCATCGTCGAGGACGTACGCTGCGCCCAGGGTGACGTGCTGCCCGGCGGCAAGGTGTGTACGAGCGGGACCGCGGGCGTGACGCCCCTGCCCCGGACCCAGTACGACAACTGCGCCCCGCGCACCGACGGACCGCTCGCCAACACGTGCAACTCGGAGAGCATCGTGGTGGTCAACAACATCGTCTCCGGGTCGGCGGGACCGCGCCCGCTCGTGAACGTCACCGTGCCCGCGAGGACCTTCGACGGCTCCGTGGTCGTGACGCGGAGCGAGTACCAGGCGTTCTTCCGGCCGTCGGCGAGCGCGCCGACCGGGCTCATCGAGTGGCAGAAGGACGCCGCGGGCAACCCCGTTTCCTACGCGACGCTCGCGGCGTTCCGCAGCGCGGTGCCCGGCCGCGAGACGAGCTCCGTCGAGCACGTGGGCGGAGCCAACCCCTACTTCGTTGACTACGCCTCGAAGAACTTCGCGCAGCGCACCTCGAATACCGAGATCTGGGGCAATGGCCAGACGCTCCCGGTCGAGGCGCTGAAGGCGATCTACTGGCCGAGCACGTCGCCCGCTCAGCCGAGCAAGCGCATCGGCGCCATCGCCTGGCCTGGTCAGAGCAGCGGCACCACCCCGCCGCCCGCGACGACCTGTGATCTCGCCGCGCCGGTCTATCACGTGGTGCAGCCGAGCACGGGGGCCGAGCTCTTCACGCTCTCCGCGTCCGAGGCCGCAGACGCGAAGAGCCTCCACGGGTACACGGAGGACCGCGGCGTCGCGTTCGACGCGGCGGCCTCTTCGACGGCGCAGCGCGTGGCCGTGTACCGCGTCTACAACCCGACCAGCAAGGATCGTCTCTACACGACGAGCACCTCCGAGAAGGCGAGCGCCGCGGCAACCTACGGCTACACGACCGACGAGGGCGTCGCCTTCTATGCGGCCTCGGGCGCGACGAGCCCGTGCCTCGCGCCAGTGCACCGGCTGCGCAGCGGCGGCATCCACACGTACAGCGTGTCGGCCGCGGAGGTCGCGTCCTTGACGGGCGCCGGGTGGAGCGACGAGGGCGTCGTCTACCATGCGGGCACTCCCTGATCGGCCCGCGGAACATCTGGTAGGATCGACGCGTGCGGTGGATCAAGGCGGGAGCTGCCGGTCTGGTGGTGGCGACCACCGGGTGCTCGCTCCTCTATTCGCCGGACGACTACGAGGGCGGCACCCTCGACGCTGCAGCTCCGATGGATGGGGCGGCCGAGGCGGGAGTCGATGCTTTGACGTGCGCGTACGAGGCGGCGGTGATCGACGTGCACGATCCGGCGCGAGGAGTCGACATCTACACGGTGTCCCGGGCCGAGGTCGCGAACGCCCCCGCCGCCGGCTACACGGAGAACCGGGGCGTCGCGTTCCGCGCGGCCACCACACCGAGCGGCAACCGCGTCCCCGTGTACCGCGTGCAGTCGCCGAGCAACGGCGACCGCATCTGGACGATCAGCAAAGGCGAGAAGGAGAACCTTCCCGCGGCCGGGTACACCACCGACGAGGGAATCGCCTTCTACGCGAACGGGCTCAACGTGCCTTGCACGGTGCCCGTCCACGGTCTCCAGCGGCTCGGCCGACACGCGCTCGCGGCGACGGCCACCGAGCTTTCGGCGTTGCTCGACGCGGGCTGGCACGACGAGGGAATACGCTTCTACGCGGCACCACCCTGATACGATGGTCGTGTGACGACGCGTCTTCCCGGACCGAAGCCCGGCGACCCGCGCGACCAGGCGATCACGGAGATCCTGGTCCGCCAAGGCGAGCGCCTCACGCTGCGCGCGCGCACCGTGCGCGTCGAGGTGCTCGCCGGCCCGAGCATGGGCCAGGTGCACGAGCTACCCGGCCCCGAGGTGCGAATCGGCACCGGCAAGAACGCGCACCTCGTGCTGTTCGATCCGGCCGTGAGCCGCCATCACGTGTCCCTGCGGATCGAGACACCCGGCATCCGCGTCGTCGACGCGGGGAGCAGCAACGGCACGGTGCTCGATGGCGTGCGCGTGCTGGATGCGTATGCGCGCGAAGGGTCGCTCGTCGTGCTCGGAAGCACCACGTTGAAGGTGCGGCTCTCGAGCTCCGTCGTGGACATTCCGCTCTCCGCGCGCGAGAGCTTCGGCGCCCTGCTCGGCCGGTCGGTCGCGATGCGCCAGGTCTTCACCTTGCTCGAGCGGGTGAGCGCCGCCCCCGACCCCATCCTCGTCGAGGGTGAGACCGGCACCGGCAAGGAGCTGGTGGCCGAGGCGATCCACGAAGAGAGCCCGCGCGCGAGCGGCCCGTTCGTCGTCTTCGACTGCTCGGCCGTCACGCCCAGCCTCGTCGAGAGCGAGCTCTTCGGCCACGTGCGCGGCGCCTTCACGGGGGCGGTGGGCGAGCGGCTCGGCGCCTTCGAGGCGGCGAGCGGCGGCACGCTCTTCCTCGACGAGATCGGGGAGCTACCCCTCGACATGCAACCAAAGCTGCTCCGCGCGCTCGAACGGCTCGAGGTGAAGCGCGTCGGTGACAACCAGGTGCGGAAGGTCGACGTGCGCGTCGTCGCCGCGACGAACCGGAACCTCGCCGAGGAGGTCACGCAGCGGCGCTTCCGCGAGGACCTCTATTACCGCCTCGCGGTCATCCGCCTCGAGCTGCCGCCGCTCCGCGCCCGCACCGACGACGTGCCGCTCCTCATCGACCACTTCGTCGCTCGATCGGGCAAGACCCTTCCCCCGAACACGCGCGCCGAGCTCGCGACGCGGGCGTGGCCGGGGAACGTGCGTGAGCTGCGCAACGCCGTGGCGCGCGCGCTGTCGCTGGGCACGCTCCAGGAGGCGGTCCCGAGCGCCGGCCTGGCGACCGCCCCCGACCTGTCGGTGCCGCTCGCGATCGCCAAGGAGCGTCACAACGACGCGTTCGAGAGCGCCTACCTGGTCGAGGCGCTGCGGGTCTCGGGTGGCAACGCCACGAAGGCCGCCGAGCTGGCCGGGGTCAACCGCAAATACATGCAACGTGCAATCAAACGCTTGGGGCTGCGCGCCAGGCTCCCCTGAGCTAGGCTGACGACCGGTCATGGTCGCCGCCGCATCGCGCCCTACCACGATCGGTCGCTACGAGCTGCACGGCGAGATCGCTCGCGGCGGGATGGCGAGTGTCCATCTCGGGCGCCTGAACGGCCCGGTCGGCTTCTCCCGCGCGGTCGCCATCAAGCGACTCCACCCGGCGTTCGCCGGCGACCAGGCGGTCGTCCGCATGTTCATCGACGAGGCGCGGCTGACCGCCCGGCTGCGCCACCCCAACGTCGTGCCGGTCCTCGACGTGATCGCCGACGGCGGGGAGCTCTACCTGGTGATGGAGTACGTGGTCGGCCTGTCGCTCGCGCGCATCGTCGCGGAGACGCGGGCACGAGGCGGCACCATCCCCACCGCCGTCGCATGCACGATCATGGTCGGTGTGCTCGCCGGGCTGCACGCCGCGCACGAGGCGACCGACGAGGCGGGACGACCGCTCGGAATCGTCCACCGCGACGTATCTCCCCAGAACGTGATGGTCGGTGAGGACGGCGTGGCGCGGGTGCTCGACTTCGGCATCGCGAAGGCGAACAGCCGGATGCAGGAGACGGGGCGGGGCGAGATCAAGGGAAAGCTCGCGTACATGTCTCCGGAGCAGCTCGCCGGCGAGGATGTCGACGCGCGGAGCGATGTGTTCGCGGCGAGCATCGTCTTCTGGGAGCTCCTCACGGGGGAGCGCCTCTTCGCGCGTGAGGAGCCCGGCGCGACCGTGAATGCGCTCCTGCATGCGGTCGTCGCACCGCCGCACGGCGGCTCCGCCCACGATCCGCTCTCGGCGGTCGTGCTCCGCGGGCTGGCGCGGAACGTCGACGATCGTCATCCCAGCGCGCTCGCCATGCTGAAGGAGCTGGAGGCGCTCGGGGAGAGCGCGAGCGCGCGCGCGGTGGGCGACCTCGTCACGGCGCTGCGGAAAGGGGCTGGCCTCACCGACCTCTCGACGTCGGGGCTCGAGGCGTCCGTCCGGACGGCGGCGCCCGTCGCGGCGCCCGCAGCGCTGCTGGACCCGCCGCATGGCCCGCCGCTGACCAGCGTGACGGAGGTCCTGCCGCGGCCCGTGGGGCCGCCCACGCCGCCCGCGCGGTGGCGTGGGCCGGGACGTGCGGCGACCGCAGCGCTCACCGCCCTGCTCCTGGTCGGCGTCGCATGGCTGTATGGTACACGCGATCGTGCGATGCCAGTCTCCAGCGGAGGCGGACAAGGTGCGGCTCCCCTCGCGATCTCGGCAACGCCGCCGCCTCCGCTGCCGAGCATGGGTCCGAGTACCGCAACGGCGGCGCTCCCGGTGGCGCCCGGCGCGACCGCCGCTGCGGCGAGCGCGGGCCCGCGCCGCCCGGTGGTGGCGCCGGCACGCCGTCCCGATTGCAAGGTCGTCCACGCCGATGGCACGTTCGGCTATCGGCCCGAGTGCCTCAGGTGACGCCGGTCCGGACGGCGCTGACGTGCACCCTCCTCGCGGCATTGAGCGTGGTGCCTCGGGTGACCCGCGCCGATGAGGACCTCACGCAAGCGTGCGCGGCGTCGCATCTCTCGGCCCAGAAGGAGCGACGAGATCACCGCCTGAAAGCGGCGCGCCAGGCCCTCGCCAGCTGCGCCCGCGAGACGTGCCCGTCCTTGATCCGGAACGACTGCGCCGGATGGCTCTCCGAGGTCGAGGCCGAGCTGCCCTCGATCGTGATCGAGGCCCGTGATGCGGCCGGGGGCCCGCTTCGGGACGCGCAAATCACCATCGATGGCCTTCCGTTCCGTGGCTCGCTCGCCGCAAACGAGGTCAGCGTGGACCCCGGCGAGCACGTGATAGGTCTCACCGTCCCGGGCCGCGCGCCGGTCGAGCACCACGTGCTCGCACGGCAGGGCGAGCATGCCCGGCCGGTCGTGCTCGTCGCCCCGGAGCCGCCTGCCCCGGAGCTCGCCCCGGCCCGCCCCTGGGCCGTGCCTGTCGCGCTGGCGGCGGTGTCCCTCGTCGGCGTCGGCCTCTTCGCGGGGTTCGGCGCTGCGGGCCTCGGTGTGAAGAACGACCTCGACGCGGCCCGTTGCAAGCCGGCGTGTGATGGTGACCGCGTCGCCGTGATGCGCCGGGACTTCCTCCTCGCGGACGCCTCGCTCGTCGTTGCGGTGGCGGCGCTCGGCGCCGCTTCTCTCGCGGTGGTGCTTTCCCCTGCTCGAGCGCCAGCGGCACGGCTCGCGCGTGGCGCCGCCAGGTCGCTCGCCGAGGGCGTACGGTTCTGACCGCGGTCGCCCCGGCAAGTCACTCGTCGGGGCCGGGCGTGCTGTCCTCGGTCGGCTCCAGGATCAGCATCGAGGACCGCGGGGTCACGCTGATCGGGCTCACGTCCCCCGCCGGCTCGGCCGGCCGCGCCGCGCCCGACCAGAACTCGCCGTGCGAGGCGTCGCGGATCTGGAGCAGCTCCTTGGCCATCGCCTCCGAGGTGAGGCCTTCGGCGCCTTCCTCCAGCCACGAGCCGAGCGCCTGCGCGAGCGCGGGCGGCGCGCCGGCGACGCGCAGCTCGAGGGTGCCGCGTGCCTCCACGGGCGGCGGCGGCGCGCCCACGAGGAGGCGGTGAAGGATGGTCACGAGCGCGCGCACGTCGGCGGCGGCGGTGGCGGTGCGTTCGCCCGTGCCGAGGTCGAGCAGCTTCACGCGCGAGCCGCCGGCGGTCGACGCGCCCACGAAGAAGGTCGAGGCGCGCAGCGCGCCGTGGAAGAGCGACAGCAGGTGCATCTCGGCGACCACCGCCGCGCACTGGCGCGTGACCTCGCACGCGACCTCCCAGCGGACCTGACCGAGCCGCTCGACGTCACGCCCGACGAGCAGCTCGGTGACGAGGAGCGGCAGGCCCTCGCGATCCTCGCCGATCGCGATCGCGCGGAGGAGCCGCGGCGACGCGGTGCCGAACAGGCGCTCCGACATCCGGCGGAAGGCCGCCGCCCGATCGAGCCGGTCGGCGCGGAGGCGGCGGATGGCGACCTGCTCGCCGGAGAACGTGTCGCTGCCCGCGAAGACGTCGGCGGTCTCGCCGCGCGCCACGTGCCGCTCGGCGAGGTAGCGTCCCTCGAGGAGATACGCGGGCGGCTCGGGCTTCGGCGGTCGATCCCCCATGGCGCGGTGCGGCGATCCTAACCCACTCTCGCGGCGCGCGCGTGTAGCCTGAGGCCGGTGCAAGCGTCGCAGCTGTCGCCCCCGGTCTGGCTGGCCGTCTCCGCCGTGCTCGGTGCGGGAGCAGGGATCGCCGCCGCTCGCCTCGCCGACGTGCTCCCCGCGCGGTACGGGATCACCCATCTCGTCAGCGGGCGAGCGCGGTACCTGAGAAACGTCGTCGTGGTGCTCGCGACCGCCGGCGTGACGACCTGGCTCGGCCACCTCGTGACGCTCGCGTCGTCGGCGTCGCTCGGCCTCGCCGTGTTCTACCTGCTCACGAACGTCGTCCTCGTGGCGGGCGTGGTCGCCGCGGCGGCCGTCGATCTCGAGCACATGATCCTGCCGAACGAGGTGACGCTCGGCGGGTCGGCGCTCGCCCTCGCGACGTCCTACTGGCGCGGCACCGGCCTCGTTGGGGCGCTCGCCGGCGCCGTCGTCGGGCTCGCGCTCACCTACCTTCCCTTCCTCCTGTACAAGAAGCTGCGCGGCCGGAGCGGGATGGGTCTCGGCGACGCGAAGCTGGCGCTGCTCGCCGGTCTCTGGCTCGGACCCGTGGGCGCGGTGTGGGTGATCACCGCCGGCGCCCTCCAGGCGGCGCTGTTCGCGCTCGGCGGAAGGTTGCTCGGCGTGCCGTTCACCGTGCCGGCCAGCGTGCAAGCGGAGCTCGCCGACCTCCGCGCGAAGGCCGCCGCGGGTGACGAGGAGGCGCGCGCGGCGCTGGCCGACGACCCGATGGCGGCCGACGTGGAGGACACGTCGTTCGCGACGACGCGCCTGCCGATGGGACCGGCGCTCGTGCTGTCGTGCCTGGAGATGGTGGTCGCCAAAGGTGCGGTGACGGCGCTCTTCGATTCCTTTCTTTCTTCGCAGTGATCTTCCATGTTCCGCGCGCGGTCCGTTAGCGTTGAGACAATGCGGACTCTCGTCGCGATCGCCATCTTCTCCGTCGTGGGCTCGGGCCTTGTCGTGGCGTGTGGATCGGATGCACTGGACTCCGGCTTCCACGATCCCGCCGGCGAGGTCGATGGATCGATCGATCCGAACGGCAATGGATCGAGCAGCGGCAGCCTCGGCGACGGGGCCGTCGATCCCGACGCCGCGCTCCTCGCCCTCGCGCCGCTCGACCCCGTCGTGACGTTCACGACCGGGATGCCGGCGCCGACCGTGAAGTTCACCGCGACCTCCGCCGGCAGCGGCGGCAGCGTCCCCGCGACGTTCTCGATCGACCGCGGCGAGCTGGGCAGCATCGATCTCTCGACCGGCCTGTTCACGGCCTCGGGCAACGTCGGCGGCAAGGCGAAGATCACCGCGACGTGGAACGGCCGCACCGCGACGACGTCGGTGACCGTGAAGATCAAGGCGTCCGACAATGGCCTCGTCGGCGTCGACGCGGGAGGCGGCGGCGCGGGCGGCAACGGCGGCGTCGGAGGCGAGGGCTACGGCGGCGCGGTCGACCCGGCCACGAAGGCGGTCCTCGCCGGCACGCGCGTCGCGGACCCGGGCCTCACGTTCCTCTATCCCTACGACAAGACGGTGTGGCCGCGCGGCGTGCTCGCTCCGCTCCTCCAGTGGCGCGCCGGCGCGCAGGGCGACTACGACGCGGTCTCCATCAAGCTCACGGAGAACGCGTACGAGTACGAGGGCACCTTCGCGCGCACCGCGACGCCCTTCGCGCATCACCCGATCCCGCCGACCGCCTGGAAGCAACTGCTCGCGTCGAACGCCGGCGAGGACGTCACGGTCACCATCGTGCTCTCGAAGGGCGGCGTGGCGTACGGGCCGCTGACCGAGACCTGGAAGATCGCGTCGGCGCCGCTGAAGGGCGTCGTCTATTACAACTCGTACGGGACGAAGCTCGCCAAGAACTTCGCGGGCGCGATCGGCGGCGACGGCAAGTTCGGCGCCGCCACGCTCGCCATCAAGGCCGGCTCGTCCGACCCGACGCTGGTCGCGGGCGCGGGCACCGGCACCGACGGCACCAACTGCCGCGTGTGTCACTCGGTGGCGGCGAACGGCTCGGTGCTGATCACGCAGCGCAACCTGGGCGACCTGAAGCGGTTCAGCGCGTACGACCTGAAGACCGGGGCCGAGACGATCATCCCGACCGAAGGCGCCGCCGCGGCCTTCGCGTGGCCTGCGATCTATCCGGACGGCTCCATGTTCCTCGGGGACTCGAGCTCGGCGGCGGGCTCCTCGACCGCGCCGAACACCCTCTACACGTCGCCCACCGCGGCGGCCCCCGCGCCCGTGGCGATCACCACCAACTGGCCGGCCGGCTTCCGTGCCGCGTACCCGTCGTTCTCGCCGGACGGCAAGAAGCTCGCATTCACGCTCTTCGGCGGCATCGCCGGCGCGGACACGCGGTCGCTCGGCACGATGACGTTCGACAACACCACGAAGCAGTGGGGCGCCGTCACCGCGGTGCACGTGCCGACCGACGGCAACACCGACGTGTTCCCCTCGTTCCTGCCCACCAACGACGCGCTCGTCTTCGAGCACGAGACCCGCTTCAACGGCCGTGACTACGGCGGCACGCGCTCCGACGCCGACGTCGCGCCGCCCGACGTGCGCGCCGACCGCGGGACGCGCGCGCAGCTCTGGTATCTCGATCTGAAGTCGAGCCCGCCCAAGGCAGTGGCGATGAACAACCTGAACGGCGCCGGTTACCTGCCGACCGGCGGGAACCTCCACGACGACGACGCGACGCTCAACTACGAGCCCACCGTGAACCCCGTCCCCTCGGGAGGCTACGCGTGGGTGGTGTTCACGAGCCGCCGCCTCTACGGCAACGTCGCCACCATCAACCCGTTCCATAGCGACCCCCGCTACAACGACCTCACGTCCGAGCCGACCCCCAAGAAGCTCTGGGTCGCCGCGATCGACCTGAACGCGCCGGCCGGCACCGACCCGAGCCACCCCGCTTTCTACCTGCCCGCGCAGGAGCTCCTCGCCGGCAACTCGCGCGGCTACTGGGTCGTCGATCCCTGCCACGGTGACGGCACCTCGTGCGAGACCGGCGACGAGTGCTGCGGCGGCTTCTGCCGTCCCGGCACCGGCGGCGCGCTCGTTTGCAGCTCCACGGTCCCGACCTGCGCGCAGGAGTTCGAGAAGTGCACGGTGAGCGCCGACTGCTGCAATTCCTCCGTGGTCTCGTGCATCAACGGCCGGTGCGCGACGCCGGGTCCCAAGTGAGAGCCGCTCGCACCCACATGTTGGGCCGCCGCTGCGGCGGCCACGTAGGATAGCTTCGTGTCTCTGTCTGCCCGGAGGAACGAGGGCGTGGCCAAACCGAGGAACGATCGCAATCAGCCGGTGACGAAGTTCTGCCTCGCGATGGAAGAGCATCGCCGGACGGAGGCCGGGCGCGTCCGCACCGCGAAGGAATTCGTCGGGCACTTCTTCCCGTACGACGAGCAGAAGGCGAAGGACGAGGTCTTCCGGCACATGCCGAACGACGTCCGCGGCCCGGTGCTCGCGCGATGGGGAATCCGCGGCGCGAAGGCCGCGCTGAAGGACGACGACGACAAGGTGAAGCTCGTCGTCCACGACGCGCTCGTCGCCGGCGACATCGACGAGGCCATCTTCGAGGGCGGCGTCGAGCCTTCGATCCTCGTCGACTGGATCGTCCTCGGCGAGTGGTGGTCGTTCTGGCGTCATGGCCGGCTCACCGGCGTCGCGATCCAGAAGGCGCTCGCGACCGCGCGTCAGCTCGGGCTGATCGACGACACGTGGTTCTTGCTCAACGTGCAGGGCCGAGGCGGAAAGCTGAAAGGCACCGACGTCCTCTGCGACACGCTCAGCAAGGATCAGATCGTCGGCTGGGTGCGGAAGCTCCACGAGTCGGGCGATGGGTCGCCGGCCGGCATCGTCGCGGCGATCGGGTGGGACACCATCCTCGCCAAGACTGCCCAGGACGCGCTCCTCTTCGCGCTCGACCAGTTCGCGCGGAAGGCCGGCCTCGCGCCCGAGCTCGGCGAGCCACCGACCGCGGCGCCGAAGGTCGCGCCGTCCGCCGTCGATGCGGTGAAGCCGTCGCAGGAGGCGGAGCCGCTCACGTCGCGCCACGCGAACGTCGCCGAGACGCACGTGACGGTGAACGCCCCGCAGGACGCCGCTGCGCTCGCGGAGGCGGAGGCGCTTGCCAGCACCGGCCGCCTCAAGCTGGAGGGCGGGATGAGCGTCGAGCTGCCCGACTCACCGGCCGTCGACCACGCCGAGGAAGCCGCCGCCGGCGCCGCCGCCGCCCCGCAGCAGGAGCGGAGCATCTGGGCGCCCAACACGGACGACGAGAGCCCGAAGCTCGCCGAGGCGCGCGAGGCCATGATGCAGACGCTCATGGGCGCGAGCCCGCCCGAGCCCGCGAAGCGCGAGGCGTGGGACGAGTCCGAGGTGCCGGCGAAGCCGTCGTCGCTCGAGTGGCCGGAGCCCCCGCCGGTCGTCGTCGCGGACCGCAACGGCGCTCACGGTAGCGACGAGGCCATCGTCCTCGACGAGGACGATCTGCAGCGCGCATCGAACCCGCAGATCCCGCTGCCCCCCGGCCCTCCGCCGGTCCCGAACAGCAAGAAGCCCGCCCCGCCCCCGCCGAAGCAGCGCTGATCGGAGAGGCCGAACGCCCGCGCCGCCTCTCCCCTCGCGTGCCTGGCACGCGAGCACCCGCCGGAGGCGAGGTGAAAGGGGGGAGGCTCGTGAGCGGAGCGAACGAGGGGGGACTTCGTCCCCCACAAGTCAGAACGTGAAGACCGGCTTCTTGTTCTGCGCGCGCACGATGCCGGCCTCCGTGGGGCCGCCCTCGAGCTGCTTCAGGATGTTGTCGATGTTGAAGTTCGCGCCGATGTAGACGCGCATGTCCTGGTAGCGGTCGAAGAACGGATTTCCGACCGTCGAGTCCGCCGAGAGGATGGAGCGGGACAGCCAGTAGCCGACCTCGGCGGTCAGCCAGGTGTTCGCCTCGTAGTCGAGCCACGCGCTGAAGTAGGACGTCTGACGGACGTTCTGCGGAGCGAAGCCCTCGGGGCTCTTCACCGGGCTGCCGTTCACCTGGATCTCCTTGCCCTGGTACGCCCACTGGCTCGCGCCGAGGTAGTAGAGGGCCGGGCTCCACTTGCCCCAGGTCGCGGAGACGAGGAGCGCGTAGCTCAGCGTGTCGGAGGGATTGAACGTGCCGCTCAGCTGATCGCCGCACGTGGTGCCGGCGCAGTGGAACGCGTACGGGGCCTCGCCACGGATCTCGGGGGTCGTGTTGCGGTAGACGGGGTGCGCGTACGCGGAGCTCACGAGGAAGTCGAGCTCGCCGTCGCCGGGGATGTGCTCGATAGACTTCGAGAGCTGCACGCCGAGACCCGGGTTGAAGAGGAGGGTCCGTGCGCGCGACTCGGGCGACGTCGGGGCGGCCACGTTCAGCGAGACCATCGGCTTGATGCCGCCGGGGAGCACCGGGAGCTTGCGATAGAACAGCGAGACGGTCGTGTCGCTGAAGCGCGGCTCGTGCTTCGTGACGGTGTCGTCGTTGTTCGTGAACTCGTAGTTGAAGATGACGCGGCCGCGGAGCTGCCACGCATCGTTGATCGCGAAACGCGGCGTGATGTAGGCCGCGGCGTCGACGGTCGGGTTGTCGTACTGCGTCTGGCCGCGGAAGACCGTGGCCGTCGTCATGCTGCTCTGCGCGAAGATCTGCGTGCCCGCCCAGCGACGCGGCGCGTTCGCCTTGGCCGGCTCCGAGGCAGAGGCGTTCGGCGTGTCCGAGCCGGGGCTCGCGCTACCGATGACGACCGCGCCCGAGGGCGCCTCGGTGGTCGGGCTCCCGTCCGTCGACGTCGGGCTCGACGGCGCCGCGGTCGGGCTCGCGCCGCCGCCGGACTGCGTGTCGGACGGCTGCACCGCCTTCGGCGCCTTCTGCGCCGGATCGGCCGACGCCACGGAGGCCGTCGTCAGGCCGGTCACCACCACCAACGCCGCGAGACACGAGGAACGCTTCATTCGGGAGCTCCACCAACTGCGAGAGACGGGATCGAGCGCGGCACCTTGCAAGGTCCATGCTCCGGTTTCCGAAACACCAAGTCACCGAGATCGCTACGAAGTTTCGCGAGCTCTTTCCGACCGCTTCCGCTCGTCAAGTTACTGACGAAGCAGTCGCGCACGGTCCATGTCCGCTCGGGCTAGAAGAGGAGGACAGCGGCGGAACGCCGCCATCCCCACCCCCTCCGGGCGACGCGCATCTACCGCTGCAGGGGCCGCCGCGCAAGCGTTGGTGAGCCTCGGCGCCTCAGTCCGCGGGATCCTCCCACCACTCGTGACGCTTCTCGACCGCCGGCGCCGGAGCGCTCGGCGGGTCGGCGAGCCGCTGCTCCTCCGCCGGCTTCTTCGCCTCCGGCTTCTTCTCCTCGGGCGGCGCCTGCCCCTCGGGCACGAACCCCCGCTCGTACGGGTTGCCGTACCGGATCGGCCGGAGCTTGCCGAACAGCTCGTCGAACGTGACGGTGACGCCGAGGGACAGGATGTTCGTGAAGCCGCGGTACGCGCCCTCGTTCACGGCCGGCAGGAGCTTGCCCGTGCTGTCCTGCGGCTTACCCCCGCGCGTCAGGTCGACGGGCCGCACGTCCCCCTGGTCGGTGCCGACGACGCGCGGGATCGACGCGACCGCCGCGTAGCCGACGTCGACCGCGAACGCCCCGCGCCGGTAGCCGAGGCCGAAGGCGCCCGCGATCTTGGAGAGCGTGTCCACGTCGATGCGCGTGTACGCGAAGTCGGTGGCCGCGGAGTCGAAGTACCCGCCGGCGCGCAGCGTGAAGACGCCCGCGCCGAGGTCGAAGTTGTAGGCGCCGCCCGCGCGGACGCCGAAGGTGTTCGAGTACCCGTGGACGATCAGCGTGTCGATGTTCTCGACGCTCCCCAGCTTCGGGACGCGGATGCGTGGCCCCTCCCCCTGGGCCGCGCCCCAGCCCTCGAACGTGCCGTCGAGCTCGAGGTCGTAGACCTCGAAGTCGTGATCGAGCGACACGTAACGGACGCCCGCCTTCACGAGCAGCGGGAGCTTCGTGTCGTACGTCGCGTTGCCGGCGTGGAGCTCGGCCTCGCCGGCACGCGGCGCGGTCGGCGTGAAGGTCCCCTTCCCGGCCAGGTTGATCGGGGTCCGCACCGAGAGGCCGAGACCGATGCTCGGCGCCGGCCGCGCGAGCACGCCGAACGTCGCGCCGAAGGAGGCGGCGGTCGCGGAGAGCGTCGTACGCGAGTCGCACGGCTGGTACTCGACGTTCGGGCACACGTCCGGGCCCTGGTCGACGTACGACACCGAGGTCTGTTCGAGCTTCGCGAGCACGAGATGCCCGGATACGCCCAGGTCGAGCCAGGGGGTGACGCGCACGCCGAGCGCCCCCGTCGGCATGTACGTCGTCGACTGCGACTGGACGAAGTCGTACCGCGACGCCGCGGGCGCGCCCCCGGTCGCGACCGGGAACGTCCGGTTCCCGACGTTGGGCGGCGTGAACACGCCGAGGGCGAACGTGAGGCGATCGAACGTGCCGAAGTCGGTCGTCGCCGCGAGGAAGGGCGAGACGTACGGGCCGCCTGCGTTGTGGACCACCGGGTATCCCTGGTCACCCCAGGGCGTCGCGGTGCTCGTCGCGTCGTCGGGGAAGACGCCCGAGCGCTGGAGCTCGTACGCGTGGAGGTACAGGTTGGCGCCGCCGTAGAGCGTGGTGCCGCGCTGACGGGCGAGGCCCGCAGGGTTCCAGTAGATGGCGGTCGGGTCGTCCGCCTTCGCGACGAACGCCGCGCCCCGGCCGAGCGCCTGCGCGCCGTTGTCCGGGATGTCGAAGCCGCCCGCGCGCGCCGTGCCCGCGCACAGAACGGCCAGCGAGAAGACGCATGCTCCGCCGAGGCCGACGCGGGCCACGCGTGCTTTCGATGGACGTGAGGAGCGCGTCAGACCGGCCTCCGGCAGGCGAGGACTGTACCGCGGTTCGCGTCCGGGCGGGACTTGCGTATCGAGTGGAGTACAATATACTCTATTACGAAGGTGGACGATGAGCAGGAGTGACGCGGCGCGCGGCGCGCTGTGCCTCGTCCGGACGCTCGCCGCGGCGGGCAAGAAGCCGGCAAGCGCGGCCGCGACATACGCGGCGTGGGTCGCCTCGGACCCGTTCGACATCGGCGCGACGGTCGACGTCGTCATCACCGAGTACGCGGCCGCGCGGGTGCCTGCGAAGGCGAACGGGAGCCTCGTGCGCGCGACGCCGCTCGGCGTCCGGGGCGCCGCGCGGACCGACGACGTGCTCGTCGCCGCGACCCTCGCCGAAGCGCGGCTCTCGCACCCGAACCCGGCGTGGCACCGACGCGGTAGTCGTCTACGTCCTCGCAATCGCCTCGCTCGTACGTGAGCGCGGCGACGTCGCTGCAGCGCTGGCGCTCGCCGTCGGTCGGGCACGCGCCAGTGCCTGCGCCGAGGTGCAGGAGTGGCTCGCCGAGGGGTCGACGCGATCCTCGCCGGACAGCCGCTCACCGGCGAGGCCTCGTGACGGCGGGGCGGCCTCAGAACACGAGCTGCACGCGGAAGCCCGCGTCCCGGGAGCTCGCGTACGGGACGACCAGGAGCGGGTGGCGCGCCGAGACGCCGCGGACGAGCAGGTCGACGCTCCACGCGACCGCCAGCCCGCAAACCCCGCCGATGCCGTCCCACGCGAGGTCCTTCCACGACGGGTCGCCGTAGCCGGCGAGATCGAGCGTCTCCTTGGCGATGCCCGCGGCGGCAGCCAGCGCTCCGCCGGTCAGCAGCGCATGGCCCCGGGCGTCGAAGACCGCCCCGCCCACCACGTACCCGGACGCGGCGAGCGCCCCCGCGACCGAGAAATGCAGCGCCTTGTCCCTGCCGAGCCACGGGTCGGCATCCTCCGCGGCGGCCGTGGACGAGGCGCTCGCGAAGACGAGCGCAGCGGCGCCGGCGAGGAGCGAAGCCCGCCGCATCGCTGCCTCTCAGACGCGGCGCGCGAGCCGCGCGGCCAGCGCGACGTAGAGCGCGAGGAGCACGAGGAGCGCCACCGAGTCGACGCGCGGGGAGAGGTCGCCGAGCCGCTCGCCTCCGAGGAGCGCCTGGACGTGGGCGCGGGGCGTGACCCATGCGAGGACGCCGCCGCTCGCGCCTGCGACGTAGTCGAAGACGAGGAAGAACCAGCGCATCCGCCCGCGCCCGATCGCGCAGCCGGCGCAGAAGTACGCCGCGTACGCTGCGCCGCCGAGGGCGCCGATCCACAGCGAGGCGAACGCATCGGCGCCAAGCGGAGGATCCTGCGCGACGTGGGCCGCCGCGCAGGTGAACGGGCCGAGGAGGGCGCCCGCGGCCGCTCCGGCGACCACCGCGACGCCCACCGCGGAGAGCGCGGCGCGCCGGGGCTCCGCGCCGAGCGAGACGACGCCGCGGATCGCGACCCGCAGGCCGTTGACGCCGACCGTGCCGGCCACGATCGCGTAGGCGACGAGCGGCAACACGACGACCGCGAACGGCCCGCGCATCACGTGATCGGCGCCGCTGCCGGAGCCGCGGGCAAAGAGGGCGGACATGAGCCCGAGGACGGCCCACGCCGCCACCTGCAGCCACGCGCGCGGGGAGCGGACGAGACGGAGCGCGGGGACGCGAGCTTCGGGCGTCACGAGGGCTTCTCCTCGTCGGCGGGCCCGGCGGTCTCCGGCTCCGCGGGCGCGGACTCGGCGACGGGCGAGGCTGCGGGCGCGGCGACGGGCGAGGCTGCGGGCGCCATGCGAACGTCGGGCAGCACGCCAGGCTCGGGGCCGGCCAGCAGGCCACGGATGGCGGCGAGCGGCAGGACCGCCGACTCGATGGCGAGCACGGACGCGTGCGTCGACGCCGCGGCTCGCCCGACGAGCTTCGCGAGCGCGAGGAGGTCCGGTCCCGCGACCACCACCGCGAGCGCGCCAGCGCCGTCGTAGGTCTCACGGTCGACCGTCGCCGCCGCGGGATCGCCGGCGAGCGCAGCGACGAACCGCTCGGCCTCGTCCGTGCTGGCCGCGACCACGACGCGGAGCCGCGCGCCGCCGGGACCCGCATGCGCCAGCGATGCCGGCAGATGCGTGTAGAATCCCTGCGTCAGCACGCCGAGCTGATCGGCAAGGCGGGTCGCGTCGCGCACCGACGACGTCGTGACGACCACCGAGGCCCCCTCGGCGGCACGCTTGCGCAGCGCCTCGATGACCCGCGCCGGCGCCGAGGGCTCGAGCCCGGCGAGCGGTTCGTCCACGAGGAGCACCGGCGCCTTCGACGTGAGGGCGACGGCGAGCGCGACGCCCCGCATCTCGGTCTCGGTGAGGAGCCGTACGCGGCGGTCGGCGAGCCCCTCGAGACCGAGCACCGCGAGCCGCGACGTCGCCGGCTGGCGGGGCTCGCCGCGCAGCTCCCCGGCGAGCGCGCACAGCTCGTCGACGCGGAGGGCCTCGGGCAGCGTGGGCGCACGCGGCACGTACGCGATCTGCGGGCGCACGCGGGCCGGCGCCTGACCCAGCACGTGGGCATGACCGCTCCGGGCGGGCAGCACGCCGGCGAGGAGATCGAGAAGCACGGTCGTCCCGTCCGCGGGCGTCCCGAGGACCGCGAGCACGCCGTGATCCCACGTCAGGGTGACGCCCTTGATCTGCAGCGGCGTCTTGAACCACGAGCGGCGCGTCCGGGCGCTCGCCTGGGCAAGCGTGAGGACGCCGCTCGCGAGCTCGCTGACTGCGGCGGCCATCAGGGCGCGGGCTCCGGATGGTCGACGGCGCGTGCGTCGCGCCCGACCAGCGCGCTGGCGAGGCCCACGAAGATGCCGAGCGCGAGCAGCGCTCTCAGGGTGCGCAGGAGCTCCACGTGACCGGGCGCGAGCGACCCGCGCAGGGCCGAGAGCGCCGCGGGGATCGAGAGCACGTCGGCGATCGGCGCCGGCAGCGTGCTCCCCAGCGTCACGACGAGGAGCTCGGGCACGGTCACGACGGCGAGGAGAAAGACGTATCCCCCCAGCCTCGAGCGCGCGCCGAGCGCGGCGAATGCGACGGGCGCCACCACGGCGCCGAACGCGACCGCGTAGACGACGCCGGCGAACGTCGCCTGCAGCACCGAGAGCACGTGACCGGAGCCCGCCCAGGCGACCGCGGTGACGAGCCCCGTCAGCAGCGTGCCGCCACCGACGAGCATGGTGACGAGCGCCGCGAGCCCTCCGACGCGTCCGACCAGGTAGCCGCGCAGCGAGGTGGTGCGCGTCATGAAGAGGGCGCGGATGCCGAGCTCGCGATCCTTGCGCAGCGCATGGATGGCAACCGAGAACGCGAGCAGGAACGCCCCGCCCCAGGCGAGCGCGCCGGAGGCGACGAGGGGCACGTCGTGCGCGGGCGCGTCCGGACCACGCCCCGCCATCACCACGCCGAGGATCACGGTGCCGATCGCGGTGAGCACGCAGATCACGATCGACGCGACCGGAAGGAACCCGCGCCGCGCGAGGGAGACGCCGAGCGCGAGCCCGGGCATGCTGGCACCGCTCGTCGGCGAACGTCGAGCAACAGCTCGCGCATGCGGGGCGGCGCTCATCCACCCTCGAAAAGACCACAGGTCGGAGGCGACCGCCAGCGAGGAGGCCCAGGATGCCTCTGCTAGTGTGCGGGGGATGCGCGTCGAGACGGTCCGCACGTACGAGAGCAAGCTGCCGGCCGGCGACTACCACCCGTACCGCACGGGCGCGTGGACGCCGAACACCGTCGAGGTCGACGCGTACGAGCTCGACGTCACCGGGGGCACGATCCCCGGTGATCTCTCCGGGATCTACCTGCGCAACACCGAGAACCCGCTCTCCGACGCGATCAGCGGGCGCTATCACCCGTTCGACGGCGACGCGATGCTCCACGCCATCCGCTTCGAGGACGGTCGGGCGAGCTATCGCAACCGCTTCGTGAAGACCGCCGGGCTGCTCGCCGAGCTCGAGGCGGGCAAGGCCCTCTGGGCGGGCATCATCGAGTCACCGGACCTCTCGACGCGCGACGGCTGGGGCGCCCGCACCCGCATGAAGGACGCGTCGAGCACCGACGTCATCGTGCACAACGGGCTCGCGATCACGACCTTCTACCAGTGCGGTGACCCTTACCTGACCGACCCGGTCACCCTCGAGACGCGCGGGATCGCGCCGCTCCACCATCCGAGCTTCCCCGCGGGCGCGACCATGTCGGCGCATCCCAAGGTGGACCCCGCGACCGGCGAGCTCCTCTTCTTCAACTACGCCGCGGAGGCGCCCTTCTGTCACGTGGGCATCGCCGACGCGCACGGCATGCTCACGCGCGCGATCCCGGTCGCGCTCCCCGGCCCGCGCCTGCCGCACGACATGGCGTTCACCGAGCGCTTCGCGATCGTGTGCGACTTCCCGCTGTTCTGGGACGAGGCGCGCCTCGCGAAGAACCAGTACCGCGCGAGGTACGCGCCCGAGCTCGGCTCGAGGTTCGGGCTCGTGCCGCGTGATGGCTCCGGCGAGGTGCGGTGGTTCTCGGCCGATCCCACGTACGTGCTGCATCTGTCGAACGCCTACGAGGACGGCGACGAGGTGGTGCTCGAGGGGTACCACCAGGCGGTCCCGATCCCGGAACGCACGCCCGAGGACAACGCCATCACGCTCTTCATGAAGAGCCTCGACATGCACGCGATGAAGACACGGCGCCACGTCTGGCGCTTCGATCTCCGCACCGGCAAGACGCGCGAAGCGACCGTGGACGACGAGGTCTCGGAGTTCCCCACCATCAACGCCGCCTACGCCGGCAGGAAGCATCGCTACGTCTACGCCGCCGTCGGCGAGCCCGGCTTCTTCCTCTTCTCCGGGCTCGTGAAGACCGACGTGCTCACCGGCGCGAAGCAGGCGTGGAGCGCGCCGCCCGGCGTCTTCCTGAGCGAGGCGCCGTTCGCCCCGCGTGACGGCGCGAAGACCGAGGACGACGGGTACGTCGTGACCTTCAGCATCGACGTCGCCCGGGACCGCTCGGAGTGCCTCGTCTTCGACGCGCAGGACCTCGCGCGCGGCCCGATCGCCCGCGTGCAGCTGCCCATGCGGATCTCGAGCGGGACCCACGCCACCTGGACGGGCCTCTGATCCCCGCGTAGAAGGCCTGCATCGTGAACCAGGAGCCGCGCGCACCGCTCGACCTCGAGCCTGCCCGGCCGCGCATCGCGTGGCGACGGGCCCTCGTGCTCGTGCTGCCGGTGCTCTACGTCGCGGGCGCCGCGTTCACGAAGGACGAGACCTCGTCCCGCGCGTGGCTCGCCATCCTCGTCGCGGTGATCATCGGCATCGCGGGGTCGTTCGTGCGCGCCGGAGACAATCCGCGCCTCGTCCGCGGGCGGCTGTGGACCTCGTCGGCGCTCTCGCTCGCCGTCGCCAGCGCGCCGCTCACCGAGCGCTGGGCCTGGGTCGCCTTCGTGCGCGAGCTCGTGCTGATCGGCGCCGGCCTGACCGCCGCGCGCGCGCTCGTCACCATCGACGGCGACCCGGGCCTCGCACCGCGCGCCACGGCTGCCGAGACGGCGCGCGGGGTGACCGTCCCGCTGCTCGGGCGCATCACCGCAGGCTTCGTCGTCGCCGGCTGGGGGCTCGCCGCGTTCTTCGACGCGCTCGTGTGGTCGGGCCTCGCGCCCTCGGTGAAGGACGACAGCCCGGTGCTCGCCGCCGGGGGAGGCGCGTTCGCCCTCTTCACGCTCGGAGCGGCCGCGCTCTTCCTCGCGTCGGCGCGGCGCCTCGAGCTGTCGGCGCCGCCGCGTGCGCTTGCGGCGGCCGCTGCGGCAGGCCTCGGGCTCCTCGTCGCGCTGGCGCTCGCGCTGACCACCACCTGGCATGCGGACGCGGCGGCGGCGGTCGGCTTCGCGCTCGCCTGTCCGTTCGTCGTGCGTCTGGCGCGCGTGCGCGACGCGCTGAAGCTCTCGCGCCGTGGCCGCCGCGTCCTCACGCTCACCGTGTTCGGCGGCCCGGTCGCGGTGCTCGCGGCGTTCGCTGCCGAGGGCCGCGGCAACGGGATCGTCGTCCTCGTGATCGCGGTGGCGCTCCTCGCGATCGGCTCCGCGGCCGGGCTGCTCGAGGAGCCGTTCCTCCCTGCCAAGGGCCGCCTCCTCGAGGCGCTCGCCGACGCGACGCGCTCGGCGCACGACCGCGACACCCGCGCCGCCATCTCGAAGGCGCTCGCGCGCATCCGCGAGGCCGCCGGTCACAACGCGCAGAATCCCGAGCTGTGGATGTTCCACCCCACGCGCGTCTGCACGGTGGACGCCGCCGGCTACCTGCAGGAGCGCCCCGCCGAGCTCCCGCTGCTCCTCCTCGATCTCTGCGAAGGCGAGCCGGGGGGCATGGTCCGCGTCGACGTGCTCTCGGCGCTCGAGGTGCGTCAGGCCGAGCTCCGTCCGCTCCTGCGCTGGCTCGAGGTGCGCGGCGCGCTCTTCGCGACGCTCATCAAGGGCTCGGGCGGCGAGGAGGCCGACGGCATCATCGTGGTCCCCGCCGGCACGCGCAGCGACAGCGTGTCCATCGAGGAGGTGCACGCCGCGAAGCTCTTCGCCGACGCATTCGTGGCGGTCTGCCAGGCCCGGAGCGCGCGCGAGCGGCACCTGGCGCGCGAGCAGACGCTCGTGGAGCGGGCCGAGCAGCTGGACGACCGCATCGCGGCCCTCGAGCACGCGGCCTCGCTCGATGCGTCGCGGAACGAGCTCGCGTCGGCACGGCTCGCCCGCCCGGCGACGGTCGGCATCTATTCGGCGGCCTCGCGCATGGCGTACGAGGCGCTCGAGCGGCGCATCCTGAACGACGCGCCGCTCGTCCTGGTCGCGCGCGCCGGCGTCGATCCGGTTCCGTTCGTGGCCCGCGCCCACCTGACCGGGCCGCGACGGGCCGGGCCGCTCGTCATCGTCGACGGGACGTCCTCGCGCGAGCACGACGTCGAGCGCTGGCAGGACCCGCACGCCTCGCCGCTGGCGCTCGCCGACCGCGGGCTGCTCGTGCTCGTGGACGGGGCCGCGCTGCCCCGGGAGATCCAGGTGCTCGTGGCCCGCGCGCTCGCCGAGCGCCGTCCGCCGTGGGAGCGTCCCGCGGCCCTCGACATCATGCTCGCCTTCACGGCGTCCGCCCCGCCGGCGACGCTCGTGGAGCAAGCGCTGCTCGCGCCGGAGCTCGCGGCCCGCCTCGAGGACGCGAGCCCCATCGAGCTCCCGCGCCTCCGCGACCGCCCCGAGGACCTCTTCTCGATCGTCAGCGATCGCCTGGCCCGCGAGGGGCTACGGGTGCGCGGTCGACCGATGGGCATCGACGCTGCGGCCTTCGGGCGGCTCGTCGAGCACGCGTTCGAGGGCGAGGACGCCGAGCTGTCCTCGCTCGTCACCCGCCTCGTCGCGCATGCCCCTGCCGACGTCGTGAAGCTCGCCGACGTCGACGCGCTCGGCCTGCCGCCGCCGGAGGCCGACGAGGCGCCCGAGCCCCACCGGCGCGGCCCCCGGGCGGTGGGCTGATCGCGAGGCAGGCTGCCCACGACGCCGGCGTCCGGAAGTGACGAGCCGAGGCTGCGTGGCCGTGTCACAATGCCGGCGTGCGCTCCACCTCCAGCCTTCTCGCCCCCGCCCTCGCCGCCGTCCTGCCGTGCGCTCTCGCGGTGGCCGCCTGCAGCGGCTCCACGACGACCCGAGGGTTCGACGACGGCACGAGCACGAGCAGCAGCAGCAGCTCCGGCGGCAGCAGCGGCGCGAGCTCCGGCGGATTCGGCACGAGCGGCAGCAGTGGCGGGAGCACGAGCGGCAGCAGCGGATCGTCGACGTGCGCCGCGGCGACCACGTTCGTCTACGTCGTCAGCGACTCGAACGTGCTCTACCAGTTCGTGCCGAACACCGGCGTCTTCACGCGCATCGGCACCCTGAGCTGTCCGGCCGGCGCGGCCACGCCGAACTCGATGGCGGTCGACCGCAAGGGCGTCGCGTGGGTGAACTTCTCGGACGGCAGCCTCTTCAACGTCAGCACCACCGACGCCTCGTGCAAGCCGACGACGTTCCAGCCGCTCCAGCACGGCTTCGAGCGCTTCGGGATGGCCTTCGCATCGAACAGCGCCGGCTCCGAGGACGAGACGCTCTACGTCGTCGGGATCTCGGGCCTCGACGAGGGCCAGGGCCTCGCGAAGATCGATCTGTCGACGATGGTGCTCACGCCGATCGGCGATTTCTCGGGCTCGCTCCGTGGCCGCGGCGCGGAGCTCACCGGTACGGGCGACGGACGCCTCTTCGGCTTCTTCACGACGTCGCCGTACGCGACGCTCGCCCAGATCGACACGAAGACGGGCGCCACCAGCGGCGCCACCGAGCTCGACGGCGTCAGCACCGGCGCGGCGTGGGCGTTCTCCTTCTGGGGCGGCGACTTCTGGTTCTACACCTCGGACGGGTTCTCCCCCTCGATCGTCACCCGCAAGGCCTCGAGCAGCGACGGCGCCCTCAGCACCCCCATCGACGACGTCGGCAACTTCCGCATCGTCGGCGCCGGAGTCTCGACATGCGCGCCGACCTCACCGCCCAAGTGAGGTGAGGCCGAGGCCCACGCGCCAGAACCGCGCCCCCCCACCGGTATCGAGCTGCCGTATCGGCAGTGAAGCCGCGCATCGGCGAACCCGGCCAACCACCTCCACCCCGGCGGCCGTCTCGCCAATCCCAAAAAAATCAGCCGTAGAGCCTGTGGGAAGGGTGGGCAGCGGAAGCAGCGACGGGGGGCAGCGGGGTCAACTGCCCGCGTGACCTTTCAGTCTCGCGAAAACCCCCGCAGGGCAGTTGTCCCCGCTGTCCCCCGGCGCGCCGCTGTCCACGCTTTCCACAGGCTGCAAAGCCCAGTGCGCTCTCCCGACGCCGCCAGGCTCACGCAGGCGCGAGCACCCGCAGCGCGTCGCGCAGCAGCTCGGGCAGGGGCGGCTCTTCGCCAATCCGCGAAACGGAGGCGACCGACGCGATCGCGCGCGCCGCCTCGTTCGCCTTGAATCCGAGCCCGACGAGCGCCCCCCGCAAGCTCTCGCGCGTCCGGTCCAGGAGCGGCGTCGTACCCGCACGACGCTCCGCGATCTTCGCGTCAACGTGCGCCCGCCCGAAGTCCTGCTCGGCGTGCAATCGGTTGTGCGCGCGACATCGCACGGCGAGATTGCCAGGATCGTCGCTGCCACCGAGCGCTCGCGCCTGGAGATGGTCCAGCTCCAGCATGTGCGTCGACGGGCAGCGGCGGCCATTCTCGTCGTGGAATCCGCAGCGCTGCCCGTCGCGCGCGTACACGGTGCGCGTCGCTGCACGTGAGATCCCGGCCTTCGCGGCGGCAGTCTCGGGCGTGGTGCGCGGGCGCTCCGCTGCCCCGAGGCGCTCCTTCGCCAGCTTTGCGATGAGGAGATCGACAGCCGCCTCCATCATGACGCCGAGATCGCGATCGGGCTGCCGATGGCTCAGGAGATCTCGCGCTCTCTCCAGCTTTTCGTGCAGCCTCTGGCTCACCGTCATCTGGAGCGCGTAGCGCGCCTCGCCGAGAGGCTCGACCCGTGCGCGGGACGACGGGGCCGGCGTAGGCGCGTTCCCCAGGAGAGGCGCCTGCTCGATGACGCGCTCCAGACGCGTGGGCACGTCGGGACGGGGCGCCTGCTCGACGAGGATCGCCTTCGCCTCGCTGGTGGTCTTTCCCGATACCGACGCGATCAGCGAGGCAGCGTTCTCGTCGGTCAGGAGTCCGTCCAGCATCACCATGCTCGACAGCGTGAGATGGCCATCGGCGAGCTGCTCGAGCAGCTCCGGACGGCGCCGGACCATCTTGACTGCCACCGAGCGCCGGAATGCCCCCGATTCGCTCATCAGGAGAAATCGCCTGCAGAAGTCGTAAATCGATGTGTACGCCGAACGCAGCTCGAGCCGGCGATCTTCGACCTCGACGAGCATCCGGAGCATCCGCGCGTCGATGCGGCGCTTGGCGGAGCGCAGCGCCTGGAGTGCGGCGAGGAGCTGGTCGTCGGCGTACGCGGTGAGGGCTCCGGCGTCGAGGTCAGACTGCATCTCGATAGCCTACTTCGTGACGCTGATACTTCAATATGTGATTGCCGTATATTTAGTATTCACATCAGGCCTCGCAGCCTGTGGAAAGCGTGGACAGCGGCGCGCCGGGGGACAGCGGGGACAACTGCCCTGCTGGCTCGCGCGAGACTGAAGAGTCCCGCGGGCAGTTGCCCCCTCTGCCCCCCGTCGCTGCTTCCGCTGCCCACCCTTTCCACAGGCTCTACGACTTATTTTTTTGATTTTCGTTCGAGACGGCAGGTCGGTGAGGCTCGAGGGGCGATGCTGCCGATGGACGGCACTTCCTAATCGGAGGTCGGAAAGGTCGAGGGCCGCTGCGATAGTCGGCATTGGAGCCCGAAGCGCACGGCCGTCAGGGCTGCGCTACAGTCGGACCATGCGTCGTCCCGCCCTCTCCGCGCTCTTGCTCGGCTCGCTCGTCGCGCTGCCTGGCTGTCCCGTCGCGCGCGCTGCGGTGAACGGGAGCCCCGAGCTTCGCTGGTGGCTGTTCTCCAGCTTTGGCGCGTCGAAGATCTGCCCGGAGATGCTGAAGCGCGGGCTCCCGCTCAAGGTGCCGCAGCTCGGCGCCGCCAGCGTCGGGCGCTTCTTCCCCGGCAGCTGCAACGTGCAGGTCGACGATGCGCGGAAGGCCATCGTGATGACGGTCACCGGCACCGGCTACGTCACGTTGCCGGTGGCGCGCCGCGTGGGCGTATCGGTCGGCATCACCGCCGAGTACCTGCCCGACTTCCGCCTCGAGAGCGACGCGATGTACGTGTGGGGCAGGTTCAACCGGTTCGTCGTCGACCCGCAGATCCGCATCGTCGGCGTGGAGAATCCGATCGTCAGCCTCGCGACGCGGACCCCGGTGGGCGACGTGGCGACCACGATCGCGAACGGCCTGCTCGCGAGCGAGATCGGCAAGGGCTTCACCGTGGTCCGCCAGGAGGACGGCGACGACTTCGCCCTCGGCCACCTCGATCCGCCGGCGAAGCCCGCGCGCCAGTTCCACGGCGGCAAGGGCCACGTCGTGCTCGGCAGCGACGTGACGCAGGTGCACGGCGCCTCCCGGGACTTCCTCGGGCCGTTCGAGGTCGCCGACGGAAACGCCGCGCTCTACTTCCGGGTCAGGGTCGACGGGACGCCCATGCTCTACACGGTCGTCGACCGCTCCGTGGGCGAGCCGTGGCGTCGGTCGTACGAGCAGGTCGAGGCGGTCTCTGCTCCGCCCGGCTCGGTCGTGAGCAAGGGCGCCCTGTCGGTCGGCGAGTCGAGCCTCGCCTTTCCGGTGCCGCCGGGCAGCTACTACGTGGTGCTCGAGAACCCGGCCGCCGCGCCGCTCGCGCCCTTCGGCGTGCCGCTGCCCGCGATGAACGAGCAGGTCGGCACCGTCGGCTACAGCGTCGAGGTCGGCGACCGCTGACCCGCTGACCCGCGCGCCACGCGACCGCTCAGAGCGTGTTCGTCGTGTCCTTGCGCGCGTCGTCGAGCACGCGCTGCGCCTCGCTCGGCGACGGCTTGTCACCCTTGGCCGGCTTCTCGGCGGGCTCGGGCTTCGGCTTGACGGGCGCGGGCTCCTTCTCGGCCGCGGCGGGCTTCCCCTGCGCCGGGACCTTGGCGGCCACGAAGGTGCCGTGCTTCGCAGGGGCGGCCTTCGTGTGCTTCTCGGGCTTCGGGGCGACGGGCGGCGCGGACGCGATGATCGACGCCGTCGACAGCACCGGCGGCGCGACCACGGCCGAGGGAGCCATCGCCGTCATCACGGGTGCAACGACCACGGGCGCCGCCATCACCGGCGCGACCGGGCTGGCCGCGACGCTGTTCTGCATGACCGGCGCCGACGCCGGAGCCTGCATCGCGGCCGCCGAGGCGCGCGTCTGCTTCGCGTCCATGCCGAGCCCGAGCACCCCGCCGAAGAGGGCCCCGCTGAGCGCGATCATGACGCCCCACTTGAAGCTCGGGCGCTCGCGGACAACGATGGTCTGCGACCGCTGCGAGCTGGTCACGCTCGAGGCGCCGGTGAAGCTCCGGTCCATCGCGAGCGGCGCGAGCGAGTGCGGCGCGGGCGGGATCGACACCGACAGGTCCCCCTGGTGCGCGTACGCGTTCTGCTGCGCGTAGCCGTAGGGCGTCGGCGAAGGCTGCCGCGCGAACGCGGGCGGCGGCGGCGCCGGGAGCGGCATCGACATCGCCGGATGGGGCTGGAGGCGCTGCACCGGCATCGGACCCATGGGGCGCGCGATGGCGCGGACGCCGTGGTGCGGCGCCACCGACGGGGGCGCGTACGAGCTGCGGGCCCGCGAAGGCGGCGGCGCCGGCAGCGGCCCGACGAGCGACACCGAAGGCAGGGCCTCGAAGTCACCAGACGCGAGGAAGATCTCTTCGGCTTGGGCAGGGCGCTTCGGGAACGGCAGCACGGTCATCCTTCGTGCAGAGAGCGAGCCAGCCGGGCGCCGCCTCAACCCCGGGCAATTCGACCCCTCCACGGCACGATTACCGGGAAATCCTGGATCCCTGGGGGTCCATCGATCCAGGCCGCTCCGGGAGGTGGCGAGCCTCTTGCTGCGCAATCGGCGCAGCGCCGCCGAGGCCTTCTACCCTCGGATTCTCGTCAGACCGAGACCGGCCGCGGGAAGGCCGCCTTGAACGCGCGGATCGCGCTCTCCTCGTCGTGCTCGTGGTGGAAGCCCGTCGCCTTCACGAACGCGCTGCCGTCCACGGTCACCGGATACTTGATGTGCTCGAGGGCGCCGGACGGCAGCTTGGGCAGCCCGAACCGACCGAGCATCGAGGCGAAGACGATCTCCGGGATCGGGATGTTGGTGCGCCCCGTCTCGCGGATGACCGTCGAGAGCGGCACGGGCTGCGGCCCCGCGACGTTGAAGACGCCGCGCGGCTGCTTGTCGAGCGCGGTCACGAGCGAGCTGATGACGTCGTGCTCGTGCATGAACTGGAAGAGCGGATCGAAGCCGAGCAGCGTCGGCACGCGCTTGCCGCGGAGGAACGTGGCGAGCGTCCCATGGCCGGTCGGCCCCAGCGTGTAGACCATGCGCAGCACGGTCGTCGCGAAGCTCGGATACCGCCACAGCGCCGAGCCCGCGTAGAGGTCGGCAGCGACGAGATCGGCGAGCTCCGGGAACGACGAGAGCCCCATCGGCGGCTCGTCCTCGTCGTGGAAGAGCGGCGAGTCGGCGGCCGCCCCGTAGTACGTGTGCCGGCCCACGAAGATGACGTGCTTCACCCCGTAGGCGGCGGAGTGCTCGAACACCGCGCGTGTCCCGCCGAGGTTGATGCGGTAACGATCCTCGCTCTGCATCACGAGGTGCGTGACCGTCGCCATGTGGATGACCGCATCGGGCCGGACGCGCCGGAACACGTCCTCGGCGCCGCGCTTGCGGATGTCGATCTCGTGCATCTCGATGGCGCCGACGGGGCCGCGGAACGGCCTGCGATCGATGCCGATGACGTCGTGGCCGAGCGCCAGCAGCCGCTCGGCGAGGAGCTGACCGAGGCGACCGGAGAGGCCGGGAACGAGGACCTTCATGCGCCCTCCGGCAGGGCCGCGGGCTCGCCCTGGCGACGCGCACGCCCGTAGGCGATGAGGCCTGCGATGCGGCCCTTCACCCTCTCGACCTGCTGCGCGATCACGTCGTCATCCTCGGTTCCGCTCCCCTCGAAGACCATGGGCTCCGAGTAATACACCTCGAGCTTGGCGGGGAGCGGCAGCGCGAGCCCCCAGGGCGTCACCGGGATGTACGGGACGCCGAGCAGCTTGCCGATCGAGACCGCGTTCGAGATCGTGGGCACCGCCTCGCCGCCGCCCAGAAAGGCGAACGGAACGATGGGCGTCTTCATCTTCATGGCGAGCCGCATGAAGCCCGTGCCGAAGTGCACGAGCGAATAGCGCTCCCTGTACAGCTTGGCGGTACCGCGCGCTCCTTCCGGGAAGACCATCAGCATGCGCTCGTCGGCGAGCAGCCGCTCGGCATGCTCCGGCAGACCGGTGAGATGCCCGGTGCGGTTCGTGAGCTGCGAAGCGAACGGGATCTTGTTGAGGAACTTCTCGGCC
Organism: Labilithrix sp.; assembly: GCA_028287035.1. Next base: position 18,908 of record JAQBQL010000226.1, on the reverse strand, counting down.
ATCGCCTGGGCGAGGCGCGGCGGATTCATCTCGAGGAACTGCGAGGCGTGGACCATCGCCCCGTCGATCGCGAGCCCGCCCGAGTGATTGCCGACGAGCATGACCCGCCCGCGCGCCGGGACGTGGTGGATGCCGTGGCTCTCGACCGAGAAGTAGTGGCGGAAGAAGAACTTGAGGATCGAGAGCGAGAAGCCCAGATAGGACTTCGCGACCCCGTAAGGATCGACGCCGTAGGCGTTGAACGGGATCTCCAGCCGGTCGATACGTTCACGTACCTCGGCATCGACGGGAAGCGTCAATTGCATGCGAGAGCTGACCTCGCGGGCAGCCTACCTTGACAGCGCGCACGCCCTCGCGGCAAAACCGTTGCCGAGTCATGAAAATCTCCGTCCGCTCGATCGGTCTGGTGGGTCTCGGTCCCGTCGCGCTCCTCGCACTCGCCGCAGCTGCGTGCGAGAAGAAGGCGGACCCCGCGCCCGCGCCCGCGCCGTCCGCCTCGACCACCGCGGCCGCGCAGGCGGCGGACGCCGCGCCGGCCCGCCCCTCCGGCATCAAGGTCGACAAGCTGACCCGCGGCGATTTCAATCGCGTCGCCGCGGAGCTCGCGATTCCCCTCTTCTGGACGGCCGACAAGAACAAGGACGGCGTCATCGACACCGACGAGGTGCAGGTCTACTGGGGCCTCGTTCCCGGCGCGAAGCTCGTCGAATACGTCGCGAAGGACGGATTCACGGCGAAGGCGCAGGACGCCATCGACACCGTCGTGAAGCGCGCCACCGGCCCCGCCGCGCCGGCCGGTCTCGATCCGAAGGAGACGGCCCGTCGCGAGGCGGTGAAGAAGGAGCTCTCGCAGAGCCGCATCACCCTCGTCGAGACCGATCTCTCGAAGGCGTCCGAGGAAGAGAAGCGCTTCGTCGGCTTCGTCACCCAGGCCGCCGAGCTCATCGAGAAGCTCTATGCGCGCGAGGAAGGCACGCTCGATCTCCGCGCCCGCATCCCCGACGACGACGCGGCGAGCCGGTCGCTCTTCTTCCGCAACCAGGGGCCGAAGTGCGAGGCGCCCGCGACGCAGAACGATCCCGCGTGCAGCGCCATCCCCGATCTCGCCAAGGGCAAGATCAGCGGCCTCTACCCGGCCGCGCTCCTCGAGAAGCCGAAGTTCTGCGAGGACCTCGCGAAGAAGGACACGAAGGACGACAAGGACGACGTCTTCAAGAACAAGGGCCTCATGGACCCGTTCACGGTCGTCGCGGCCGGCGGCGACAAGGGCGACGTGTTCCGGGCGGTGCCGTACCACGAGGCCTTCAAGGCGGACGTCGACGCGATCAGCGGCCAGCTGAAGGGCGCCGCCGAAGCGCTCGGCGACAAGGAGCCGGCGCTGAAGGCCTATCTCCTCGCGAGCGCGCAGGCGTTCACCGATGACCGCTGGTGGCCGGCCGACGAGGCCTGGGCGAAGATGGACGCGAAGAACTCGAAGTACTACCTGCGCGTCGCCGCCGACGAGGTGTACCGCGAGCCGTGCAGCACGAAGGCGCTCTTCCACGTGAGCTTCGGGCTCATCAACCAGGGCTCCCTGAAGTGGCAGAGCAAGCTCGATCCGCTGAAGGGCGAGATGGAAAAGGCGCTCGCCGAGCTCGCCGGGCCTCCGTACAAGGCGCGCGAGGTCAGCTTCAAGCTGCCCGACTTCGTGGACATCGCACTGAACGCCGGCGACTCGCGGCCGCCGAACGGCGCCACGATCGGACAATCCTTGCCGAACTTCGGCCCGGTCGCCAACGAGGGCCGCGGGCGCACCGTCGCGATGACGAACTTCTACACCGATGCCGACAGCGTCGACGCGCTGAAGGCGGGCGCCGAGTCGCTCTTCTGCAAGGACACGATCGGCAAGTACACGAGCGAGCGCGAGCCGCAGCTGATGAGCACCGTCCTCCACGAGGCCGCCCACAACCTCGGCCCGGCGCACCAGTACAAGGCCAATGGCAAGATCGACCGCGACGCGTTCGGCGGCCCCCTGGCGAGCACGCTCGAGGAGCTGAAGGCGCAGACCGCGGCGCTCTACTTCACCGACTGGCTCGCCGAGAAGAAGGAGATCACGACCGAGGAGGCGCAGCAGGCCCACGTCCGCGACCTCACCTGGGCCTTCGGTCACATCTCGCGCGGCATGTACGACGACGACAAGCACCCGCGGAACTACAGCCAGCTCGCCGCCATCCAGCTCGGCTGGCTGATGAAGAACGGCGCCGTCACGTACAAGGAAGGCGAGACCGCCGCGAACGGCAAGGACCAGGGGTGCTTTTCGGTCGCACTCGACCGGTTCCCGGCCGCCGTGAAGTCGCTCATGATCGAGGTCGCGCAGATCAAGGGCAAGGGCGACAAGGCCCGCGCCGAGAAGCTCGTGAAGGACTTCGTCGACGTGACGGGGGACAAGGCAAAGCCCCACGCCGTCATCACCGAGCGGGTGCTCCGGTCACCGAAGCCCAGCTTCGTTTACGGCATCAAGCTCGATTGAGGCCAGGAGGGCGTAGAGTGGCGACCATGACTCGTCACTCCTTGGTCCCTGCCCTGCTTCTTTCCACCCTCGCGAGCGCGGTCGTCGCGTGCGGCTCGCCCCCCGAGCCCGCGCCCTCCGCCGGCGGGACGCCCGCCACCACCGCGCCGGTCGCGCCGCTGCCGACCATCGCGCCGCCGCCTCCTGCCCCGACCGCGAGCGCCGCCCCCCCGAAGCCGGCGGCGACCGCGCAGCCCGACCTCGCCCTGCTCGATCACACGGGCGACCTCTGTCAGGGCGCGCGTCCCCCCGCGCCGCCGTCGTCGGCGACCGCCTCGAAGGTCACGGTCAAGCAGGGCACCGTGCAGGTCACGGGCAGCGTGAACCAGGACGTGACGACCGCGCTCCTCGCCTCCGGCAAGGACCAGTTCGCGGCGTGCTACGGCGCGTCGATCGACGCGAAGACGCCGGGCGCGAAGACCGGCGGCAAGGTCGGCGGCGTGTTCGTGTTCGGCACCGATGGCAAGGTGGCGCTCTCCCGGCTCGACCAGGGCGCGACGACCGCCGACAAGGAGAGCGCGACGTGCATCGCGCGGGCGATCTGCTCGATGACGTTCCAGCCTCCGAGCTCGGGGGTCGTCACCGTCGCGCATTCGATGTCGCTGTCGACTCCCTGACGAGACGCGCCAGGCTAAGCTCGCCCCGTGGCCCGCGCGCTGCCGTACCCTCCGATCGAGCCCGCGCCCACGCACGTCCGCTTCCCGGACCCCCGCCGTCCCAAGGCGCCGGAGGTCCTGGGAATGGGCTGCGACTTCTCCCCGGGGACCGTGCTGCTCGCCTATCGCAGCGGCATCTTCCCCTGGCCGCACGGCGACGAGCGTGACGGCAAGCGCCCGCTCGTCCTGTGGTTCTCCCCGTCGCCGCGGGCCATCTTCCCGCTCGACCAGCCCGGCGAGCTGCACTGGTCGCGGAGCCTGCGCCGGACGCTGCGTCAGCACCGCTACGAGGTGACGCTCGACGAGGATTTCGCGCAGGTCATGCATCTCTGCGGGGAGACCCGCGCGAAGGCGACGTGGATCATCCCGGAGCTCGAAGAGGGCTACCAGCGCCTCCACGAGCTCGGTTGGGCGCACAGCGTCGAGGTCTGGGAGAAGCCGGCGAGCGGTCCGCGCGTGCTCGTCGGAGGCATCTACGGCCTCGCCATCGGCGGCATGTTCGCGGGCGAATCCATGTTCCATCTCCGGACGGACTGCTCGAAGATCGCCTTCGTGTCACTGGCCGAGCGGCTCCGCGCGTCGGGGTTCACGCTCTTCGACGTCCAGGTCCAGAACAACCACCTCGCCTCGCTCGGTTGCATCGAGATCCCGCGCCGCGAGTACCTGGAGCGCCTCCCCCTCGCGCAGGCGCGGACCGCACGCCTCGTTTGACGAGCCGCCCACCGGGGTACCGCAACGGCTGAGCTCGCTGGAACGACCAACCCGAGATAAACCGTCAAATGTGAGGGTTCCGGTCACCTTGACCGGACCTGACACATGTGCGGTCGTCTCCGACTTTGGCCCGTCCGTCCAGGACGTGCCACACTTTTGCAGGGCGAACGAGTTGACTTGCGCGAGCACGACTGCTCGCCGTCACGTGCACGAGCACGCGGCGCACGAAGAAAAGAAAATTCGCGGAGAACGGGTGCGTTCGCCAGTCGTCATTACTTTGAAGTCTTGCTGGAAGGGTCGCCTTGAAGAAGCCTAATGCTCCTGCTCCCGCGCGTCTGTCGAGCGCGCCTATTGCGAACATGACGTCGCCGGCCGTGGCCGAAGAAGCGGTCGACATGTACTTCCGCAAGATGGCGCAGGTGTCGCTGCTCACCCGCGAGGGCGAGGTCGAGCTGGCGCGGCGCATCGAGGAGGGTGAGCGGCGCATCATCGGCGCGCTGGTCGACTCGCCGTACGCGGCCGCCGAGCTCGAGCACGTCAGCGGCCTGCTCTACAAGGGCAAGCTGAAGGTCCGTGACGTCGTGCGAAACGTGGACGACGAGGACGCGTTCGACGAGGCGACGATGCTGCGGATCGGCAAGCTCCTCGAGCGGCCGCTGAAGGAGCTCCACGGCGCGCGCCAGCAGAAGGCCGCCGAGGACAAGGCGGCGAAGGCGAGCGTCGCCAAGAAGCCGAGCCCCGCCCGGAAGAAGACGAAGTCCGAGCTCGCGCGCGACACGATCGTGCAGAGCCTCGAGGAGCTGCGGCTCGACCGGAGCATCATCGACCGCGTCGAGAAGAAGCTCCGCATCACGCAGCGCGAGGTGCCCGGCGCGAAGAAGAGCACCTCGGCCACGCTGCAGATCATCGCCGAGGGCCGTCGCCTTGCCGACCGCGCGAAGTCGGCGCTCGTCGAGGCGAACCTCAGGCTCGTCGTGTCGCTCGCGAAGAAGCACGTGAACCGCGGCCTCCAGCTGCTCGACCTGATCCAGGAGGGCAACATCGGCCTCATGCGCGCGGTCGACAAGTTCGACTACAAGCGCGGCTACAAGTTCTCGACCTACGCCACGTGGTGGGTTCGCCAGTCGATCTCGCGCGCCATCGCCGACCAGGGGCGCACCATCCGCGTGCCCGTGCACATGTACGAGAGCCTGCAGAAGCTCACGCGCATGAGCCGATCGCTCCTCCAGGAGTACGGCCGCGAGCCGACCCCCGACGAGCTCGCCGAGTCGACGGGCATCCCCGTCGAGAAGGTGCGCGCCGTCATGAAGATCGCGCGCGAGCCGATCAGCCTCGAGACGCCGGTCGGTAGCGACGGCGAATCGCACGTCGGCGAGTTCATCCCCGACGACTCCGGGCTCCCGCCCGACGAGGCGTACGCGCAGATGCGCTTCAACGATCAGACGCGTCAGCTCCTCAAGACGCTCACCCCCCGGGAAGAGAAGATCCTGCGCATGCGCTTCGGCATCGACGAGGCGCGCGACCACACCCTCGAGGAGGTCGGCGAGAGCTTCTCGCTCACCCGCGAGCGCATCCGGCAGATCGAGACGAAGGCGCTGCGGAAGCTCCGCCTCCCCTCTCAGCATCGCAAGCTGAAGACGTACATCGGCGGGCAGTGACCATGAGCGTCCAGAACAACGTCGAGGCACTGCTGCGCGAGAAGCTCACGCCCGAGCTGCTCGAGGTCGTGAACGAGAGCCACATGCACTCGGTCGCGCCGGGGTCCGAGACGCACTTCAAGGTGATCATCGTGTCCCCTGCGTTCGAGGGCATCGCGCCGGTGCGCCGCCACCAGCTCGTGTACGGCGCGCTCGGCGACCTCATGACGAAGAAGCCGTCGGCGGGCGGCATCCACGCCCTCGCCATCACGTCGCGTACCCCGGCCGAGTGGGCGTCGAGCCCCGAGGCGAACGTCTCGCCGCTCTGCGCGTCGAAGACGAAGTAGCGGTCGACCGCCGCCGCTAGTTCGCGGAGCCCGGCGTCGGCGTCGTGAAGGTCACGAAGTCGGCGGCGTTCTTGTTCGAGTCGACGCCGTCGCTGGCGCGCCCGATCGAGCCGCCGGTGGGCGGCGCGGGAGCCGGCGATCCTTCGCCGTAGGCGCCGCCCGTGATGCTGCCGTAGGCGACCGCGTCCACGAGGGTCGAGCCGTCGAAGAGGCCGATCTGCCCGGCGGCTCCGGCCATGCCCTCGACCCACTTGCCGTTCGCCTTCGTCAGCAGGAGGAACGTGCCGGCGCCGATGCTGTCGCCCGAGCCGAACGCGTGGCCCGCGCCGCCGGCGCCGCCGCCCGCCGACTGGTACTTGATCTCGTAGCCGCTCAAGGAGATGGATGCGCCGGTCGGGTTGTACAGCTCGACGAACTCGGCGCCGTCGGCCTGCAGCTCGTTGATGACGACGTGGCTCGCTCCGGTCGGCGGCGTCGCGCCGTCCTTCTTCGCGTCGGCGCCCGCGTCGTCGAGCGGGTCGACCGTGGAATCCCGGCCGCCGCTCCCGTCACCCGGGGTGCCGCCCTCGGCATCCACCGCGCCCTGGGTGAAGTCCACCGTGTCGGTGCCGGTCGCGCATGCGACCAGAAGAGTCGCGACGGCAGCGGCGATCACGCAGGCCTTCAGCGCGACGGTGACGGTACCCCCGCCTACCCAGCTACGGACGAGGCGCATGATCCCTTTCTAGTTCGAGCGCGCGTCGCGGTCGGTCGCGCTGCTCGCTTCGCCGCCGGCGCCGCCGAGCGTCACGCGCCCGTCGCGCACGTCACCCGAGACGGCGGCCACACGCAGGGCACGCTCGCTCGCGCGCTCCCACTTGAGGATGTCCTCGAGCGCGTCGACCATCGCGGTTCCGACCTTGCGCTGCTCGACCACGCGGCGCTCCCCGGGGACGGCGCCGGCCTCGGGTCGGCGAGCCTCCACCCCGCGTGAAGGCTCCGATCGGCGCTCTGCCACGCGCCGATCACTCGCGTCTTTCGTCGGACTTCTCATTGAAACTCGCATCCTCCCAGGGCTACCGCCAAAAACGTCCTAGAGCCTAGATTCTTGCAACCGATGCGCCAGGACTAATCACACGAAAAAGTCAGGCGTCAGGTCCGAGTCCTTCGTGCCCGGCGTCATCGCGTACTTCGACAGATCGGTGACGCCGCTCTCGCGCAGCGTCAGATCGTCGATCGCGAAGTTGCCGGTGTACTCGGTGCTCTTCTTCGTGAGGATCACGTACGCCGCATCCGCCATGATCTCGGGAGACCGGCTGCCCTTGATCGTCTCGTCGCCGCCGAGCAGGTTCTGCACCGCGGCCGTGGCGATGACCGTCCGCGGCCACAGCGCGTTGACCGCGATCTTCTTCGGCTTGAGCTCCTCGGCCATGCCGAGCACGCAGAGGCTCATCCCGAACTTCGCCATCGTGTAGGCGACGTGGGGGCCGAACCAGCGGGCCTCCATGTTGAGCGGGGGCGAGAGGTTGAGGATGTGCGGGTTCTCGGCCTTCGCGAGGTACGGGATGCACGCCTGGGAGCACGCGAACGTCCCGCGCGTGTTCACCCCATGCATGAGGTCGTACCTCTTCATCGGGGTCTCGAGCGTCCCGGTGAGCTGGATGGCGCTCGCGTTGTTCACGAGGATGTCGATGCCGCCGAACGTCTCGACCGCCTGCTTCACCGCCGCCTGGATCTGGTCTTCCATGCGCACGTCGACGATGCACGCGAGCGCCTTGCCGCCCGCCGCCTCGATCTCCGCCTTCGCCGTGTAGATCGTGCCCGGCAGCTTCGGGTGGGGCTCGGCCGTCTTCGCGGCGATGACGATGTTCGCGCCGTCGCGTGCGGCGCGGAGGGCGATGGCCTTGCCGATGCCGCGGCTCGCGCCCGTGATGAAGAGGGTCTTGCCCTTGAGGGAGGTCGTCATGAGGGTGCGTTCTAGTCGGCCGTGGACCGGGACGGCGTACGATTCGAAACGGCCCAGGTCAATGTGCCATTGGCCGGTAATTGCGGGAAAACCTGGCGCTCGGCGAAGGTGGATCTCTTCTTGCGCAGCGTTCCGCGGGTGCTATCGCGTGCCGGTTCGCCGCCCGGAGAGATCCGTTTGGCGGCTCGTCCGTTGGAGCCGGCCCATGAAGCGTGCCCTCCTCGTCTCCTCCCTGGCCCTCCTCTCCGCGCTGGGCGCCTGCACGCGCGAGCGGGTCATCATCGTCCACGACCCCGCCCCCGCCGACCCGGCCGGCCCGAGCACCCCCGTCGCGACCGGCGAGACCACCGCCGCCCAGCTCGACGAGGAGCCTGACTGGGGCATCAAGAGCCCCACCGACGACGCCGCCTACGCCCGCACCATCGCGAAGGTCACGGGCATGGTCTCCGACGGTGACCTCGCGAGCCGCGTCGGGCGGCGGAACCTGTCCCTCGTGAACGTGGCCTGGGAGGACACGGGCCGCGCGCAGGGCTCCTCGGTCGGACCGAACATCTCGGACCTCTCGCTCCAGGTGCGCCGCCGGGCGCCGAGCGGGCAGTTCGAGTCGGCGGTCATGCCGGTCATCCGCAACCCGAACTTCGCCGACCGCACCGGCGACATCCCGGCCGACCACTTCTTCGTTCGCGTGGGCAACGAGCAGGGCCAGAGCCTCCGCAGCGTCCCCTTGACCGACGTGCTCAGGAACATCAAGGCGTTCGCGGCGCGGCCCGACTCGATCCTCGGCGACGGCAACCTCCTCGCCGGGCGTGACTCGCACTTTCTCGTGAGCGCGCAGGCAGTCTTCCTGCCCATCCCGAAGACCGGCAAGGCGAGCTTCAACCCGGTGCTCTTCAACTACCAGTCGGCGCCGGGCTCGCCGGCGGTGCTCAGCATCCTCGTCACGCGCCAGGGGACGAGCATGCAGGTCATCGAGAACCGCGGTGAGGACGTGACCGCCGCCGGCTGGGGCCAGGAGCTCTACTTCGACAACAAGGGACAGCGCGCGGCGTTCACCGCCGAACGAAAGGCGGACGTCGAGCAGCGCATCGCCGCGCAGGGCGGCCCGAAGACCGAGGATGATCGCACGGCGCTCCAGAAGGGAGCCGACGTCCTCTTCCTCGTGCAGGTGCCCCTCAAGCATGCCCAGCTCGGACGGCTCGGCGGCGTGATGCCGGCCCCCCCGGGCGCGGGCGGCGCTCCTCCGCCGTGGCCTTCGGCGCCGAAGAAGTCGGCGGCGGCGCCCACCGCGGCTCCGGCTCCGATGGCGGCAGACGCGAAGGGCGCTGCCGCCTTCGAGGGGAGCGACGTGGAGCAGGCGGTGCTCGGCCACGGCCCGAACCTGGGACCCTACAGCGAGGGCCACCGGCTGCGGCTCGAGCGTGACCCGCGGTTTCCCGTGCGCGTGACGGTCCAGTTCTACAAGGCGACCAGCAACGGCGTCGTCAGCGACGTGGACCTCGACTCGATCGCCCGGAACATCGGCTCCGTGTACGAGCATGCCGACGCGGTGGGCTCGCTGGTGATGCCCGACGGTGACCCGAGAAGGCCTACGGCGTGGCAAAAGGTGCCGCACGAATGGTTCCCCTGGTGAGCCCGAGCGCTCCTCGGCGACCTGCGATCCATCGCTAGATCCTGGCTTCGGCGCCCGGCCCGCCCCGCCGCGGCGCCGGGCACCTCCGTTGCATCGGGAGGAGCCGAGGTCATGGTCATGAAGCTGCTCCAGCACGGGATCGTCGCCGCCACCTTCGTGTCTGCCCTCGCGGCGGGCGTCGCGTGCAACCGGAGCGGCGACAAGGACGGCACGATCGTGCGCTCGCTCGATGACCGGAGCGGCGCCCCGTCGACCCCGCCCGACGGCGACCGCGTGGGCGTCGCCACCGTCACCGGGGCGGAGATCGGCGGCCTGTCCAGCGACCTCGCGGTGCAGCGCATCGTCGCGGCGCGCTGCGCTCGTCAGTCCTCCTGCGAGACGGCCGGGCCGGACCGGCGGCTCACCGATCCCGCCGTGTGCACGCAGCGGCTCAGCGAGCGGCTCGGCATGGATCTCCGCCCGAACGACTGCCCGCGCGGCATCGACTCGGCGGCGCTCGACACCTGCCTCGCCGCCATCGGCAACGAGAGCTGCGGAAGCCCGGCCGACACCATGCGCCGCATCGGGAGCTGCCGGACGAAGGAGCTCTGCCTGAAGATCAGCGACGGCCGCTGAGCCCCTCGCCCGGTGGGCTCAGCGCCGGCGCGAGCGATTCAGCGCGATGACCCCGCCCATCGGCTGCGGAGGCTCGGGATCGAGCGGCGGGAGGGCCTGCACGAGGCGCTCGACACGCGGCAGCGACTCCTGCGCCGCGCGCTCCGCCCGCAGCTCGTCGAAGTCGCCGTCGAAGACGAGGCACAGCAGGTAGATGCTCGAGAACGAGAGCACGAGGTAGGACGGCGCGCCGCGGGAGAGCTCCCGGAGGTGCTTTCCCCTGTGCAGCAGCGAGAGCGAAGGCAGCTGACGGATCGCGGCGATCGCGATCTTCGTGACCTCCGGCTCCTGCGCCTCGAACACGTGCTGCTCGTCGCCCGCGAGCTCGGACGCGAGGTCCGGCCCGCTGTCGCGCAGCACAGCCTTCGACGACTCGGGGGGCGGGGCCATGCGGAGGTTTCCCGTGGCCGCGGTGGGCTCGAGGTGCGACTCGAGGTAGGGCGACGAGTCGGAGGACGGGACGGCGTGGAGGCCCGCCGGGCTGCCGGGGACGGAAGGCTCGTCCTGCATGGAGAGCTCGCGGTCCGACACGTCGCGGAGGAGGACGCCGTTCCGCGCGCGCGGGCGCGCCGCGACCGACGCGCAGCCCCACACGACGGGCGAGTCACCATCGATGACCACCGCGTCGGCGGCACGAGCGCGGAGCGCCAGGGCCTTCAGCTCCTCGTGGAGGGACATCGCGACGGGCGGACGGGACCGCGACCGCTCGGACCCCGGGCTCGGTCCGTCCTGATCGAGCGACTCGGCGAAGGTGCTGGCCAGGATGCCGAGGCGGCGCTCGAGGACGTCGTGCTCCTTCGGCTGCTCGCCGAAGGTCGCCACGACGTGCCGGCCGTCACGAAGGCGGGCGACGACGACGTTCGCCGCTTCGGGTGCGGGCTCGCCGCTGTCGAGGACGCGCACGTCGTCCGCGGAGAGCTCGCGCTTGGCCAACGTGAGGAAGCGCTCGGTGACGTCGTCCATGAAAGGCCGAACGTTCTACCACGATTTGGCCCGCCGCCCGTCGACCGCAGCACTACATAGGATTCCGGCATGGAAAAGAAGGTTCCCCCGGGTCGCTTCGGCCGGATCGCACGCCTCGCCAGGCTCGGGCTGCAGACCGGCGCCGGCGCCCTCCTCGGCCCTGCCGACGACGGCACCGCGATGGCGGAGCGCGCCGCAGACGTGCTCGGCACGATGCGCGGGCTCGCCGCGAAGGTCGGGCAGATGGCGAGCTACGTGGACGGCCTCGTTCCGGAGGGCCAGCGGGACGCGTTCGAGGCCTCCCTGAAGACGCTGCGGGCGCAGGCCCCGCGCTCGAGCCCCGCCGCGATCCGCGCCGTCGTCGAGAAGGAGCTCGGGGCGAGGGTCGAGACCCTCTTCGCCTCGTTCGAGGACGTGCCCATCGCGAGCGCCTCGATCGGGCAGGTCCACCGCGCGCGGTTGCACGACGATCCGGCGCTCGGGACCCTCCGCGGGATCGAGGTCGCGGTGAAGGTCCAGCACCCCGGCATCCGCAAGGCGGTCGACAGCGACCTCGCCAACGCGGGCATGCTCGAGGGCCTCCTCGCCGTGATGGGTGGGCGCCGCTTCGACACGAAGGCGCAGCTCGCAGTGCTGCGCGAGCGGTTCCGCGAGGAGCTCGACTACGGCCTGGAGGCCGAGCGCATCGTCGCCTTCTCCGCCGTGCACGCCGGCGATCCGCGCATCCGGATCCCGCAGCTCGTGCCGTCGCGATCGTCGGCGAGCGTGCTCACGACGGAGCTCGTGCACGGGAGGACGCTCGACGAGGTGCTCGACGCGCCCGAGGAGCTGCGCCGCGCCTGGTGCGAGACGCTGTGGCGTTACGTGTTCAAGGGGAACCTCGTGGGCGGGATGTTCAACGCCGACCCGCATCCCGGCAACTACCTGTTCCAGGACGACGGGCGCATCGCCTTCCTCGACTACGGCTGCGTGCAGGTGATCCCCGAGGCGCGCCGGCCGGTGGCGCATGCGCTGCACCGCGCGGCGGTGGCCCGTGACGAGGAGGCGTTCGCGCGGTGCGCCGCCTCGCTCCTCGACGCGACGCCCGGCGAGATGCAGCGCCTCGCCTGCGCCTACTCGCGCATGTGCTTCGAGCCGCTCTTCGCCTCGCCGTACCGGATCACGCGGACGTACGCCGGTGACCTGTTCGCGCAGCTGAAGACGATGGCCCTCGCCGCCCGCAAGCTCCCGGCGTCGGAGGTCTTCGCGTTGCCCGGCGAGATGCTGTTCATGAACCGTCTGCAGTTCGGCTTCTACTCGGTGCTCGCGCGCCTCGACGTCGCGGTGGACTACGCGGCGGTCGAGGACGGCTTCCTCGTCCCGAACGAACCGCCCGCCAGCTGAGCGGCTCAGAACTTCGCGGGGAAGTTTCGCTCGCCGTTGTCGAGCTGGAACAGGCACGACTGGTCCTGGAGCGTCGCGCAGGCCTGGCGGCAGGCGGCTCGCTCGCACGTGAAGCCCTGCGGGCCGCTCGCGTGGAGGCAGGACTGGGTCTTCACCCGCTTTGCATTCTCGTTGGTCTTCGGGTCGTTGGCGCGGAGCTGCACCTGATAGAGGTTGCACTGCCCCTGGGCGATGCGCTTCTGCCCCTCGAGGTCCTCGTCGACGCGCGCGGCGCGGCGCCTGCGTCCTTCGCGGCGGTGGCCCCGGCCGCGGGCTTCTTGCTGGCCGGCGGTGCGGGGGCGGCCGCGGTCGACGCGGCCGAGGGAAGCGGCGCCGCGGACGGAGGCAGCGCGATCCCGGAGCTCGCGGTCGCGACGGGATCGGTCTCGCTCTCGCCCGTCGTGGTGTGGCCCTTCGCCAGCCCGCGCGAGTAGACGTAGTACCCGCCACCGCCCAGCCCGAGAAGCAGCACCAGGGCAAGCGCCCCGAGCACGGCGACGACCGCGAGCCCGCCTCCTCCGCGCGCCGGCGGCGGCTTTCCGGCCAACGCGCCGCCCTGCTGCCAGCCCTGCTGCGTCGGCGGGTGGTAGCCCGCGCCGAACGCGCCGGGCGGCAGCGCCGACCCGACGCCGCTGGTTCCGACCGTCGGATCGAAGCCGAGGCCGACGGGCGCGCCGACGGGCGAGAGCAGCTGGCCGCCGTGCGTCGTGGGCACGTAGGGCGACGGCGCCGGCGCGTGCGCGGCCTGCGCGAACCCGCCCGTCATCGAGCCGGCCCTCACGATCTGCGCGACGTTCATGGCGTGCACGCGGCCGCGCGCCGACGCGAACGGGGCGAGCGCCTGCGCGAGGGCCGCGACGTCCGCGTAGCGACCGGCCGGATCCTTCTGCAGGCAGCGCAGGATCACCGCCTCGAGCTCGGCGGGCGCATCGGGTCGGCGTGCCCGCAGCGGGATCGGCGGATCGACGGCGATGGCGGCGCAGAGGGCCGAGGCCGTCGCCGCGTCGTAGATCGGGGACTGCGTGAGCAGCTCGAAGAGGATCGCGCCGAGCGACCAGATGTCCGAGCGATGATCGACGCTCTTCAGGCTGCGCACCTGCTCCGGCGACATGTAGAGCGGCGTGCCCATGATCATGTCGGTCGCCGTGAGGTTCGGCGACTGCGCGTCGATCGCCTTGGAGATGCCGAAGTCGAGGACCTTCACGATCGGCGAGCCATCGGGCCGCCGGGTCAGGAACAGGTTCTGGGGCTTGAGGTCACGGTGGACGATGCCTCGCCCATGCGCCTCGCCGATCGCCTCGCACGCCTGCAGGACGTGGTCGACCGCCTCGTCCACCGCGAGCGGGCCGCGAGCCTGCAGCATGACCGCGAGGTCGCTCCCCACGAGGTGCTCCATGACGATGTACGACGCGCCGTTCGGCTGCGCCCCCACCTCGTGGATGCGGACGACGTGCTCGCTCTGGATGGACGCTGCGGCGCGCGCCTCGCGCAGGAAGCGCGCGACGGCGCCTTCGCGATCGGCCTTCTGCGGCGCCAGGAACTTGATGGCGACCTTCCGTCCGAGGGACGTGTCCTCGGCGCCGAGGACGACGCCCATGCCGCCCGTGCCGATCACCGCATCGACGCGGTACTTGCCGGCGATGAGGTCCCCCGGTCGCGGGAGCTCCGCGACCAGCCCCGGGCTTCCCTGGCTGTTCATGATCGATGCGATGGTAGCAGGCGCGAGTGACGACGAGCTCGCGTGCTGGTAGAGCCCGTACGCCCGAGCCGTGCGACCGATTCCCACCATCCTGCGCGAGGCGCTCGTGCCCGCGCTCCCGTCGCTGGAGACGGTCGCTCTCGTCGCCGCGTCGTACGCGTTCCGGCTGCCCGCGCTCCTGAACGCGCGTTCCACGAACTCGGACGCCGCGGTCGTCGGGCTGCAGGCCATCCACATGCTGCGCGGCGAGCTCTCGCCCTTCCTGTGGGGCAGCGGCTACCAGACGTCGGCGGACGCGGTCGTGGCAGCGGTGTTCTTCCGTTTCCTCGGCGCGACGCCGCTCGTGCTGATGCTGTCGGCGCTCACGCTCCACGTGGTCTCGACGTACCTCGCGTTCACGATGGTGCGGCGGCGGCTGGCCCCGCTCGCCGCCCTGCTGGTCGTCATGCCGCTCGTCGTGAGCCCGAGCTCGGTGCACTCGTACGCGCTCTACCCGCCCCGGCAGCTGTCGCTCACGCTGGCCATGGCGGCCTTCGCGGCGCTCGATGCGGCCGGCGCGCGCCGCGACGAGGGGCGCTGGAACGAGGGCTTCATCGCCGCGGGCGGCCTGCTGGCGACGCTCGCGGTGTCGGCCGATCCGTATCCGATGCTGCTCTTCCCGCTGCTCGCCCTCTACGCCGCGATCGTGGCGTGGCCGCGCCTCGTCGGGCTGGGCGGCTTCCTCGGGGGGGCGGCGATCGGGATCCTTCCGTTCTTCGTCATGCACTCGCTGCCGGCCGCGAAGAGCGGACCTCTGACCTTCACGCTCGGCATGATCCCGCACCACGTCCGCCTGCTCCTGGACGAGTGCCTGCCGTGGGCCCTGTCGTACAAGGTGTATTATGCACATCACGTGATGGACTACGCGCCATGGGACGCGCCGCTCTGGTTCCGCGTGCTCGGGCCGACGTCGGCGGTGCTGCTCGCCTTGCTCGTGCTCGTCGGCCTCGCATCGGCCCTGCCCTTCGCCGCGCGCTGGCTACCCGCGCCGGTGAGGCAGCTCGGGTTCGTGGGCGCGCTGGTGTTCCCGCTCGCCATCGGGGCGTTCCTCGTCTCGGTGATGGCGATGGATCACTTCTCGATGCGCTACCTCGCGGTGCTCACGCTCCTGACGCCGTTCGCGGTGATGCCGGCGGCCAAGGCGCTCGGGACGCGCCGCTTCGCGCTCCTCTTCGTGCCGCATCTCGCGGCGAGCGCGGTCGCGGGATGGGTCGGCTACGGGCCCTTCGTGCACGGCCCGCTGCCGGTGCGCGAGACGCCGGAGCTCCGCGACGATCTCGCGCTCCGTGATCTCCTGCGCGCGGACGGGCTGCGCTGGGCGACTGCCGATTACTGGACCTCGTACCGGCTGACGTTCCTCTTCGGCGAGGAGATCGTGGTCGTGCCCACGAACCCCGCGGAGGACCGCTATCCGCCGTACCGGCGCGCGTTCAGCGAAGCGCCCGAGTTCGCGTACGTGTTCGACCCGGATCGCTCGCGCGAGGATCTCGCGGTGGCGGAGGCGCGGCTCGCCCAGGAGAACGCCCGGGTGGAACGCATCGCGGCGGGCCGCCTCACGGTGCTGCGGGTGACGCGCAACTCACGCTGAGGGGGCGGCGCGTGCGCTCCTGCGACCGTCCTGGTCGTCAGTCCGTGCAGGGGACGTCGGCGTACGGGTCCTTGTCCTCGGAACGCTTCACGACGACCGCCGCCTGCATGCGCGTCTCGCTCGCGTAGCGCGTGCTGTTCGTGCGTGCCTCGCTGTTCGCGTCGCGGCCGTACGCCACCGGTAGTTGACGCGTCGCAGCTTCGTTCTTCGTCATCATACGGCTCATAGACGCAAGCTACGTGCCCTCTGCATGCAGGTTAAGAAGACGGCGAAAACACTCGTTGACGCTCTGCGCATGCGCAGAGCGCTTCGCAGGCAAGCGTGAAACGTACGCCTCGACGTGTGTTCAGAATGCCTCGCTCGCGCTGGCCTTGACGCAGGCGCCTACCCCTGGGATGAGGAGCGCGCCGTGGCAGCCAGTTATTTCGACGTCGACGGGACCCTGATCCGCACGAACCTCGTGCATCCGACGCTCTGGTACCTGATGCACCAGCGCTCGCCGATGCGCAGCCTGCAGAAGCTCGCGCGCGCCGCCTTCCGCGCCCCGCAGCTCGTCTGGGCCGAGATGCAGGACCGGCGCATGTTCAACGAGATGCTCTTCGAGGCCTACGAGGGGATCTCCCGCGATCGGCTGCTCATCCTCGCCGACGATGCCTTCAACGACATCATGAAGAAGGCGCTCTATCCCCACGCGAAGGACCTCGTCTCGCGCTGCCGGGACGAGGGGCACGACGTGGTGCTCGTCTCGGGCGCGCTCGATTTCCTGATGACGCGCCTCGCGACCCATCTCGGTGCGACGCACGTGATCGCCAATCGCCTCGAGATCAAGGACGGCATCGCCACCGGCCGGCTGCTCCGCCCGGTGGTCGCCGGCCCCGAGAAGGCGCGGCTCGTCCGCGAGCACGCGCGCGAGCACGGGCACGACCTCGACGAGTGCTTCGCGTACTCGGACAGCTATTCGGACGTTCCGATGCTCAGCGTCGTCGGTCACCCCGCCGCGGTGAATCCGGATGGAAAGCTCGAGCGCCTCGCGCGGACGTACGGCTGGCCGGTGCTGACGCTCGACAAGGCGTCCTGACCGCGCAACGGGGTTCGCAGCTCCGCACCCCTGGGACTCTTCCGTCGACCGTGGTACGAGCGGGCCCGCCGCCATGTCACACCCGCTCGTCGTCACGCTGGATCGCAAGAGCGCGCCGCGCACCATCTTCGCCGGCGATCGCCTCGTCCAGGTCGATCTCCCGCCCGGCACTCGCTGCATCTACCCGAAGCCGCCGCTCGCGGCGCTGAAGGACGTCGACGCGGCGATCCGTTACGCGCTGAATCACCCGTACGACTCGGAGCCGCTCCACGCGAAGCTCCGGCCGGGCATGAAGGTGGTCATCGGCATCGACGACATCTCGCTCCCGCTGCCCCCGATGCGCCGGCCCGACGTGCGCGAGCGCGTGCTCACCGTCGTCCTCCAGCAGCTCGCCGATCATGGCGTCGACGACGTCACGATGATCATCGCGACCAGCGTGCACCGCCGCATGACCTCCGACGAGATCAAGCACATCGTCGGCGACAAGATCCACGCGGCCTACTACCCGCACCGCCTCTTCAACCACGACGCCGAAGACCAGAAGAACATGGTCGAGATCGGCACGACCGAGATGGGCGAGGTCGTCGAGCTCTCGCGCTACGCGGTCGAGAGCGATCTCCTCATCTACGTGAACCTGAACCTCGTCCCGATGGACGGCGGTCACAAGTCCGTGGCGGTCGGCTTCTGCGGCTACAAGAGCCTGAAGGCGCACCACAACCCGGCGACGATGCGGAAGTGCCACTCGTACATGGATCCGTCGAGCAGCGCGCTCGCGACCAGCGTCGAGCGCATGGGCAAGCTCGCGAACAAGGTCCTCAACGTGTTCACGATCGAGACGACGGTGAACAACCGCATGTTCGATCGCCCGCTCGAGTTCCTGCACAAGAACGAGGACGACCTGAACGGCATGGAGCGCACCGCGCTCAAGGCCCTCACGATGACGCTCTCGAAGGTCCCGCAGGCCGCCCGGCAGGCGATCTTCCAGCGCGTGCCCTCGCCCTACGGCGTGACCGGCGTGTTCGCGGGCAACACCGAGGCGGCGCACAAGCACACGCTGGCGCGCACGTACGAGCAGTACCTCGTGCCGGTGAAGGGCCAGGCGGACATCCTCGTCACGGGCATCCCGTACATCTCGCCGTACAACGTGAACTCGTTCCTGAACCCGCTGCTCGTGCAGGTCATGGTGAACGGCTACCTGTTCAACATGTACAAGGGCTCGCCGATGCTCAAGAAGGGCGGCACGATGATCGTGACGCACCCGTGCACCGACCAGTTCGACAAGGAGCACCACGCTCCGTACATCGAGTTCGTGCACAACCTGCTGCCCGAGACGCGTGACGGGCTCGAGCTGCACAAGCGCTTCGAGGCGAAGTTCGCCGCGAACCCGGCGTACATCCAGGCCTACCGCACCGGCCACGCGTACCACCCGGTCCACCCGTTCTTCATGTGGTACTGGGGCGAGGCGGGCCGCCAGCACATCGGTCGCGTGATCGTCGTCGGCGCGGACAACGAGTACATCCCGAAGCTCCTCGGCTACGAGACCGCGCGCACGATGCCCGAGGCGCTCGAGATGGCGAAGGACACCGCTCCGCCGAACCCCGAGATCACGCTGATGCACATCGCGCCGCTGATGATGGCCGAGGTGAGCTGAAGCTTCGGATCGTGAAGAAACACCGGCTCACCCTCGGCTGGGCCGGGCTTCTCGCGATCGACCTGATCAGCCGCGCGCGCTACCTTGCGCCGCGGCTCGCCACCGTACGCGGCGCGACGAACTACGTCGTCGCCGCGTTCGCCCTTTGGCTCTTCGTGCGGTTGCTCGCGACGGTGGGCCGGACCTGGCTCCGCCTCACGCTCTTCGCGATCGTCGTCGCGCTGCCGATGGCGACCGAGTGGGGCATGTTTCGCTCCTACGGCCAGTTCGTGGAGACGACGGACTTTCTCACGGTCTGGACCGCGCCGCGGGTCGCGATGACGGCGACGGGGGGAGGCGC
>JAQBQL010000194.1 GCA_028287035.1 Labilithrix sp. | reverse complement strand
GGCGCTGGCGGCGGGAGGCGACGGATCCGCGGACGGGGGCGCAGGCCGGGAGCACGCGGCGAGCGCGAGGACCAGCGCGAGGGCGAGGAGGCGAGCGGCGGGACGGAGCGTCAAGGATGGACCTCGTACGAGGGTGGACCGCCCCGATGGTCGCATGACTCCCTCGACGCCGCGCGCGCGTTCGGGCAGCTTCGTCGCGATGCCCGGGTCCATCGTCCTCGCGCCCAGCGCCGATCCACGCGTGTTCCTCGCCCCCGACGGCTCGAAGCATTCCCCGCCCCCCGGCTGGGCGTGCCTGCCGCCGGGCGACGCGGGGCTCACGCGGCGCGTGAAGGCCGCCGGCCCTTCGTGGTCGGTCATCGAGAAGCGCGGACGGAAGGCCTTCTCGAAGGGCCTTTGGGCGCCGCGCGAGAACATCGAGGCCGCGCGCGCCGCGCTCGACGCGGAGCGGTCCACCGAGTCGTACGCGAAGAAGCGCGCCACCGACCTCGCGCGCCGCGAGCGCACCCATCACGAGTACGTCGCGGAGTTCGAGGCCGAGGTGCTCGCGTTCCTGCGGTTCTCGAGGGAGTGGGCGCTCCTCGGCGAGACGCTCGCCAGGCGGGTCGCGGCGCATGCGACGCCCGTGGGCAGCGGCACCGTCGCGCGCACGAAGCGCATCGGGGTCGACGAGCGCGCCGCCGCCGCCGTCATCGCGTGGATGCGTCACCAGACCACCGCCTACGACGACATGAAGATCGCGCGCATCAAGGGCGAGCGCCGCGAGGTGCGTCGCGCGCTGGCCCAGATCTCGCGCGGCGTGCTCGACCGCCACCGCCAGGACGTGCCGCACGGCATCGCGAGCTGCCCGCTGTGCAAGGCCATCGTGGGCGCCGCCGCGGAGCCCGCGCGGCCTGCGCCGCCCGAGCCGAGCCGTGGTAAAGCGCTGTCATGACGTACGAGGATGACAAGCGGGCCTGGCAGTCGAGGGTCGAGGCCGTCGAGGCCAAGGAGCGGCCCCGCCCGCGCGTTCCGAACCTCGCCGGTCATGCCGACGTCGCCCCGCTCTACGGTCCCGACGATCTCGCCGGCTTCGACCCGGCGACGGCGCTCGGCTTCCCGGGCCGCCCGCCGTTCACGCGCGGCGTGCAGCCCAACATGTATCGCGGTCGTCACTGGACGATGCGCCAGTACGCCGGCTTCGGCACCGCCGCCGAGTCGAACGAGCGTTACCACTACCTCCTGAAGCAGGGCCAGACCGGCCTCTCCGTCGCCTTCGATCTGCCGACGCAGATGGGCCGGGACTCCGACGACGAGCGCAGCCTCGGCGAGGTCGGCCGCGTGGGCGTCGCCATCGACTCGATCGACGACATGCGCACGCTCCTCCGCGGGCTACCGCTCGACAAGATCTCGACGTCGATGACCATCAACTCGACGGCCTCGACCCTGCTCTGCCTGTACATCGCGGTGGCAGAGGAGTCGGGCGTCCCGCGCGACAAGCTGCGCGGCACGATCCAGAACGACATCCTCAAGGAGTACATGGCCCGCGGCACGTACATCTACCCGCCGCGTCCCTCGCTCCGTCTGATCACCGACATCTTCGGCTTCTGCGGCCGCGAGGTGCCGTCGTGGAACACGATCTCGATCAGCGGCTACCACATCCGCGAGGCCGGCTGCGACGCGGTGCAGGAGGTGGCCTTCACCCTGGCCGACGGCATCGCGTACGTGCAGGCCGCGGTCGAGGCCGGTCTCGACGTCGACAAGTTCGGCGCGCAGCTCTCGTTCTTCTTCAACGTCCACAACAACGTCATCGAGGAGGTCGCGAAGTTCCGCGCGGCCCGGCGCATGTGGAGCAAGATCATGGCCGAGCGCTTCGGCGCGAAGACCGACCGCGCGCGCGCGCTCCGGTTCCACGGCCAGACCGCCGGCATGACCCTCACCGCGCAGCAGCCGCTCAACAACGTGGTGCGCGTCACCATGCAGACGCTGGCCGCGGTGCTCGGCGGCTGCCAGTCGCTCCACACGAACAGCTACGACGAGGCGCTCGGGCTGCCGACGAGCGAGGCCGTCACGATCGCGCTCCGCACCCAGCAGATCATCGCGCACGAGTCCGGCGTCGCCGACTTCGTGGACGCGCTCGGCGGCGCGTATGCCATCGAATCCCTCACCGACCGCATCGAGGCCGAGGCGAACAAGTACCTCGCGCGCATCGACGAGCTCGGCGGCATGGTCGACGCGATCGAGCAGGGCTACCCGCAGCGCGAGATCCAGAACAGCGCGTACAGCTACCAGATCGAGATCGAGAAGAAGCAGCGCATCATCGTCGGCCAGAACGACTTCGTGATGGACTCACCGCACGTCGAGGTCATGAAGATCGACCCGAAGATCGAGCGCGATCAGTCGGACCGCCTGAAGGCGGTGCGGGCGCGCCGCGACGCGAGCCGCCATGCCGAGGCGCTCCGCAAGATCGAGGCGGCCGCGGCAGGCAAGGACAACCTCCTCCCGCTCATCCTCGACGCCGTGAAGGCCGAGGCGACGGTCGGAGAGATCGCCGGCGTGCTCCGCGGCGTGTGGGGCGAGCACCAGGAGACGCTGGTCGTCTGAGCGAGCCGCGCCCTCAGAGGTGCGGAACGGCGATCGCGAGCTGGTCACGCGAGAACGTCCCCTGCTCGTCGACCGCGTAGTCGTCCTTCTCGATCTGGAAGGTGCGCGTCGCGGTCACGTCGGCCTTGCCGGTGACGTGGAAGGGAACGGTGGGCGCCGAGTACGACTCGCGGAGCAACTTCAGCCCGAGGTCGATGGGAACGCTCACCGGGATGCGCACCGTGGTGGTCGAGCTCGCGGCGAGCCACAGCCCCTCGTTGCCGGCGCGGTAGTCGATCGGCAGGTTGTACTGGTTCGCGAGCAGCGCGTTGCCGCGGAAGGCGCGGATCGCGACGTCGTACGAGTTCGGGTTGTGCACGTCGAGCACCATCGTCATCACGACGCCGACCTGCGGGGGGAACCCCAGCGACACGCCGCTCACCTCGGCGTGATTGAGCTTCATCGATGGCTTCGACGCACAACCGCTGGCGAGGAGCGCGAGGAGCGCGAGCCCCAGCACCGCCGCCGAACGGAGCATGACGTTGAGGTCGCGAGAGGTCCGGGGAGCGCGGGCTGAAGTCACGACGAGAATCTTACACGCTGGAGTGATATTACGGCTGCGATGTCGCGCCGCCTCCTCTTCAGCATCCCCTCGTACGAGTACCTCGAGCCGAGCTTCCTCGCCCACGGGGATTTCGAGCACGGCGCGACGGAGCGCCGGTACTTCCCCGACGGGGAGCGCTACCTGCGGATCCTCTCCGACCTGTGGGGCCGCGACGTGGTGGTGCTCGGGGGCACCGCGACGGACATGGACGTCCTCGAGGTCTTCGACCTCGCCTCGGGCATCGCCCGCGCCGGCGCGCGTTCGCTCGCCATCGTCATCCCGTACTTCGGCTACCAGACGATGGAGCGCGCGGTTCGCACCGGCGAGGTCGTCGTCGCCAAGTCGCGCGCGCGGCTCCTCTCCTCGATCCCGTCGCCGGAGGGCGGCACCCGCTTCTTCCTCTTCGACCTCCACACCGACGGCATCGAGTTCTATCTCGACGATCGCGTGCTCACCCGCCACATCTACGGCGCGCCCATGATCACGAAGAAGATCCAGGAGCGCATGGGCGGCCAGAAGTTCGTGCTCGGCGCGTGCGACGCCGGCCGCGCGAAATGGGTCCAGAGCCTCGCCCGCGACCTCAACGTCGAGCCGGCGTTCGTCTACAAGACGCGTGACTCGGGCTCGGGGACGCTCGCCGTGACGGGCATCAACGCCGACGTGCGCGGCAAGGAGGTCGTCGTCTACGACGACATGATCCGCACCGGCTCGTCGCTCATCCAGGCCGCGAAGGCGTACCTCGGCGCGGGAGCGACCAAGGTGCACGCCATCGCGAGCCACCTCGTGCTCCCCGGCGACGCCCTCGAGACGCTGCGCGGGTCGGGCGTGTTCGCCTCGATCATGGGCACCGACTCCCATCCCGGCAGCCAGAAGCTCGACAAGGAGGACCTCGTCTCGATCGCTCCCCGGCTCGTCGAGTGCCTCGAGACGACGAGCGAGTGAACGCGTGAACGGCTGAAGGATCCGTTCATGCTACGGTCGCGATCGTGGCCGACGACGACCGACGGACGCTGATCCTCCACGTCGCGGCCCGGCTCTTCGGCCACTACGGGCCGGCCAAGACGACGATCGCGGACATCGCCCGCGAGGCGAACATCGGCATCGGCACCGTCTACCTCGTCTTCCCGTCGAAGGAGGCGATCGTCGAGGAGCTCTCGTCGTCGGCGCACGGGCGGGTGCTCGCGGCGATGAGGCGCGTCGCCGAGGGGCGCAGCGGTTCCACCAGCCTCGAGCGCCTCGCGAAGATGCTCGAGGTGCGCACCGCGACCTTCCTCGAGCTCGGGCGCGAGGGCCAGCACGCCTGCGAGCTCCTCCACTGCAAGGGCGGGAGCAAGGGCGGCGTGAGCCCGGTGAAGATGGTCCACGAGCGATTCCGCGAGGAGGAGCGCGCGCTCATCGGGTCGGTTCTCACGAGCGCGCAGGCCAGTGGCGAGCTCGCGGCGGGCGTGAAGCCCGAACGGGCCGCCGGACTTCTCCAGCGCGCCTTCGCGACGCTCTCTCCGCCGTGGCTCTACGATCAGCCGCCCGAGGAGAGCGCCCGGACCACGCGCGAGATGAGCCGGATGCTCCTCTCCGGACTGTGCGCGCGCGCGCCGGCGACCGATCCGCAGATTTCGCGCAACGCTCCACGGCGGAGCTGACGAGCACGTTCCGGGCCAAAAGCGCGGACGCTCGTTGACGGGCCCGTGAACGAACTTAGGTTTCGTTCATCGCTCAAGATTCGAGGCAGTTCCCGCCTTCACACTGGAGACGACAGCGACCAATGACGATGCTCCGCGATCACGCGCCGGTTCCCCAGAACCCCGCTCACGTCCTCCCGCTCCGTACCGGAGTCCTCCTGCCGGGCGCCACGCTGACCTTTGCGGTCGGCCGCCCGCGTTCGATCGCCCTCGTCCGAGATCTCAACCCCGGTGACGTGATCGTCACCCTCACCCAGCGTGACCCGCGCCAGGCCGACCTGGCGAAGGAAGACCTCCATCCCTTCGGCACGTTCGCTCGCGTTCGCGCCGTCCAGCGGCGCGGCGAGCGCGAGTACGAGCTCACCGTCGAAGGCCTCGGCCGCGCGCGGCTCGACACTCTCGACGGGTCGGGCCCGTTCTACAAGGCGGAGGTCACTCATCTCGAGGAGACCAACGCCGAATCGGTCGACGCCAAGGAGCTCGCCCGGGCTCTCGCGGCGGAGGTCCGTCATCTCGTGTCCGACGCGGGCGGCGCCCTCGCGCAGCTCGACCTCGACGAGGAGGAGCCGAGCGTCTTCGCCGACCGCGTGGCCGCGCTGCTCGACCTCCCGGTGGCGAACGAGATCGAGCTGCTCGGCGAGGCGGACGTGGCGGTCCGCATCCGGACCCTGGTGAAGCGCATCGCCGAGGCCCGCGCCCAGGCCGAGGTCCGCTCGAAGATCGAGTCCGAGGTCAAGAAGGAGCTCGGGAAGAACCAGCGCGAGCACGTCCTCCGCGAGCAGATGCGCGCCATCAAGAAGGAGCTCGACGGCGACGACGCCGACGAGCTCGCAAGCCTGAAGAAGAAGCTCGAGGAGGCCCATCTCCCGGCGGACGCCCAGAAGGTCGTCGACCGCGAGCTGCGCCGGCTCGAGAGCATGAACGGCCAGGGCGCGGAGACGCACGTCATCCGCAACTACCTCGAGCTCATCGCCGACCTCCCGTGGGACAAGCGGGCGGCCTCGACCATCGACCTCGACGCCATCGCGGCGCGGCTCGACGCCGACCATCACGGTCTCGAGGACATCAAGAAGCGCATCCTCGAGCACGTCGCGGTGCTGAAGCTCTCGGGCAACACCCGCGGAACGCTCCTTTGCCTCGTGGGACCGCCCGGCGTCGGCAAGACGTCGCTCGGTCAGTCGATCGCCGACGCGACCGGCCGGCCCTTCGTGCGCGTCTCCCTCGGCGGCGTCCGGGACGAGGCCGAGATCCGCGGCCACCGGCGCACCTACGTCGGCGCGCTCCCCGGCCGGCTCGTCAACGCCCTCCGCAAGGCCGGCGTGAAGAACCCCGTCGTCCTCCTCGACGAGGTCGACAAGATGAGCAACGGCTGGGCGGGCTCGCCCGAGTCGGCGCTCCTCGAGGTGCTCGACCCCGAGCAGAACAAGACGTTCACCGATCACTATCTCGAGGTGCCCTTCGACCTCTCCGAGGTGATGTTCGTGTGTACCGCCAACACGCTGGAGACCCTCTCGGCGCCGCTCCGCGACCGCCTCGAGATCGTCGAGCTCTCCGGGTACACGCCCGACGAGAAGATGCACATTGCACGCAAGCACCTCGTCGCCAAGCGGACGAAGGAGCACGGCATCGCCGAGGACAAGCTCACCATCACCGACGGCGCGCTGCACGCCATCGTCCGCGACTACACCCGGGAAGCCGGCGTCCGTCAGCTCGATCGCGAGATCAGGAAGCTTTGCCGGGCCGCGGCCCTCGACGTCGCCCGCCGCAGCATGGCCGCAGAGAAGGCGGCGAAGGTGACCGATACCGACCCGGCGGAGCTCGCCGCGCCCGTGGTGATCGGAGAGGCGGACCTCGTTCCGCACCTCGGAAAGCCCAAGTTCGAGCGCGAGATCGCCGAGCGCACCGCCATCGCCGGCGTCGCGACCGGCCTCGCCTGGACGCCCTTCGGCGGGTCCATCCTGTTCATCGAGACGTCACGGATGCCCGGCAAGGGATCGGTGGAGATCACCGGGCAGCTCGGTGACGTCATGAAGGAGTCGGCGCGCGCCGCGCTCACCTACGTGAGGAGCAACGCGCACCGTCTCGGCATCGATCCCGCGGTGGTCGCCGATCAGGACGTGCACATCCACGTTCCGGCCGGCGC
>JAQBQL010000296.1 GCA_028287035.1 Labilithrix sp. | reverse complement strand
CGCTCTCAACAAATTCCCAATCCGGTCCTTCTTCGCTGACAACACCTGCGGCAAATGCTTCGTCTTCGTCGCGCACAGCGGCGCTTTCGGCGGAGGCGGCTTCGTAAGACTCATCCTGGTTCACCTCAAATGAAGCGCGGCGTTTCTCCGAGCGCCCCTGCATCGACTTCTGATGGCGGATGGAAACCAGAAGCGCGTGGGCGTCTTGTTCGAAGGCCGCGAGATTGATCCGATAGCGCTCCTGCGCATACGTCATGAGGCTTTCCATGCGCAGGCCAATCTTCGTGACGCGCACTTCTTCACTGCCCCGCTGCTCGTTTAATTTCGAAACTTCACGGCGGATGGCATTGAGTCCTATTTCGCTGGAAGCAAGCTGGGCGGCTCGTTCGGCGCGTTCGCCAGAGCGTGTTTCCAAGACCTGGCTGAGCTCGGTGACTTGTTCGCGACCCTCCGCGATGCCCTGCACCATGGCTTCCGTTTCATCTTCGGCGGCGAGGATTTTCTCACGGAATGTTTCCACTTCACGGCGGCGTTTGCCGAGCGCTTCTTCCAGTTCGCGAAGACGCGCCTGCATCGGCGCACGCTGCTCCTGCAAGGCCTGGCGCGTGCGAAGCTCGACTGCGAGGGCAGTCTTCAGCTCGTTCAGGCGGTCCATTGCTTCCGTTTCATCGCGCCGGCGAATCTCCAAAAGCTCCACCATTTCCGCGCTCTGCGCACGTCGATCTTCCAGCTCTTCCTCCGCCCGGGCGCGGCGTGCTGTGGCTTCGTCAACCTTGCGGGCGAGCGCCTCCTGGCGCTTGGCCAGTTCGCTGAGTTCCCACTCCACACCACCCAGTTTGTTCGTGAACTGGGCGGTCTCGCGCTGGACCAAAGAGAACTGACCTTGCAGCGTGGATTCAGCCACCCGCCGGACTTGCAGCATTTCGCGCTGTTCTTCGGAGGCGGTCTTGGCGGCTCGCTGGCGCTCTTGCAGATCGTCGCGCAGAGCCTCGGCCCTGAAGAGAGATTCTTCCAACTGAGCCACCTCTGTTTCCAATGCATGAAGTTCTGCCTGGCGTTGCAAAATGGAGCCGGCCTGTTCTTTGCCAGCGCCACCGCGAATGGTTCCTTCTGCAGAAATGTATTCGCCGGTGATGGTCGCGAACGCGACATCTGGCATCTCTTGCTTCAAGCGAAGCGCTGTCTCCAGATTTGGGGCCAGACATACATTTCCCAGCAGCTGATGAATCGCCGGGCGCACCGCTTCTTTCACACGAATCCTGTCCAGCGCCCAGGCGACTGCGCCTTCCGGCAGCACCTGCATTTGCGAGGCATGGCCGCGGTTCAATCGATTTTGCGGCAGGACTTCCGCAGTGCCGAGTTGCTGTGATTTCAGCGTCTCAATGATCTGGCGCGCGAAGTCCGCATCCTCAACCAGGATGGTCTGCAAATGACCGCCCATGGCTGCTTCGATCGCTGGAATGAGCAGCGGATCTGTGACTTCCAAATAGGTGCTCAGCAGCCCATGCGTGCCGGCGGCAAATTTTTCCTTGTTTCCCAGCCCGCCCAGCACCGCCTGCGTTCCTTTCTCCAGGCCCTCTCCAGCCTGGATGAGCTGGCGCAAGACATTGAGCTTCGACTGTTTCTCGCTGAACGCACGGTGCTGTTCGTGAATTTGACGCTGCGTGATTTCCAGCTCGCTGGTGATCTCCTGCGACTCGCGCTCGCGGCTGTGGGCGTCCACGTGCAGCTGCTCGAGCTCGGCCGTCATTTCCTCAAGCCGTGCCTTTATTTCTTCCTCTTCACGCTGCTTCGCCGCGCGCTCTTCTTCCATCGCGTTCAGGTCCCGCTGGAGCTGCTCCTGGCGCTGCTGATCGGTGACCGCCTGCGCAGTGTGGCTGCTCATTTCAGCACCTGCGGAAATGATGATTCCCTCGGCGGTGTGCATCGCCTGGCGGGCTTCCTGGAGGTTCCGCTCATGCAGCGCACGCTCTTCACGGAGCGACTGGGCCGCACGATTCTGCTCTTCCATTGCTGACTTTTTGGCATCAAGCTGCACTTCAATTTGCATCAACTCATCGCCGATTCGGCAGAGCTCGTCCTCCTGCTGGATCATGCGTTCCTGGCCGCCTTCGACTTCACCGTCGTATTGTTCAATGAGGCCGTTCCATTCCCTGACACGCTCTGTGTTCGACTCGATGCGATGGTTCGCCGCATTGATCTGCCCCTGCGTTTGGTTCAACTGATTGCGCAGCGATCCGATTTGAGCCTCCAGTTCCGCCAGCTCCATGCGGGCGTCTGTCAGGCCGCGCTCGTCGCGATCCAGCTGCTGTTCTAAATCAGCGGAACGCAGTCGGAGGCTGGAAATGGAAGTGTCGAGCTCGGCTTTCTCCACGCTCATTTCGCTCCATTTTTTGAAATGGAGGTGGGTGTCGAGCACGGTCACGTCCCGATGCAATTCTTGGTAGCGTTTCGCCTTCCCGGCCTGGCGCTGCGCGCTGCCAATCTGGCGCTTCATTTCAGAAAGAATGTCGGTCACCCGCAGCAAATTCGCCTCGGTGTATTCCAGCTTCCGCATGGCTTCTTTCTTCTCCGCTTTCGATTTGGTGATGCCTGCGGCTTCTTCAAACACCTGGCGGCGGTCTTCCGGCTTCGCACTCAGGAGCATGTCAATTTTGCCCTGCTCCATGATCGAATACATGTTCCGACCCACGCCGGTGTCCATGAACAGCCGGGCGATGTCCTTGGCCCGGCACTGCTGACCGTTCAGCTCGTATTCGCCTTTGCCATCGCGGAAAACCCTGCGGCCGATGCTCACCTCATTGTAGTCAACGCCCAGCGCCTGCTCGCAGTCCGAAAATGTCAGCACGACCTCGGCCATCGCATGCGGTTTGCGCTTGTCCGTTCCATTGAAAATGACGTCGCTCATTTCCCCACCGCGCAGGGCCTTGGCGGAAGTTTCCCCAAGCACCCAGCGGACCGCATCCACCACATTCGATTTCCCACATCCATTTGGTCCCACAATGCCGGTCACGCCTGAGTGGAACTCGATCAGTGTTTTGTCAGCGAACGATTTGAAACCGTGGATTACGAGCGATTTGAGCTTCATGAGAAGAAAAGGGCGGTCAAGAAATGACGAAAGACACAAGCTTGCCAGCGAAGGAGCGGCGAGGTCCGGGAATAATTGCAAAATTATCGAAAACGACAAGTGGAATTCGATTTGAGGCACAAGATATGGGAAAGGCCGAGTTATTCACCACTAAATATTGATCGCTTCGCGATGTGGAGGCGGCGATATTTAGAATACCCATAATATCAGGAGGGTGAAATTTCGCCGAAATCTGCTTCTTTAGGACTTTTCGGACAGAATCGGGCTGCGTGTTTGAAAAAAATGACGAGAAGCTAACAAAATTTTTGTGGCTGGTTCATGA
>JAQBQL010000172.1 GCA_028287035.1 Labilithrix sp. | reverse complement strand
TTGCCGCCGTCGCCGGCGCTTGCCGCGCCGCCGCTCATCACGACGGTCGCGTCCCACGCGAAGACTCCGACGCTCGAGCCGCCGCTCGTTCCGGGCGCGCCGCCGCCGCCGCCACCGCCGCCGCAGCCGCTGGTGCCCGCGGTGCCGCACGTCGAGGCGGAAGGGAGAAAGCTGCACAAGGGAGCGGCGAGACACGTCCCGCAGGCGACGCAGGTGCCCGGCCCTCCGGCGGCGCCGTTGCCGCCCGGAGCGCCCGCCGCGCCGGCCGTCGCAGCCTGCGCCACGTAGCCCGTCGCATCGAACGACCCCGCCGGCGCGCCCGCTCCGGACACGCCGCCCGCGCCCGCCGCGCCACTGCCGGGCGGGCACGCAGCCGCGCCGGCCGCGCCGTTGTCCGCCTTCGCAGGCGAAGTGCCGTTGCCGCCCGCCGCGACCGCCACCGTCACGTCGGTCAGCGTGAGCAGCGTCGTCGCGCCGACCGCGCGCACGCCGTAGAGCGATTCACCGGCAACGACTTGGCCCGCGTCCTTGCTCTCGATGCGGACCAGCGTGAGCTTCGCCTCGCCGCCGAGATCCTGCGCGTCGACGGTGACGTTCTGAGCGGCCGGCGCCTTCACGACGGTGAGCTGACCGGGGTTCGTGCAGCCGCGCTTCCATGCGCCGCCGCTCACCTCCCAGCCGCCCACGATCTCGATGCCGGCCCGCAGCGCGACGCGCTCGGCGTACGTGCCCTTGCCAACGTGCACCTTGGCGCGGCCCGCCGCCTTGGCGCGGGTGAGCGCCGCGGTGATGGTCTTGCACGGCGCAGCGCGGGTCCCGCAGCTCGCGCCGTCGTCGCCGCTCGCCGTCACGAAGACCGCGTCCGCTTCGGACGGGAGCACGTCGGGACAGGCGACGGGCGGCGCGTCGACGGCAGCATCGGCCGCCGTGGCGCCGTCGAACACGGGGGTCGCCGCGTCGTCACGAGGCGCGGCATCGGCCCCGCCGCCCGGCGTGACGCCGGTCGCCACCTCGTCGGCTCCGCAGGCGCCGATCAGCACGACTCCGGAAGCGACCGCCAGGCTCGTGACCAGCGGAACGAGGAAGCGAGGACGCAGACTCCGCATGCCCTCAGCGTAGCATCGCCGGCGGACGCGGCGCACCGACGCGCATGCGGGTCACCGGCCCGCGCGAACGAGCGCCGAGGCGCGGCGCGGGTCGTCGGCCGCGAAGACGGTCGTGAACACCACGAACGCCGCCCACAGCGCGGCGAGATGATAGAGCATCACGCCGCCGCCCCACCTCGCCGAGAGCGCGCCCGACACCGGCGGTCCCATCAGCATGCCGACCGCGTACACGGCATTGTAGAACCCGTTCGCACGGCCGAGCTCGGCGCGCGGCGTGACGACGCCTTGCAGCGCGAGGCTCACCGGCGAGATCGACGCGAGCGTCGCCCCCGCGACGAACACCGCCGCGCACATGAGCGCGAACGACGGCAGCAGCACGAAGCTCGCCACCATGACGGTGCCCACCGACGCGAGCACGCGCATGACGAGCAGGTGCCCGTGCCGGTCGCCGAGGCGCCCCGCGAAGATGCACATGGACAGCATCCCGGCCGCGAAGAACGCCGTCGTGTAGATGGTCTTCTCGGGGGCGATCCCGCGCTCCTCGATCAGGAAGAGCGGCAGGAACAGGACGACCGAGGCCTGGAAGTAGCCGTACGCGAACGTGCCGAAGCACGAGGTCTTCACGCGCCAGAGGATCTGCCTCGCGGTCATGCGCGGCGCGTCCGCCTCGGCCCCGCCACCGTGCGCGTGGTGCGCGGAGCCCGGGTCCTCGCGGTCGAGCAGGAACATGACCACCGCGACCGAGGCAGCGCCGAACGCCCCCGCCACGTGGAACGCGGCCGAGGTGCTCCAGTGCGCGACGATGACGCTCGCGAGGAGCGGACCGATCACGTAGCCGAGCGCGACGGCGATGGCGTAGAGGCCCATCACCATCCCCTTGTTCTCCTTGTCGGAGCGGGCGAGCAGCGCCGTCTCCGCGGACACCCACACGCCGACCGAGAACGCGCCGTCGAAGAACCGCGCGATGCCGATCGACGTGAGCGACCCGAGCAGCGGGAAGATCGAGACGCACACGGTGTAGCCGGCGAGCGCCGCCGCGAACGAGGGCTTGGCCCCGAAGCGCGCCACGATGCTGCCGACCGGGATCGAGAAGACCACGATCCCGAGCGCGAACGTGGCGGCGAGGCCGCCCATCGCCTGCTTCGAGATCCCGAGCACCGCGAGGTGCACCGCGAGCACCGAGATCGACGTGCCGTAGGCGATGCCGAGCACGACGATCGCCGCGTAGACGACCCAGATGTTCGTGTCGCGGATCTTGCCGCGGACGTCGGCGAGGAGGGAGGAGGACAAGGCGCGCCCTTCTACACCACCCCGCCCGGTCCCGTCAGCGCGGCGTGATCGTCATCGGGAACTTCGTCGGCGTGAACTCGTTGTCGAGCTCCCCGTCGACCACGCGGAGGGCCTCGGTGTCCGAGGCGGCGAGCAGGAGATCGCGGTAGCTCGCGCCCTTGCCGTTCAGGAGCACGTTGAGCCACTGCCCCATCGCATGGCCGCTGCGCCAGGCCGGCGCCTCGATGCCGTTGGTGATGAGGTCGAGGTTCTTCGTCCCGCCCTGCTTGAGCGGGATGTAGTCCTTCTCGTAGTAGTTGTAGGAGACGCAGCCGTCGATCCAGAGCAGCTGGTAGGTCTTCGGGAAATCCGCCGCGCTGAAGTTCTTCGGGTCGAGCGGACCGAAGCCGATGTACGAGTGGCCGTTGTA
Source organism: Labilithrix sp. (assembly GCA_028287035.1). The sequence goes on along the minus strand of JAQBQL010000172.1, from coordinate 44,678 downwards.
GAGGAACACGTCGCTGTTCTTCGTCGCGAAGTGGTGAGGAGCGCCGTCGCTCTCCGCGCCGAAGTAGACGAGGAACTGGATGCCGACGTCGCGGGCGGCAGCGGCGCCCGCCTTCACGCTGACCGTGCGCTCGACGGCGATCCACTTCTTGAAGATGCGCGTCCCGAGCTGCTCCTCGAGATCCTTCTTGTCGGCATACGAGAGGCCGAGCCGGTCCGAGCCGGAGTGGAGGCCGACGAGATCCTTGAAGGACGGCTTCTCGACCTTCTTTCCACTCTTCAGCGTGAAGCTCGAGAGGTCGACGGCCGGCTGGCCCGCCACCGGGACCTGCTTCAGCTCGCCGCCCGCGTCCATGACCTCCTCGAGGGTGGTCATGAGCTCGCCCCAGTTGAAGTCGCTCGAAGGGCCGCCCTGCGCGACGTGGTCGATGTTCCCGAAGAGCAGGCTGATGACCAGCTTGTCCTTCTGGACGCCGCCCGCATAGAGCTTCGCGTATTCGGGATACGACTTTCCCTGGTTCGTCTTGTCGGCGCCGAGCTTCACCTGGATGGGCAGGTAGAGGCGCTCCACCTCGGCCTTCGTGACCTGGGTCTGCGGCGTCTTCAGCAGCTTGCGGTCGGCGTCGATCTTCTTCTGCTCCGCCGTCATCGCCGCCTGGCAGGTGGCGAGCCCGGGCGAGAACACGTACCACGCGCTCGAGATCCACTCGCGGGCCTCGTCGTCGTTCGACGTGCACTCGCGGAGCACGCGATCGAGCTGGCTGCGGTAGCTCGGCGCCATCAGCGCGAGCGGAGCGGTGCTGCGCCGCGCGTACTCGAGGCCGACGACGGCGTTGTCCTTGTAGGTGTACTTGACCTCGAGGAGGTCCTTGCCGGCGTCGTTCGCGATCGCCGCGTCGACGACCTTGACCGGGCGCTTCACGAAGGTCGTGGGGTCGACCTCCTTCAGCTCGCGGCTGTTGACCGCGATGTTGCCGATACGGAGCGGGCCGAAGGCGGTCTGCGACTGCGTCTTCACCGTGGCGAGGATCGCGGCGTCGCTCGCCGACGGCTCGACGTAGACCGTGCCGACGAACTCGAGGGTGCGGGAGCGCGCCGTGACGCTCGTGAGGTCGTCCTGCTGGTCGTCGGTCGCCTCGTCGCCGTCGTCGCCGGAGCACGCAACGGCGCCTCCCAGGAGTCCGAGGACGAGACCGCAGCGGGCGAGGCGGGCGAGGTTCATGACGACGGCAGGAGCACTTTGTGTGCCCTTTGCCTACACGATGCGAGCGCAGCGAATCCGAGGGTTTGGCGCGGCGTGGTCTCGTCACCCGCCCGAGGAAGATGCTCGCCTGGATGATGCGAGATCCACCAGGACCGCCCTCACAAGGCGGCCTTCAGCGTCGCCGCGACCTCGGCCATCGCCTCGTCGCCGGCGTACTTCTTCCGCGGCCAGAAGAAGCCCTTCAGCCCGTCGCCCTTCGTGCGCGGCACGACGTGGACGTGCAGGTGCGGCACGCTCTGGCTGACGACGTTGTTCATCGCAACGAAGGTGCCGGCCGCGCCGAGCGCCCCCGGCATGACGGCGGCGAGGCGCTGCACGCGCTCGAAGAAGGGACCCACGAGCTTGCCCGGCAGATCGGCGAGCGCCACGTGGTGCTCGCGCGGGACGACCAGCACGTGGCCGTGGAAGAGGGGCGTCCGGTCGAGGAAGGCGAGGCACACGTCGTCGTCGAGCACGACATGCGCCGGCAGCTCGCCGCGCAGGATCTGGCAGAACACGCACGTCACCAGGCCATCTTCTCACGGATGATCGGGGCGAGCTTCTCCGCCATCAGCTTGTGGGTCTTGAGGCTCGGGTGGAAGCCGCAGCCGAGGCCGTTCGCGTGGTTCTGCTCCGGGAACTCCACGAACTGGAAGTTCGTCTCGCCGGACGCGCGGATCTTCTCCATCGTCGCCGCCATGTACTTGCGCGCGAGCGTCAGGTTCCTCTTACCGGGCGGATAGATGTCGGTGAGCATCGGCCCGAGCGCGCACACGATGAAGGCCCGCGGATACGCGCGGCGCACGCGGTCGAAGAGCGCCGAGTAGATGCGCACGTAGCGCGTCTCCGTCGGGTCGTACGTCGCGAAGTTGTTCGTGCCGATGTTCATGACGACGACCTGCGGCACCCACGAGGCGAAATCCCAGGTGCTGTCCGGACGCTGGGGCACGGCGCGCTCGTAGTAGTCGGTCATCTGCCCGATCGTTTGCGCCGACCAGGCGATGGTCACGTGCTCGGCCCGCAGCTCGCGCGCGGTGATCGCCGCGTACGTCTGGTAATGATTCTCCTCGGCAGGATTGAACGTGCATTGCGCGTTCGGTCCCTCGTTGCCATACCCGGCGGTGATCGAGTCGCCGATGTACTCGATGCGCCGCTCGGCGGGCGGCGGCGCGGGGAGCATGGTGCCGACCGGATCGAAGCCGAGGAAGACCGTCTCGCCGAGCCTCGCCTCGGTCCGCCGGAAGAGCGCGACGTCGTGGATCGCGTCGGGCAGGCCGGTCGCGAGCACGTACGTGTCCTTGCTCGCGGCGGTCCGGAGCACCGCCTTCGGCTCACCGTCGATGATGACCTGGAAGAAGTTCTTCCCGTCGTCCTTCAGGCGGGCCGAGATGGCGGTCCCCTTGAAGCGCGCCGTCACCGTGCTGCCGGGCCACGCGAAGCGGACGGCCCCGGCGCTGCGCTCGAAGCGGCCGATCACCCGGACGTGGGGATCGGCGGGCGGCGCGGCGGCGACCGCCAGAGCCGCGGCGCTCGCGGGCGCGGCGGCGGTCTGCGGCTGCGGCGCCGGCGGGTCGAGCGCGCGCGAGCACGCCGCGCACGAGAAGAGAGCCACACCGATGAAGCCGCGGACGCCCGAGCGCACGCCCTCATCGTACCGGGCGCCGCCGCCCGAGGTGAACTTCAGAGCGTCGCGGTGACCGTGACCGGTCCCGGCGATGCCGGGAGCGTCACCACCGTCGTCTTCGCGGCGGGGTCGTAGGTGAAGGTCCCGCCGCCGGTCACCTGCGCCGGCGCCGTCTCGGTGCGGATGCGCAGGATCACCGGCGCAGGCGCCGCGGAGAGCGTCAAGGACCAGCCGCTCGCGCTGCCCTGGAGGGTGACGTCGACGTTGCCGCCCGTCTCGTGGATGCGGAACGAGGTCATTGCCGACGCGGGCCAGCCGAGGATCGTGCGCGCGCCCCTCGAGGCGGCGGTCCCGAGGGCGAGGACGTCGCTGTCGACGTCGAGCGGGAGGATCGCGCCCTCCTTCACGTAGAGCGGGATCTTCGCACGGTCCGCCGCGAAGTCGGCCTGCACGGTGGTCCCGCCGTCCGCGGGCGCGCCGGTCCACCAGTCGTACCAGCGAGCGCCGGCGGGCAGGGCGACGGCGCGCTTGCCGGTCGCGTCGAGGAGCGGCGCCACGAGGAGCGCGTCCCCGAGCAGGTAACGGTAGTCACCCGCCCACGACGCCGCGTCGCCGATGGGATGGAGGATCGACGCGGCGCTCGCGTCCGCGGCGTAGCCCTTCTCGGCCAGCGAGAAGAAGAAGGGGACGAGCGCATGGTGCAGCGTCGCCCAGTACCGGTAGAGGGCGACCGTCTCGTCGGCATGATCCGGCAACGTCCACGGCGCGATCGCCCCGCGCCCGTGCAGCTGCATGAACGGCGTGAGCGCCCCCAGCGCCGTCCACCGGGCGAAGTTCAGCGAGTCGAACGGGATGGCCGGGCCGAGCAGGTTCTTGTCGTCGTGGTCGAGATATCCACCGATGTCGGAACCGACGACCACGTATCCCGCCTTGGCGGAGACGAACATCTCCTGGAGCGCGTCGGCGAGCCCGACGTAGTCGCGCCGGTTGTCGCCCATCCACGTCACGGGCGCATGGTCCTTCTTCGCGAAGAACCGGCCCGCGAACTCGTACGATTCGTCCCAGGCGCGGACCATCGTGAGGAACTCCGGTCCGCGTACCGATTGCCCATAGGCAAGAAAGTCCTCGTAATACTTCTCGGAGTATTCCTGATGAGGCTTCGGTCCCTCGGCGGTCTGGACCGGATCGCTCTTCACGTAGCTCTCGCCGAAATCGAGCTTCCACCCATCGATCTTCGCGGCGAGCACGAGGTCCTGCTGGCGATGCCACCACGCCCGGGCGCTCGGGTTGAAGAAGTCGACCGAGGCGCCGAGCCCTTTCCACCAGCCGAACCGCGCGCCGTCCTGGACGAAGTAATGGCAGAGATCGCCCTCCTCGAGGTTCGGGGAGGAGCTCGGGTAACGGTCGCCGCCGGGCTCGAAGTCGAACGAGCTCTCGTTGACCATCGAGGTGATCCAGAGCACCACCTTCACGTCCCGGCGGTGGAGGTCGTCGACGAGCGAGGGGAAGTCGCCGTAGCGGTCAGGATTGGGGACGAACGTGTTGTAGCTCGTCTCCCACGGGCTATCGAGCACCACCGCGCCGACGGGGATGCCGCGGTCGCGGAAGCCGTCGACGTACGCGTAGGTGTCGGCCCGGTCCGAGATGTCCTTGCTGATCCAGGGCTCGAACGCCCAGCGCGGCGTGTGGGGGACGACCGGCGGAGGGCTGTCGAGGTCGGTGCGCGTGCACTTCGCGGGCAGCGCCGGCCCCGCGTCGTTGGCCGGGGCGGCGTCGTCGCTGGAGCACGCGGCGGCGACCGCAGCGAGCGCCAGGGAGAGGAGCGAAGAGAGCGCGACCGACCTCGGATGACCCACGGGCGAGAGCCTAGCCCACGCCGGTGCTATAAGCCGCTGCTCCATGTCCTTCGACCCCAACGCACCCGCGCGGCCCGGCTCCGGAATCTTCGGTCTCCCGCACTCGGAATCCGAGGCGTGCGTCGTCCTCGTCCCGGTGCCGTGGGAGGCGACCACCTCGTACGGCGGAGGCGCAGCGGAGGGTCCGCGCGCCATCCTGGGAGCGAGCGCCCAGGTCGACCTCTACGATCTGGACGTCGAAAAGCCGTACGAAGCGGGCATCCACATGCTGCCGTTGCCCGAGGTGATCGCCGCCGCGAACCGCGAAGGCAAGGAGCTCGCGGCCGCGATCATCGACGCGGGCGGAGCCGGCGAAGAACCCGAGCTGGTGGCGCGCCTCGACCGGGTCAACGCGCTGTCCGGCAAGGTGAACGCCTGGGTCGAGAGCGAGACCTCGCGTCTCTACGACGCAGGGAAGGTGGTCGGCATCATCGGCGGGGACCACTCCGTGCCGTACGGGGCGCTGAAGGCGCTCGCCGCGCGGAAGAAGGAGTTCGGGATCCTGCACTTCGACGCACACTCCGATACGCGGCGCGCCTACGAGGGCTTTCTCCACTCCCACGCGTCGATCATGTTCAACGTCGTGCAGGACATCCCGGCGATGTCGAAGCTCGTGCAGGTCGGCATTCGCGACGTGTGCGAGGAGGAGATCGACTTCTGCAAGAGCCAGGGCTCGCGCGTCGCCATGTTCACCGACCGCGACCTCGCGCGGCGCCGCTTCGCGGGCGAGCCGTTCGCGAAGACGGTGGAGGCGATTGCCGCCGAGCTCCCCGACGAGGTCTGGATATCGTTCGATATCGACGGGCTCGATCCGCGGTTCTGCCCGAACACCGGGACGCCGGTGCCGGGCGGGCTCGACACACGCGAGCTCGTGGCGGTGCTCCGCGGCGTCGTCGAGGCCGGCAAGCGCATCGTCGGCTTCGACCTGAACGAGGTCGCGCCCAATCTCGAGGACGACAGCGACGAGTGGGACGGCAACGTCGGCGCGCGGATGCTCTACAAGCTGATCGGCTTCACGCTGGCGAGCCAGGGCAAGGCGAAGCTGCTCTAGGCGTCAGGGGGCGGTCCGCACCGCCCGCAGCTTTCCGCACGTTCGCTCGAATTGCGAGAAGAGCGTCGCCTGGCCGAACGTGCCCGCCTCGAGCTCGGCGGGCGACGCCTGCTTGCGGAGCTCCTTCCACACGCAGCCGCAGTAGCGGTCGTCGCCGGGCTCGCGCAGGCACGCGCGCAGGAACACCTCCTGCGAGACGCCTTCCGGCTTGCGCGGCGCGGCGGCGTCCGTCGCCGCCGCGTCGGCGGTTCGCGACTGATCGCTCGCGTCGCTCGCGTCCGCGCTCGAGCGGGCATCGCGGTCGTCTGCCGTGCCGCCGTCGCGCGGCCGAGGTGCGGCGGGCGCGCTCGCCGGGGCAGGCGCCGCCGGGGCGGGCGCATCCGCGCCGCAACCTGCCAGCGAGATCGCCGCGAGGAAGAGCGCGAGCGTGTTCCGCATTCGCATCCCGGCCGGCCATACCGCGCATCGAGCGACGCGCCAAGCGCGTGGTAGATTGGCTGCGATGTCGACCGCCAACCCGCTGCTCGCCGTGACGCTTCCGGTTCCGTTCGACGCCGTCCTCGCCGAGCACATCGAGCCCGCCATGGACGCGCTCCTCGTGCGCGCCCAGGCGCGCATCGACGCGATCGGCTCCGCACCTCGCAGCTACGCGGCGACGCTCGGCGTCCTCGACGTCGCCACCGACGAGCTCGACTACGCAGCCAACCTGGCGAGCCATCTCGAGTCGGTCCTCGGCACCCCCGAGCTCCGCGATGCCTTCGCGGCGATCACCCCGAAGATCACGTCGTTCTTCAGCAAGCTCCTCCTGTCCGAGCCGCTCTATCGCGCGCTCCGCGACCTCGACGCGACCGACGAGGCGAAGACGCTCGATCCGGCGCGCCGCCGTTACCTGACGAAGACGCTCGCCGACTTCCGCCGCAACGGCGCCGAGCTCGATGCGGCCGGCAAGAAGCGCCTCTCCGAGGTCGACGTGGCGCTCTCCGAGCTCACCCTCAAGTTCGCCCAGAACGTCGTCGATGCCACGGCCTCCTACGAGCTGCTCGTCCCCGAGAGCGACGTTGCGCGCCTCGAAGGGCTGCCCGAGGCGATGCTCGAGGCCGCCAAGAAGAGCGCCGAGGGCAAGGGCAAGAGCGGCTACCGGTTCACGCTCCAGGCGCCCTCCTACGGCCCCGCGATGACGTACGTGAAGGACCGCACGCTGCGCGAGGCGCTCTACCGGGCGTTCAACACCCGGGCCACGCCCGGCGGCCCGGGCGGGGCGGCGCACGACAACACGGCGATCATCCGCGAGGTGCTCGCCCTCCGCCACGAGAAGGCCAGGCTCCTCGGGTTCGCGGACTTCGCGGACCTCGTCACCGACGACCGCATGGCGAAGACCGGCGCGCGGGCGCTCGCCTTCGTCACCTCGCTCCGGCAGCAGCTGCAGCCCGCGTTCGAGCGCGAGAACGAGGAGCTCCGCGCCTTCGCGAAGAGCCACGGTCAGGACGAGCCGCTCGAGCCGTGGGACATCTCGTTCTGGGCCGAGGCGCAGCGCCGGGTGAAGTTCGACTTCGACGAGGAGACGCTGCGTCCGTACTACCCGCTCGACCGCGTGACGAGCGGCCTCTTCGAGGTGGCGACCAGCCTCTACGGGGTCACGATCGAGCGCGATCCGAAGGCCAAGGTGTGGCACGAGGACGTGACCGGCTGGGCCGTCACCGACGGCGACGGCAAGCGGCTCGGCGGCTTCTTCCTCGATCTCTTTCCGCGCGAGACGAAGCGTGACGGCGCGTGGATGGGCGGGGTCATCGATCGCCTGCCCGGCACGGGCAACGAGCGCGAGAACATCGCCGTCGTGTGCGCGAACATGACGCCGCCGCGGTCCCCCGGTCAGCCGGCGCTGCTGAACCACCGCGAGGTCGAGACGCTCTTCCACGAGTTCGGCCACATGATGCATCACGTGCTGTCGGACGTGAGCATCCGCTCCTTCGCGGGCACGCGCGTGGCGACCGACTTCGTCGAGCTCCCGTCGATGATCATGGAGAACTGGTGCTGGGAGAGCGAGGCGCTCGACCGGTTCGCGCGTCACTTCGAGACCGGCGCCCCGATCCCGGCGGACGTGAAGCAGCGCATGCTCGCCGCGCGGACGTACCGCGCCGCGAACGCGCTCGTCCGTCAGCTCGGCTTCTCGACCGTCGATCTGATGCTCCACACGCAGTACGACCCCGCGGGCGACGGCGACGTCCTCGCCTACGCGCGCGGCATCATGGAACGGGCGAGCCCGACGGCACTCCCGCCTTACTACGCGATGCTCGCGTCGTTCTCGCACCTCTTCGGATCGGCCTACGGGTACGCGGCCGGCTACTACTCGTACCAGTGGTCCGAGATGCTCGAGGCCGACGCCTTCAGCAAGTTCCGCGAGGGCGGCATCCTGAGCGGTGACGTCGGCGATCGGTTCCGCCGCGAGATCCTGGCGAAGGGCGACACCGAGGACCCGGCCGTCCTCTACCGCGCCTTCCTCGGGCGCGACCCCGACGTGGCCGCGCTCCTCACGCGGCTCGGCGTAAAGTCCTGAGCACCCGCTCGTCGCTGCACCGGCTGTTCGGGCGCCCGCTCGTCGAGACGACCCTCGGCGGTCTCATCATCGCGTCCGCCGCGCTCACCGTCGTCGAGACGACGACGCTGCGTCCGAGCACGTGGGTCGTCGTGGCCGTCCACGCAATAAGCACGCTCTTCGTGGTCGAGCTCGCGCTGCGGTTCCGCATCGCGAAGAGCGCGCGCTCGTTCTTCAAGGAGTACTGGCTCGACGTCCTGAGCACGCTGCCGCTCCTCGCCATCCTGCCGTTCGTCGCCGGGCCCTCGCTCCAGCCGCCCGGCTGGCTCGCGTCGCTCGCGCTGCTCCGGATCTTCCGGCTCCTCCGCCTGCTGAAGATCGCGCAGCACCGTGCCCTGCTGTTCCCCCGCGTCCTCCGCAAGGGCGCGCGCGAGGTGTTCTTCGCCTCGGGCCTCGTCATGCTCGTGGTCGTGTTCGCGAGCGCCGCGCTCGTCACGTTCGAGCGTGATACGAACCCGGCGCTCGGGACCTTCGGGCGCGCCTTCTGGTTCAGCGTGTACTCGGTCATCGCGACGGAGCCGATCCCCGGCCCCCCGCAGACCTTCGGTGGCCACGTCGTCGCGGTCCTCGTGATCTTGACGGGCCTCTTCACCTTCGCGACCGTGGTCGGAACGATCTCGGCATTGGTGGCAGAACGCATGCGTAACGGTGATCTGATCGTCGACTGGGAAGATCTCTCGGACCACCTCGTCATCTGCGGGTGGAACCGCAAGGCCGAGATCATCGTGAAGGAGTACATCCGGGCCACGCCCGACGACGAGCGGCCCATCGTGGTCGTCGCCGAGCTCGATGGCGGCGTCCCGCAGCTCCGCGACCCGGCCTCGCGTCTCCGCGTGCAGTTCCTGAACGACGACTTCACGAAGCTCGAGGCGCTCGAGAAGGCGGGAATCCGGCGCGCCGCCCGGGCGATCTTGCTCGCCGACACCTCGCGGGGACGGAAGGAGCGGGACGCCGACGCGCGCACCGTGCTCGCCGCCCTCACCATCGAGCGGCTGAACCCCGCCGTGTACACCGTCGCCGAGATCTACCGCCGCGAGCACGCGCACCACCTCGAGATGGGGAAGGTGAACGACTACGTGGTGAGCGGGGAGCAGAGCGCCTTCTTGCTCGCGCAGTCGGCGATCACACGCGGCGTGATGAGCGTGTTCAGCGAGCTGCTCACGCGCGAGCACGGCAATCACTTCTCGCGCTGCAGCCTCACGAGCACGTGGAAGGGCCGCACGTTCCTGGAGCTCATGGTGCACCTCAAGGAGGAGCACAACGCGCTGCTCGTCGGCGTCGCCGAGGGCGAGCGCGTCGCGGTGAACCCCACGTCGTACGTGTTCACGGGCAAGGAGGACGTCGTCCTCATCGCCGAGCACGACGTGAAGCTCTAGCCGCGGTGCTCCTCGGCGTACGTCATCACGAGGAACATCACGCACGGAACGGCGCCCGGGTTCACGTACGCGTGGGGGACGTCGGCCTCGAAGACGATCGCGTCGCCGGCATCCAGCTTGAACGTGTCCTTGCCGACGACGAGACTGAGCTGCCCCTCCGACACGGCGAGGTTCTCGAGCGTGCCCGGTGCATGCGCCTCCGCGGCCTCCTCGGCGCCGGGCGCCAGGCGGAGCTCGTAGAACTCGGCGCGGCGCGGGCCGTCGAACGGGAAGAGCGCCCGTGAGCTGAACTGGCCGCCCTGGCTGGTGAGGACCTTCGCCTGCTGCTTCTTGAGGACGGTCGGCCCGCCCGCTTCGCGTGCCTGGATGAGGGTCGCGAACGTGACGTCGAGGGCGCGCGCGATCTTCCAGAGGACGTTGATGGTCGGCGCGGACTGCCCGAGCTCGATCTGCCCGAGCATCGCCCGGCTGACGCCCGACTTCTGGGCCAGCTTCTCGAGGGACAGCCCGCGCCGCATGCGGAGACGGCGCAGGTTGCCGCCGACGATCGGCGCGAGGTCGGCGTGTGCCTCGCTCGCCGCCGGCGCGCTGCTCTCACGGACGGACTTCACGGGGCTGCACGAAGGATCCGCTCCAGCGGATGGTCTGTCAAGACGGACAAGGTTCCGTCTTGATGGAAACCGTCACTTCATGCAGGCCTGCCAGGCCCCCGTCGAGGTCGAGCTCATCGCGCAGTTGTACTGGGAGCGCGTGACGTCCTGGGTGGAGCAGGGATCGCCCTTCTCCTGCTGGGCCTGCGCGAGGGCGGACTGCTTGAGCTGCGCGATCATCTCGGGCGGGATGCCCTCGAACCGCGAGTCGGTGCCGACGGTGAGGTCGATGTACTTGTCGAAGAGCTGCTTGCACTCGGCCTTGCTGGCCTTCGGTCCGCTCGCGCCCTTCGGCTCCTTGCCGGCCTTGAGCGGCTTGCCGTCCTTGCCGAGCTTCTCGGCCGGCGCGCTGCCGCCCACGGGGACGGGCATCGCGGTGGCTCCGCCCGAGGAGGCGCTGCCGCCGCTCGCGTCGCCGCCCACCGGGGTGGTGACGGGGCGCGACGGATCCTCGGGCACCCTGCTGCTGCTCGACGTGGCGGTGCGGTCTCCCGCGGCGAGCCGCTCTTCGGATGCGGAGTTGGCGGGCACGCCCTCTTCCTTGTGCGCCACCATCTTCGTGTCGGGCGGGCTCCCGCAGGCGGTGAGGCCGGGGCCGGCGAGGACGGCGAGAGCGAGCGCGCTCGCGAGGGATAGCAAAGCCTTGTCGAGGTGAAGCACGGGGACAGCGTAGGCCAAGCGCCGGGGCGACGGAAGCGCGGGCCGGCGCGACCATGTTCCGCCACGTCGCGCCGGGGCTAGGGCGCCTTGCTCCGGGTCGCGCACTCCCCGTCCCCCTGGTAGTCGCCGAACGTCCGCATCTGCCCGAGCACGTAGTCGTACACGCTCAGCTTTCCGCTCCCGTCTTCGTCCTTCACCTGCGTGAGATCGTAGGGGGGCTGCGGCAGCGCGGTGACGACGTCGCACCGCTTCAGCTCGTCGAGGGTGAGCGTGCGATCCCGATCGGCGTCGCAGATCTCGAGCCACTGGGCGAGGCGTTGCGTGATCTCGACGCCTTGCGTGACGTTGTCGAAGTACTGGTGGTCGCCGTGCAGCGTCGGCTTCACCTGCACCGTGCCGCCCGCCGGCACCGCGAACCCGGGCACGCCGTCGGGGCTCGCGCAGTCGTCGAAGCTCGTGCCGGCCGCGAACCCCCACGCGAAGGAGATCGTGACGTCGCCCTTCACGCCGCGGCCCTCGTAGTAGACCGAGTAGCCGTTCGCGATCATGAAGTCGGCGTCGGCCTGCGTGGTGGGCGGCAGCGGCCTGGCGCCGGCGCTCGCGTTCGGGATGTCGTAGCCGAACTTGTCCCAGCGAACCGCGTCCACGTCACGAAGCTCGGTCGTCACGTATCCGGACGTCGGCGCCGCCTTCAGATCGAGCACGTAGCGCGAGGGATCGGAGAGCGTGTCGCCGGTGTCGGTGCGCCGCGCGCGGAAGCTCCCGACCGACACGAGGTACCGGTCGTAGCTGATGGTCCACCCGTCCTGGACGTTCTCCGCGCCCGTGCCCGGCTCGAGGCCATTCGTGATGCTGTCCTCGGGGACCACGAAGATCTGCACGTTGCCCGAGCCGCCGCCGCCCGACGCGCTGCTCGTGCACGCCGCGAGGAGCGCCACCGCGACCGTCGCGAGCCGCCTCATCGCGCGTCCACCCAGCGCATCGTGATCGGCGCGAGGTTCTTCAGCCCGACGAGCACCGCCACGTGCTCGGGCATGCCGGGCGCGATCACGAAGGGCTCCGGTCCCGACGCGGCGATGGCGTCGAAGTCGAGCTGCCTGAGCCAGCCGGCCGGCGCGAGCGCCACCTCGAGCCGGGTGGCCGCGCCGGTCACGTCGGCCGAGGCAGGCGCGGTCGCCACCGCGCTCTGTCCCTGGTACTGCGGCGTGACATCGACGTCGGCGACGAAGGTGACGGTGCGTCCGGCCTTGGTGGCGCGGCCCTCGAGGTGCAGCGAGTGGCCGGCCGGGAGCGCCGCGGCGGGCGTCGGCTCGGTCTGCGTGTCGAACCAGGAGATGCCGAGATCGTACGCGGCGCTCTCGATCTTCCCGGTGAACCCGTGCACGCGGCCGAGCGGCGTGGGCGGGGCGAGCGCATCGACGTAGGACACCGTGGTGAGCTCCGCGGCCGCGCTCTCGCAGAGCGTCGACGATCCGCTCGCCGCGGCGCAGAAGTAGAACGGCCCGAGCGCCACGTCGGCGCGGGTCACCGCGATCGCCCAGCCGTCCTGGACGGTGGCGTCGCCGCCCGGCGCGAGCACGCTCACCGCCTCGTAGCTGACGGGCTCCTGGGACGTCTCGATGCACGACGAGCCGGCGAGCGAGAGGACGAGGAGGGGGAAGGGGAGGTAGCGCTTCATGGTCAGAGGTAGAGGGTCACGTTGGCGAGGACGGCGCGCGGCGCGCCGGCGGTGATGTGCCGGGCCGGGACGCGCGAAGGGATGGCCGACGTGCTCCAGCTGGAGACGAACGCATACTCGGTGTCGGCATACTGCGCGCCGAGCAGGTTCGTGGCGTCGAGCGAGAGCTCGAGCCAGTCGCGGCGAACGCCGAACGTCGCGTCGAGCAGGAACACCGGCGGTGAGGTCTGCCCGTAGGGAAGGGGCCGCGACGACAGGAACGTCGTGCCGTAACCGAGCTTCCAGGCGAGCGGCTTGTGCGCAAGCTCGCCGAGCTCGCGCGTGAAGGCCGTGTCGCTGCGCACGAGGAGCGGCGGCACGTAGGGCAGCGACTGCCCCGACACGTACGCCGGCGAGGGATTCTCGGGCGTCGCGATGGGCGGCGAATCGAGCGTCGCGTGCACGAACGTGGCGCTCAGCGAGAGGCTCATCCAGTCGACGGGGGACGCGAGCAGGTACGCGGCGACGCCGCGCCGGGTGGTGGGGCCGATGCGCTCGAGGCGACCTTCGCCGGGGTCGAAGGCAAGGTCGTACGAGAGGTTCGTCTGGTAGAGCGCGGCCGAGAGCGACCAGCGGTCTCCGTCGCGCAGCGTGGCGCCGGCCTCGTAGCTGCGGACCTTCGCGAACGGCGCCTGCTCGCCTTCCTCGAGCTGGCGCGCCTGGGGCGAGCGATAGCCCTCGCCGTACGAGGCAGTGAAGCGCAGCCAGCTCGAAGGGAAGTACTCGACCGTCGCGCGCGGCCCGGCGGCGATACCGCTCGCGGTGCGGCGATACCCGACGATGTGATTCTTCACCGAGAAGCTCGGGATGAAGTTCCCGAGCTTGTCGTCGACATCGAAGAAGAGGAGGTCGGCGCGGGCGCCGCCGCGGACCCGCACGCGCTTGCCGAGGCCGAGCGTGAGATCGCCGTAGGCGCCGACGTCGGTGGTCTTCACGTCCGCGTCGTCCCGCTGGTCCCACGTCTCGTTCTGCGGCGCCTGGAGGAGATTCTGCTGCTGCGAGATGCGGTGCGTGCTCACCTCGGTGCCGAGCTCGTACTGCACGGTGACGTGCGCGAGCGGCGTCAGGCGCGCGCTCCGGTAGCTCGCGTTCGCGCCGAGGCCGAGGTCGTCGTTCGACTGCTCGATGAGGTCGCCGCGGCCCACCCAGCTCGGATTGACCCGCGAGCGCTGCGTGTAGCCGGTGAAGTTGGTGCGCGCCCGGAAGCTCGAGAGGGAGAGCCAGGTGCCGGCCTCGAGGCGCGAGCCGTCCTCGCTCGGCTTCTTCTCGAAGAGGAGCCCGACCTGCCCGCGCGACGTGCCCGCGGACTGGGCGCGCGCCGAGGGATCCGGGTACGCGTCGTAGAAGCCGATGCGACCCGCCTCGACGTCGTCCCGCCGCACCACCCCGGCGATGTTGGAGCGCGCCGCGTACGCCCCGGCATGCAGCCGCGCCGTGACGTCGTAGGGGAGCTTCAGCACGTACTGGCCGACCGCGCCGCCCGAGGTGCCGCCGCGGGTGCCGTCCCCGAAGCCGCTCGTGGTGCGGAAGGTGGCGGCGCCGAACGTCTCCTCGGCCTGGCCCTCGGGCGCCCAGATCGCGAGCGCGCGCTTCGTGTCGAACGAGCCGTAGGTGAGCTTCACGCGCGAGCGGCGCTCCTCCACCGCGAGGTCGTACTCGGCGGTGCCGGCGACCGCGAAGTCGCCCTGGTGCGGATCGTAGACGCCCTCGATGACCCGGATCGAGCGCACCGTCTCGGGGATGACGATGTTGAGGTCCGCGTAGCCCTGCCCGTGGATGTGCGAGGGCTGGTTCATCGGGATGCCCGCGACGCGCAGCTCCACGTCCTGCCCGTGCTCGGCGTCGAAGCCGCGGAGGTAGATCCGCTGCGCGACCGCCTCGCCTTCCGGATGCGCGATGTAGACGCCCGGCGCGGTGGCGAGCAGATCGGCGCCGGTGCCGTGCGGGGCCGCGGTGAGGGTCTTGCGGTCGATGCGGAAATCCGAGACGCCGCGGCTCGGCGGGTTCGGTCGTCCCGTCACGTGCACCTCGGCGGGCGCGGCCGCTGCCGGCGCCGCGGGCTCCGCAGCCTGCACCGTGTGCCCCGGCACCACGGGCTCGGCCGGCCGCTGCGGCGTCACGAGCTCGGGCGGCGGGTCGGGCGGCGCGAAGTGGAACGGCACGCGGATGCGGCTCGCGAGCGCGACCCCGTCACGCCGGGCAGGAACGAACGTCCACTGCCGCGCCGCCACCACCGCGGCCTCGTCGAGATCGGCGCCGCCCGACTCGAGCACATCGACCTTCGAGACGTGCCCGTCGGCGTCGACGGTGACGGCGAGGGTCACGTCGCCGTGCTTGCGAGCGGTCAGCGCCGACGCCGGGTACTGCGCATCGACGTGCGTGATGACGGCGGGCGGCGTGACCGCGGCGGCAGCCTGCTGGGCACGTGCCGCCGGAGCGAACGCGAGCCCCGCGCCGAGCACGCACGACGAGGCGAGATTGCGGAAGGATCGGAAGGAGTGCATCGCGTGATCCTTCGGTTCATCGAATGACGAACTGATGGATGAATGAGACTGAGTTGCAAGAGCGATCTACTCGCTCGTGTGCTCACGTGCAAGGTGCCGCTCGCGCGCGCGGCTCTTCAGTCGAGGCAGTCGTCGCACTTCGCGGTGATCTGCACCGCAACGTGCTTGCTGCCGAGCGAGCGCGGCGCGCGCTTGCCGCGCACGATCTTGACCGCGGAATCGGTGAGGCAGCTGACCGTGCCGCAATCGCTGCACACGAAGTGCGGATGCGCCGCCGTGTGCACCTCGTCGCGAATCCGGAGCTCGAACCGCCACACGTGGTCGCCGAGGTCGACGCGCGTGACGATCCCGGCCTCCGTGAGGTCGGTGAGGTTCCGGTAGATCGTCGCGCGATCGAGGCCGTCCCGCTTCATCTCCTCGCAGAGCTCGCCGTGACTGACCGGTGACGGTCGGCCCGTGAGCTTCTGCAACACGAGGAGGCGCGGCCCGGTGCTCCTCAGGCCGGCGCCGCGGAGCCGCGCCTGGAGCGTGCTCGTGTCCGTGTCCACCGGGTCGGTTCGCTTGCCCACGTTGCGGGCCACCATATCAGGATGCGACGAGGCGTTCCGTCCCGGGCTCGTGGCTGGCGACGTGGGGCGTGGGCACGCGCTCGACGCGGAGGAGCACGCCGTCCTCGATCTCGCGCCACGGCTCGTCGGTGATGCGCTCGGAAGCGACGAGGATCGCGTGCCGACGGGACGTCCAGCGGGTGTGGATGGTCGCGCCGTCGCCGACGTCCCGCTTCGCGCGCACCGGGTCGCCCGGGCTCCGATCGAGCACGAACAGCGAGCGGCCGAAGCGGTGCGCGAACATCGTGGTCCCGTCGGAGAGCAGGAAGTTGAATGCGCCGACGCGCGCCTCCCGGAGGTCGCGCGTCACGCGGGCGAGGAGCTCCTCGAGCGCGGTGCGCTGCGCGTCGCTCGTGAGCCTGGTGAGGCCGTGCTCATCCATGCGCGTGAGGAGGAAGGCGAACAGGAGCTCGCTGTCCGTGTCGCCGGCGATCTCGCCGAGGCGGCGCTCGGAGCACGCGGCGCGGAGGCCGTCGGTCTCCTTCACCGTACCGTTGTGCGCGAAGACCCAGCCGTCCTTCACGAAGGGATGCGTGTTCTCGAGGCGCGTCGGGCCGACGGTCTTCTGGCGGACGTGCGCGACCATCACGTGTCCCTTGCTGTGGGCCGCGAGCGCGTGGAAGCGGTCGTCGGCGCCGGCCGGCGCGGTGCCGCGGTGCAGGTCCCAGGCGCCGAGGACGATCTCGGAGGGCGTGGCGAGCGGGCTCGCGTTGTGGATGGCGATGCCCCATCCGTCGGGATGCTCGCGCGAGAGCGTTGCCAGGCAGCGAGGCGCCCCGGTCAGACCAAGACCGAATTCCGTGAGCTCCGAAGCGACGACACCGAGCAAACGACACATGGCGCTCTCTCGACTATGCGCCTCCGCGTGATCATCGTCGACTTTCTCGGGCGATTCTCGGCGTGGTCGGTGGCACCGTGTGCGCCTCGACCGCGCCGCTGCCTGGACGCGCGAGCGACCAGCTCAGCGACGGAAGCGGCGGCTCGGCGGCGCATGACGTATCGCGGCGAGCACGCGCACCGCGGCGTCCAGCGCCTTTGGCGCGGGCTCGAAGCGCCATCCGAGTGACGCGAGCCGCCGTCCCGGGTCCACCACGAGCGTGGGCACGTCGAAGCGCGCCAGCGTGAGAAGCCCGTTACGCACCGGCGCCGTGAGGATGAGGTCGGCGGCCTCCTGCGTGCCCTCGAGCAGGAAGAGCCCGTCGAACGAGGGGTCGCCCACCTCGACGTCCTCCTTGATGCCGAACGCCTTGCCGACCGTGAGCACCATCGACTCGTGGCGCGCCACGAGAGGCGGCGTCGCACGGCGGATGCTCGTGAAGAGGCTCATGCTGACGTCGCCCATGTACGCGTTGACGACGCTGCGGATGCTGCAGCTCATCGCGAACGGCGCGTCGAGGCTGCGGAACCGCGCGAAGTGGCTGCTCTGGCCGTGCGAGGAGAGGACCGCGTCCGGAGCACGCTCGCGGATCATGCTCCGGAATGCCTCGGCGAGCTGCTCGGGCGCGTCGTCGACGGGCTCCTCCCACGGCTCCTCACGGCGGCCGGTGAGCGCGACGTCCACCTCGTCGGGGAGGTGCGTGAACTCGGCCTCGAGCGCGCCGAGCTGCTCGAGCAAGCCCTCGAGCTCGGCGAGATATGCAGCGAGGAGCTCCTCGCCGCGCGCGAGCTCGTCGAGCTCCGTCGCAGAGGCGAGCTCGAGGCCGCCGCGGAGCGCGAGGAGTCGCTCCGACGTCTCGGCCGGCAGCGCCTCCCAGAAGGACTCGGTCACCTCCGCTTCGCGGTCCTGCACCCGTGACGAGAGCTCGCCGAGGCGGGCGCGGATGCCGACGTACGCGTCGCGGTAGAGATCGCCGCCCACCTTCTGCCCTCATTCCTCGGTGGGAAGGCCCTGCTCGGTCCAGCCTCGGAAGCCGCCCGCCATCGACGTGACGTTCGTGTAGCCCATCCGGGCGAGGTTGTCGGCGGCGAGCGCGGAGCGATAGCCGCCGCCGCAGTAGAGGACGATGTCCGCGTCGACGTCGGGGATCGCCTTCTCGATGTCGCGCTCGATGATGCCCTTGCCGAGGTGGCGGGCGCCCTTAAGGTGGCTCACCGCGAACTCGCTCGCCTCGCGCACGTCGACGAGCTCGAACCGATCGCCGCGGGCGAGCCGTTCCGCGACGCTCGCGATGCTGACCTCGGTGATGCGCTGTCGCACGGCCTCGCAGAGCTTCTCGAACCGCGGGCTGTGGATCATCGTCGCCAGTCTAACCTCCGTTGCCGCGCTCCGGCCACCGGAGTAACGCTCTCCGCATGGCCTCGCTGAGCTCCGCGCCCGGGAAAGACGCGCTCGATCGTCTCGTGTCGTCTCTCGGCGCGGACGTGGTGTCGCGCGACCCCTCCGAGCTCGCCGAGTACGGCCGCGACTGGACGCGCGTGGCGACTCCTGCGCCGAGCGCGGTCGCGTTCCCGCGCACCACGAAGCAGGTCTCGGAGCTGCTCGCCTTCTGCAACGCCGAGGGCATCGCGGTCGTCCCGTCGGGCGGCCGTACCGGCCTCGCGGGCGGCGCGGTCGCGGCCCACGGAGAGGTGGTCCTCTCCCTGTCGCGCATGCGCCGCATGGACCCCATCGATCGCCTCGGCAGCACCGTCCGCGTGCAGGCCGGCGCGGTCACCGAGGCGGTGCACCAGCACTGCGAGGCGGACGGGCTCACGTGGCCCATCGATTTTGCCTCGAAGGGATCGAGCACCGTCGGCGGCAACATCGCGACGAACGCCGGCGGCCTGAAGGTCATCCGGTACGGGCTCACCCGCCAGTGGGTGCTCGGCCTCGAGGTCGTCCTCGCGTCGGGCGAGGTCCTCGAGATCGGCGGCGCGCTCGAGAAGAACAACACCGGCCTCGATCTGCGTCAGCTGTTCATCGGCAGCGAGGGCACGCTCGGCGTGATCACCGAGGCGACGCTCAAGCTCGCACGCCTTCCCGGCGCAGCGACGGTGATGCTGCTCGCGCTCGAGGACGTCGCGGGCGTCCTCGCGCTCTTCCGCGAGGCGAAGAAGGCGCCGTTCACGCTCGCCGCCTACGAGTTCTTCTCGCAGCGCTGCGTCGACCGGCTGCTCCGCCATCGCAAGCTGCGCCCGCCGTTCGCCGAGACGTATCCGTACTACGTCATCCTCGAGGCGGAGAGCGAGGGCAGCACCGAGGCCGACCACGCACGCCTGCTCGAGCGCGTGGAGACGTGGATCACCGGGATCTTCGAGTCGGGGCTCGCCAAGGATGCCACGATTGCCCAGCACGGCTCGCAGGCGAAGGAGCTCTGGCAGCTGCGCGAAGGGATCAGCGAGAGCCTCAGCGCCACCGGCCTTCCGCACAAGAACGACGTCGCGCTGCCGATCGCGGAGCTCGATGCATTCTGCAAGGAGCTCGACGAGGTCTTCCAGACCCGCTACCCGGGCTGGGAGATCTGCCTGTTCGGTCA
Source organism: Labilithrix sp. (assembly GCA_028287035.1). The sequence goes on along the minus strand of JAQBQL010000172.1, from coordinate 25,303 downwards.
CGTCGGCGACGGCAACCTGCACATCAACGTGATGAAGCCGGACGACATGGAGCGCGCCGACTTCTTCGCGAAGACGAAGGAGGCCGACCGTGACATCTTCACCGTCGTGCAGAAGTTCCACGGCAGCATCTCTGCCGAGCACGGGATCGGCATGCTGAAGCGCGCGTTCCTCTCGTACTCGCGGAGCCCGGCCGAGATCGCGGTGATGAAGCAGGTGAAGCATGCGCTCGACCCCCGCGGCATCCTCAACCCGGGAAAGGTGCTCGGCCCGTGACGGGTTGGCTGCGCGCCGGGCTGGCGGTGCTGGCGGTCCTCGGCGGCGCCTTTGCCTGCACGCGGCAGGACGAGGCGACGACGTTTCCGGTCACGCCCGCGCCGCCGTCCCGCCACGACGCGCTCCGCGAGGCGCTCACCGAGGACGCGCGCAGCCTCTCGTTCCGCGACGGCGACTGGCTCGAGGACCTCGGGGACGCGCCCTTCTACGGCCTCGCGTGGCTCGCGCGCCGGAACCAGGACGGGCCGCTCACCGGTGACGACGCGCTCCGCCTGCAGGCCGCCCATGCGCGCGCCCGGACGCTGCTCGCGGCCGGGCTCCTCGACGGCGACCTGCAGGAGAAGGTGATGGGCGCGCTCGGCCTCATCGAGGCGATCGCCGCCGCCGGTGACCGGGCGGATCCCGCGGATCGCGCGGCCCTCGACGAGCTCCTCGCGCGTCTCGACGGGCTCGTGAGCAGCCTCGGCGACTACCTGGGCGGCGTGAGCGACGCGAGCTGGGCGGTGCGCACGTACGGACCGACGGCCGTGACCGCGCTCGTGGCGCTCGTGCACGCGCAGTACGCGCTGTCGCTCCAGGGAGACCTCGTCGCGGGCCACCTCGACCGCGCGGTCGCCCTCGAGCAGCGGATCACGGACGTGGCGCTCGCCGACCTGGCGGACGCGCCGAGCGGTCGCTCGGTGCGCGGGTACGCGATCGGTCCGGGCAGCGCGGCTCTCGACCTCTATCCGAACGTCGCCATGATGCTGCTCGAGGCGCGGCTCTTCCGGCTGACCGGCAAGGATCTCTACAAGCTGCAGGCGCGCTCGATCTACGCGGCCATCCAGCCGCTCAAGCTCTCCGACGTCCCGGCGCGGTACGCCTCGCCCTACGCGGCGAGCTCGGTCGGCGCGACGACCGCCAACGTGGCGACCCTGTCGAGCCAGAACTACCTCGCGCTCGCCCTCATGGTGGTCTTCGAGGTCACCGGCGATCGCTCCTTCATCGACGAGGCCGACCGCGTGCTCGACGCCATCGAGACCATGCGCGGCCCGTGGTGCCTCGCCGAGGTGCACCGGTCCGAGACGTGCGCGCCGGTGTGCGCGAGCGGCAGCGCGTGCGTGGGCGACGCGTGCACCGCCGACCGCTGCACGACCGGCCTGCTCCACCACGTCGTCGACGGGCGCCTCGCGAACGCCACCGACCCGGTGGTGTTCTGCTCGGGATGCAACCTCCAGACGCTCTACGTGCTCGGCTACCGGCGCGCGCTCGCCGCGCAGCCGTTCTGACCGCTCCTCAGTAGAGGATGCGCGTCTTGATCGACGCCTCGATCTGCGAGATGCCCTGACGGACGTCGTTCGCCATCTCCTTGTCGAGGTCCATCACGAGATAACCGATGTCGGGATCGGTCGCGAGGAGCTGGCCGAGCACGTTGGCGTGACGGTCGGAGACGAGCTTGTTGATGTCGCGGAGCACGCCGGGGACGTTGCGGTGCACGTTGAGGACGCGGTGCGTGCCCGGCGACATCGCGAGCTCGACGTGCGGGAAGTTCACGCTCGATGCGGTGGACCCCGTGTTCGTGAACTTGGTGAGCGCGTTCGCGACCTCGCGGCCGATCGCCTCCTGCGCCTCGGCCGTCGAGCCGCCGATGTGCGGCGTGAGGATCACGTTGGGGAGGCCGCGGAGCACGCTCACGAAGCCGTCCGAGTTGCTCTCCGGCTCCTCCGGGTACACGTCGAGCCCGGCGCCGCCGAGCTTCTTGCTGCGGATCGCCTCCGCGAGGGCGTCGACGTCGACGACGGTGCCGCGGCTCAGGTTGAGGAGGTACGCGCCCTCCTTCATCTGCGCGATCTGCTCGCTGCCGATCATGTTCTTCGTCTGCGGCGTCTCCGGGACGTGCAGCGTGACGAAGTCGCTCGCCGCGAGGAGCTCCTCGAGGGTCGGCACGCCGCGGTTGTTGCCCATCGGGAGCGTGGGCCGGATGTCGTACGAGAGGACGCGCATGCCCATCGACTCGGCGAGCACGCCGACCTGACGCCCGATGTGGCCGTAACCGACGATGCCGAGCGTCTTGCCGCGGACCTCGTAGGAGGACGTCGCGACCTTCCGCCACTTGCCCTCGTGCACCTCGCGCGAACGGTCTCCGAGCTGCCGCGCGAGCATCACGATCTCGGCGATGACGAGCTCGGCCACGCTGCGCGTGTTCGAGAACGGCGCGTTGAAGACGGGGACGCCCGCCGTCTTCGCGGCCTGGAGATCGATCTGGTTCGTGCCGATGCAGAACGCGCCGACCGAGAGCAGCCGGCGGCCCGCCTCGATGGCCCGCTTCGTCACCCGCGTCTTGCTGCGGATGCCGAGGAGATGCACGCCCTCGGAGAGCTTGGCGACGAGCTCGTCCTCGGTGAGCGCGCGGTTCACCGCCTCGACCTGGAACCCCTGACCACGGAAGATCTCGTGCGCGCTCTCGTGCACGTTCTCGAGGAGCAGGATCTTGATGTCTTCCTTGGGGAAGGAGGTGGGCGGCGCCGACTTCGTCATCGGGCGGCACCCTAGCCCGGGTGCGCGTCGAGATCCCGGGGGAATTCGGCCCGCGCGGTTGGCGCATCGGGCGGGCGCTTGCTAGGAAAACGCCCTTCGAGCCTCGCACCGCTCGCCGAGTCGCTCCTCGCCGGCGCCGCTGCCGCCGCGCTCACCCGCGCGATCTAGATGGGGGCGGCAGAGATCGTTCCGCGCCGCAGCGCGTAGAGGGCGAGGCTCGTTTCCGAGCCGTGTCCGAGGAGGAAGCTCGAATGAAGTCCTGGATGTTCCGTGCGGTCGCGGCCGCGATGATGCTCTCGACCGCGCACGCGGTGGCCTGCCCGCTGAGCGGCTGGTCCCCGCCAGGGCGTCCCGTCCAGAATCCCGTGGAGACCGCGCAGCTCCGCTCCAACGAGCTCGTCGAGGAGGCGAAGCGAGTCGAGCTCCGGGCCGCCACGCTCGACCGCCGCGCCGCGGATCACGACCGTGAGGCCGGCGTCCTCGAGGTGCGCGCGAGGCTCCTCGCACGGCAGGCGCAGCGGACGACCGGCGCCGAGCGGGAGGAGCTGCGGCGGAGCGCAGACGAGGTGGCGGGCCGTGCCGCCTCGCGCCGGGCCGAGGCTCGGCAGGAGCGCGACGAGGTCGCTGGCCTCCGGGCGCAGGGCCTCGCCCTCCGCGAGCGCGCCGTGCAGCTCGTGCGGGAGGCCCTCGGCGGGGGCACGACGAGGCCGCTGCCCCGGGGCGCCGTCGCGAGCACCGAGGTGATGTTCTAGGACCGATGTAGGCGCGGGCCGCGAAGTTGCATGACGGCCGAGGGAAGAATGCCGGCGGCCGCTCGTATCCAGAGCCGGGGCATCGATGAACTCTCTTCTCGGACTGCTGGCCGTCCACCTCCCGCGTGCCGTCACGCCGACCGTCGCCGGCCTCACCGTCGGCGCGTTCGTGGGGGTCGTCGGATTCCTGCTCGTTCTCTTCGTGAGCGGGCGCGCGGCGCGGCGCGCGCCGCGACAGGTCGCAGCGCGTGTCGAGATCGCGCCGTACGCGACGCTCGGCCGCGAGACGCCGCTCCCGCGCGCCGCCTTCCTGGTGCCGTCGGCCCATGCCGGCCATACCGAGGTGCTCGAGCGCCGCGCGCTCCCGCCGACCGGCTTCCGGCCCACCACCGAGCTGTCGGCCCGCGCCTTCGCCAAGATGTACGCGCCGGATCCGGAGGAGGTGGACGCGCCGCCGCCGTCCTCCTCCTCGGAGCTCGAGCCGGTGTCGGTCTCTCCGATCCTGGTGGTCGGCCCGAGCGAGCGCCGCCCGGTCGTCAGTGCGGCACCACACCCGCTGTCGATCATCCCGAGCAGCTCCCGGATCTGCATCGCACCGGTGCGGGCCGCCTCGTTCGCGGACCTCGACCTCGACGACGGCCAGACCGAGATCGCCGCACCGATCTTCGACGAGCCGCCGCAGCCGCGCCGCCGCACCGACCCGCCGAAGATCCGGCCGATCACGCCCGCGGCGCCGCGTTTCTCGGCGGCCCCGCTCCCGCCGCCGACCCCGCCGCCGGCCCGCGTCCGTTCCGCGGCGCGTCCGCACTCCTGAATCACCTCTTGACGCTCCGGCTGCGGGGCGCATGGTGGAGAGCGACGTGTGCCCCCGCTGCCGACAGAACGCTCCGATCGTCTACCGCGGGGTCAACGCGTTCTGTACCGCGTGCGGCGCGCCGCGGGGCGTCCTCGCCAGCCCGTCGGTGAACCTCGCCGGTCAGCCCTCGAAGGTGGGCGGCCAGGTGACGCGCGTGTTCGGCTGGATCACGCTCATCGTCGGGTCGCTCGTCGCTGCGGGCCTCTTCGCGGCCTGCAGCGCGGTCATCGGCACCTCGGCGGCGGCGGCGCCGTTCATCGCGAGCGTTCCGGTCGCGGTGATCGCCTGGGTGCTCAGCTACTTCATGCTGAAGGGCGGCAAGTCGCTCGCGAAGTCGGGTGAGGACCAGCAGAAGGCGACGCGCCGGCAGGCGGTCTTCATGCTCGCCAATACCCGCGCCGGAAACGTGTCCCCCGCGGATCTCGCGCAGGCGATCGGCGTCACCGCCGAGGAGGCGGACGACATCCTCACCGCGATGGCGAAGGAGACGCCGGAGCACGTGAGCATCGAGGTCGACGACAACGGGACGATCTTCTACCGCTTCACGGCGGCCGCCTGGGGGGCGGTCGCGGCCAACCCGGCGAGCTACGCCCAGGCTCCACTGCCCGTTCCCGTCCAGCAGCGTCCGATGGCGCCGAACGCCTCGTCCTCCGCCCGGAGTGGGTACGGGGCGGCGCCGCCCATCACCACGCGCGTCGCCGACGACGCGGGGCGCGCGGTGCGCGTCGAGCCGCGCGACCCCGTGGACGACGAGTACGCGCCGGAGCCCGAGGCCGCGGGCCGCCGGAACGCGCGCTGAACGTATCAGCCGCCCTCACGCCCCCCGTCCGCGGTCTTGCCGCACACCGAGTCACACTGTTCGGTGACTCCGCAGAGATCTCCGTCGAGGCACGAGCGGCAGGCCGTCGAAACACTGCCGCAGAACGCACCGAACGAATCCTTCGTACCCTGGGAGATGTTGCTGCATCCGTTGATCTGCGTCTGGAGGTCCGAACAGGACGGCGGGGGCTTCCCACTATCCGCCTCCGACTTCTTGCACTGCGGGTCGCACTGCTCGGTGACTCCGCAGAGCGTTCCGTCGAGGCAAGACCGACAATCCTCCGATGCCGTGGCACAGAACGGAGCCAGCGAGTCTTTCCCTGCCTGGGAGATGTTGGTGCAGGCGTTGATCTGCTTCTGGAGATCCGCGCACGAAGGGGCGGACGACGAGGAGTTGCTGGTTCCGCACCCGTAGGCGATGGCTGCGACGGTGAGAACGGACACGATGGCGGAGAGGCGCATGTGGAGAGACGTAGCATCGTGCGCGCCACCGCGAGGAGAGCGCAAAGCTTCGTAATGACGAGTCTCGAGCGAGAGAGTCGTGCCTCCGTGAACGTTCGCACACAGCCATGCGGTACGCGGTGCCATGGCCGTCGCGAAGGACGCCGGCAGCGATCCGGAATCCGGGCCCGCCCTACAGATCGATCTGCGTGCCGATCTCGATGACCTTGTCGGGCGGCAGCTTGAAGTGGGCGGTGGCGGGCCGGGAGTTGCGCGACAGGACGGCGAAGATCGTCTCCTCGATCTCGCCCATCCGGCCCGAGGGCAGCGCCAGGATCGTCTCGCGCCCGAGGAAGTACGTGACGTCGTCGAGGTCCACCGAACGGTCGAGCCCGTGCTCCTGCGCCTCGCGGAGGAGCGCCGGGACGTCGGGCGTCTCCATGAAGCCGTACGTGCCGACGACCCGGTAGAACCCGCCGCCCAGCTCCTCGACCACCGTGCGCTTCGTGCGATGCGTGTAGGGTACACGCGCGGTCACGATGGTGAGAATCACGACCTTCTCGTGCACCACGCGGAGGCGCTCGACGTGGTGGACGAGCACGGGGGGCACGCCGTCGGCGACCGAGGACATGACCACGCCGGTGCCGTGGATCCGGTACTCGAGGTGGTGCTTGTCGTCGGGGCCGCCGGCGCCCATCTTTCCGAACTCGGCGAGGAACTCGGGGACGGGCTTCGTCTTGGCGAGCAGCGCGTCGGCGAGCATGCGTCGACCGCGGCGCCACACCACCATGACCCCGAAGAAGGCGCCGCCGATGATGATCGGCACGTAGCCCCCGTGGAGGAACTTGGCGGCGTTCGCGAGGAAGAACGGGATGTCGAACGACAGGAAGAAGGCGAGGAGACCGATCGCACGCCACCGCGGCCACTTCCACGTCTCGCGGGCGACGATGAAGTACGCGATCGAGGTGATCCCCATGGTGCCGGTGACCGCGATGCCGTACGCCGCCGCGAGCTTCGACGAGCTCTGCGCCCACGCGACGAGCGCGATGCACGCGACCGCGAGCAGCCAGTTGATCTCGGGGATGTAGATCTGTCCCTCGGCGTCGTTCGACGTGTGCCGGATGGTGACGCGCGGGAAGAAGCCGAGCTGCACGGCCTGGTTGGTCAGCGAGAAGGCGCCGCTGATCAGGGCCTGCGAGGCGATGATGGTGGCCATCGTGGCGAGGCCGACGAGCGCGTACGTGGCGGCGCCGCGCGGGACCATCGCGTAGAACGGATTGCTGGCGGCCTGCGGGTCGGCGAGGACGATGGCTCCCATCCCGAAGTACGCGAGGAGCAGGCTCGGGAAGACGAGCGCCAGCCAGGCAAGCCGGATCGGCTTCGCGCCGAAGTGCCCCATGTCCGCGTAGAGCGCCTCGCCGCCGGTGATGGTGAGGACGACCGAGCCGAGCACCGCGACGCCCTTGATGTGGTGCACGGTGAAGAAGGCGAACGCATGACGCGGGTCGAGGGCTGCGAGGACGCCGAGGTTCTTCGACAGGTGGTAGCCGCCGAGCACGGCGATCACGAAGAACCACGTCACCATCACCGGCCCGAAAAGCTTGCCGACCTTCTCCGTCCCGCGGTGCTGGATCGCGAAGAGGCCGAGGAGCAGCGCCGCGGTGATGGGCACGACGTACTGCTTCAGCGAGGCCGCCTCCTCGCCGAGACCCTCGACCGCCGACAGCACGCTGATGGCCGGGGTGATCATCCCGTCGCCGTAGAGGAGCGCGGCGCCTGCGATGACGAGCAGGGCGAGGAACCCGATGGTCTGCCCCCTCCCGCGCCGCCGCGGCGGCGTGAGCGCGAGCAGCGCCAGGATGCCGCCCTCGCCCTGGTTGTCCGCGCGCATCACGAAGACCAGGTACTTCACCGTCACGACGAGCATGAGCGACCACACGATGAGCGACAGGACGCCGAGGACGTTCGCCCGTGACGCCTCGAGGCCGTGCTCGCCGGCGATGCACTCCTTGAACGCGTAGAGCGGGCTCGTTCCGATGTCGCCGAACACGATGCCGACGGCGCCGAGGATGAGCCCCGGCAGCGCGCCGTGGGTGTGCTGGTGCCCCTCGTGCTCGACGTCGTTGACGGCAGCTCGAGCGTGGCGGACGAACGGGGAGGGGCCGGCGCCGGCGCCCGCTGAGGGTTTCGTACGTTCTTCCGCGGCCATACCGGCGACTCTACACGCGGTCTGCGCCTTCGCGCCCTGCAACGGTCCGCCTTTTGTGTCCGTTTCCTGACCGTTCCATGACAGGCCGGGCCGTAAGCTTCGGACCATGAAGAAGAAGCTCGGCTGGATCGTCAGCCTGCCCTTCTACCTGGTCCACGTCGCCGCGGTCGTTGGTGTCGCGATGGTGGGGTTCTCGTGGAAGGGCGTGGCGCTCGCGATCGCCCTCTACTACGTGCGGATGTTCGGCGTCACCGGCGCCTACCACCGTTACTTCTCCCATCGCACGTACCGGACGAGCCGCGCGTTCCAGTTCCTGCTGGCCGTGCTCGCCCAGTCGAGCATCCAGAAGGGCGCGCTCTGGTGGGCCGCTCATCACCGCGTCCATCACAAGTTCTCGGACACGCCGAAGGACCCGCACTCCTACCGCGACTACGGGTTCTGGTACTCGCACGTCGGCTGGATCCTGTCTCGCGACACCGAGGACACCGACTACAAGCAGATCCCCGATCTCGCCCGTTACCCCGAGCTGCGCTGGCTCAACACGTGGCACGTCGTGCCCGCCGTCGCGCTCGCCGTCGCCCTCTACTTCCTCGGCGGTCCGGTCGCCCTCGTCTACGGGTTCTTCGTGTCGACGACGCTGCTGTGGCACGGCACGTTCACGATCAACTCGCTCTCGCACATCTTCGGCAAGCGCCGCTACGAGACCACCGACGAGAGCAAGAACAACCCGATCCTCGCCATCGTCACGATGGGCGAGGGCTGGCACAACAACCACCACTACTACCCGCGCTCGGTGCGTCAGGGCTTCTTCTGGTGGGAGATCGACATGACCTACTACGTCCTCAAGGGGCTCGAGGCGGTCGGTCTCGTGTGGGACCTTCATGTCCCCAGCGAGAAGGTCCTCGCGGGCGAGCACTCGCTGAAGGGCGTTCGCTCGCAGGCGACGCTGGCCGACGGCGGTGATGCGCCGGAGCTCGCGTCGCCCGCTCTCGCGGCGACCGGTCTCGCTGCGATAGCCGACGCCGAGTAGCGCCCGACCCTCGGGTCAGTCGTCCTGATCGCGGCGCGGAGCCTTCCGCGCCGCTTTCTTTTTTGCGACCTTCTTCTTCGTGCCGAGGCGACGCACCTTCGACGACTTCGTCGGCTTGGTGGGCTTCCGCTTCTTGGGGACGACCAGCGCCTTCGCGACGGTCTCCTTCAGCTTCTCGCGTGCGTCGGCGAGGTTCTTGGACTGATCGCGCGTCTTCTGGCTCGTGACGACGAGACGTCCCTCGGCGTCGAGCTGGTTCTTGGCGAGCACCCGGAGGCGCGCCTTCGCCGGCTCGGAGAGCGCCACCGAGCCCTCGAAGTCGAACGTGAGCTCGATCTTGGACGAGACCTTGTTGACGTTCTGACCGCCAGGCCCGGAGGCGCGCACGGCGGTCCATTCCAGGTCGTGTCCGGGAACGGTGACTTTGCTGTCGATGACGAGCGGCATGCTCATGAGGTTCTCTCCGTCGTCGCATCAACCCGAGGCCTTGGCAAGGGCCTGCTAGGATCCACGTCGTGCTTCGACTCACGCGCGCCCCTGCTCTGGCCGTCACCATCGCGCTCGCGGGCCTCGCGGGGTGTCGCGACTCCTCGAGCAGCACCGGGAGCGCGGCGTCTTCCGGCGCGGCGAGCTCCGCCGAGGTCCGCGCGAAGGACGCTGGCGGGCTCGACTTCGTCCTCGGTGACCGCGCGCTGCCCCTGCCGCCGAACGAGATCGACCGCGCGCCGCGGGCTCCGGTCGTCCAGGACGCGACCGGCAAGCGCTTCGCCTTCCCGGTGAGCCCCGCCGAGCACCGCCTCGTCTACGCCGTCGGCAAGGGGCTCTACCTGGGACCGCGCGTGAAGGCGCCGCTCGACTTCGGCGCCGCGCCGGATCGCGATCACGCGCTCGGAGCGCTCTTCGAGAATGCGGAGGGCCGGCGGGCCGCCCTCCTCGCGGACCTCCAGGCCGACGGCGGCGACGCGCTCGTCGCGACCGCCCTGACGCAGGGCGCAGACGTGGACGCGCCCGAGTGGGACGAGGCGTTCGCGAAGCTGCCGGCAGCGCGCGCCGGCGAGGTACGGTCGGCGCTCGCGAAGCTGCTCGAGACGGGTCAGCCCACCGCTGGCCTCGATCGCGCGGTCGTCCTCGTGCCGCTGCGGGAGCCGGGCCGTGCCGCGGGTCTGACGGCGCGCCTCCGGGAGCTCGCCGACGGGATCCGCGCGCCGCGCGCGTCTGCCGTGATGCTGCGCGCGCTCGCCGCGCTCGACGTGAAGCAAGGGAGCGCGGTGGCGTGCGAGATCCTCGCGAAGAAGCCCCTCGACACCAAGCACGCGAAGGGCACCGCGCGCGAGGTCGACCGGCCGGGCCGCGAGGCGCTCGCCGAGGCCGCGGCCCTCGCGCTCGCGAGCGACGGCGCCACGTGTGCCGAGCTCCCGGCGCTGCTCGGCGACGACGCGTGCCAGCCGTGGTTCCGTTGCGGGTCGCAGGGGCCACTCGACGGCCACGAGGCGTCCGCGCAGGCCGAGCCGCTCTGCACCGCGGAGCAGCTGGCGCCGCTCGTTGGCAAGGAGCTCGAGCGCGCGCCCAAGGACGTCATCGCGCTCACGAGCGGATCGCGGGCGTCCCTCTTCGCGTACGAGGCGCTCGCGGAGGCCGGGAGCGTGCCCGCGGCATTCCTGGCGACCCACGCGCGCCGTCGCTACGCGCTCACGCAGCCCGCCCAGCCGAGCTGCGAGGCGGGCGGCGCGCTCGGTAGCCCTTGTCACTGCGACGAGGCGACGGTCCGCGATCAGATCTGCCGCCGCCCCGAGGCCACCGTCGTGAGCGTCGGCACGTGCAAGTTCGACGTCGACGACCGCGCGAAGAAGATCACGAACGTGGTTGTGACCTCGCCGCCTTGAGCGACTCGGCGAGCGACGAGGTGATGCCGGCGCTCTTCTTCGCGGCCTCCTTCTTCGCCTCGAGCGCCTCGAGCGTCTTCGGCCAGTCACCCTTCATGAGGCGCGAGAGCGAGCGATCGGCGAGCAGCTTGCCGTCGGTCTGGCAGGCCGGACAGTAGTTCATCTCGTTGTCGGCGTAGCGGATGCGCTGGACGGTGGTCCCGCAGCGCGGACACGGCTCGCCGTACTTGCCGTGCACCGCCATTTCCGGCTGGAACGCCGTCACCTTCTCGGGGAAGTCGCCGGAGCGGGCGCGCAGGCGGTCGCGCCACGTGGTGAGGACCTCGTGGATGGCTGCGTGGAGCGCCCTGATCTCGTCGTCGGTGAGCCGCGAGGTGAGCTTCACCGGCGACATCTTCGCAAAATGGAGGATCTCGTCCGAGTAGGCGTTGCCGATGCCGCTGAAGAGATGCGGATCGGTGAGCGCGCGCTTCAGGGTGTGATTCTCCGAACGAAGGCGCTCCGCGAACGCTGCGGCGCTCGAGCCGAGGACCTCGAGCCCGTCCGGCGCGAGGGCGGCGAGCGCCGTCTTTCCGCGGACCAGGTGGATGCTCGCGCGCTTCTTGCTGCTCGCCTCGGTGAGCAGCAGCGTCCCGGCTTCCCCGAAGTCGAAGGCGGCGAGGCCGACCTTGCCCGGCACCTTCGCGTCAGCCGCGCCCCAGCGGAACCGGCCCGCGACCATGAGATGAATGACGAGGTGGAGCGGCTCGGTGCCCTTCGCGGCCGCGAACGTGAACACGATGCGCTTGCCGAGCCGGGAGACGGACTTCACCTTCTGCCCGGCGGCGGCGGTGATCGGCGGGTCCGCGGTGCGCAGCACGAACGGGCTGGCGAGCCGCACCCGTTCGAGCACGTGGCCCGTGGTGCGGCGAGCGAGATGCTCGACGTAGACGTCGACGTCCGGCAGCTCCGGCATGCGCGTTCAAGGCTAGCAAAGCGGCCGCGCGCGCGCCGGTCACTTGCGCGGTCGTTGCCACCGGCGCAGGACCGCCACGGCGGCGACCGCCGCGCTGAGGGCGACGATCCAGCTGCCGAAGGCGGTACGCCGCTTGGGCGCGCTGACGCAGGAGCTTCCGCCGGGCGCAGCGGAGGCCTGCGTCTCGTCCTCGTAGCTCGCTGCGTAGTACACGTTGCTGACGCGCTCCTGGGCCGCGGCGGGCTCGAGCACGAGGTCGCCGGCGGACAGCGCGGCGACGGGCAGGGAAGCGCGAAGACGCGTCACCCAGACGTCGCGCGGGTGAAGGCCCCGCATCGCCACGTCGAGATCGTCGAGGTAGAGACAGACGCCGGCCTGCGAAGGCGGGGGGTAGACCAGCCCTCCGTCGTCGCCGGGAGGCGTCGGTCCGCCGGCATCCGCGGCATCGGCAACGTCCGCGTCGCCCGCATCGGTGTCCGCGTCGGGGTCGGTGCCGGCGTCGAGCTCATCGCCGCTGTCGGGATCGCTGCCCGCGTCCGCGACGGTCCCGGCGTCGACCGGGCTCGCGGCGTCGGGCGGAACGCCGGCGCCGGCGTCCGTTCCGTCGGGGCAAGGTGTGAAAGGGGACGCGGTCGGGCTGCTCCCGGCCGACGGTGACGTGGGCGGCAGGATGGCGCCCGGCGCGCGGCACTGCCCGTAGTACGCGTCGGCGAGCCCCGGCGTCGTGCCGTAGGCGGTGCCGGTGCTCACGTAGCCGGGCGCCCGACCGCCCCCGAAGCGTGGATCGTAGTCGGTGAAGAGCTGCGGCTTGTCGGCGTACTCGACGACCCAGGTGCGTCCGCTGCGCTCCGCCATCAGCTGCTCGGTCAGGGCCTCGTAGTTCGAGCGGTTCTGTACGCGATCCCACTGCACGCTGGCGTGATCGACGACTGCATGCGGGAAGTTCCGCGGCTCGTAGGGTCCTTCCGAGATCACGTAGAGCGTGAGCCCCACCTTCGCGCCGATCCCCGCCGCCACCATGCGGAGCGGCAACGTGGGGTCTGCGCCCGGCGTCACGATGCGAACCGGACGCATCGCGCGCTCTCCGCAGTCCGGCCGCAGGCGCAGCGCGAGGAAGTCGAAGGACTCCGCGACGTAGGCGTCGATGGTCGGCGCGATCGCGTCCGGGATCTGGAACGCGTGGCTCTTCAGCCAGGTGCGGAGCGCGCTCGGGTCGGTGGCGCGCAGGGTGACGGTCTCGTACGGCCCCACCACCGACTGGGCGAGGATCTGGACCTGACCGGACCCGGGTGCTCCGCCCATCGCGCTGTCGCTCGAGGACATGCTGCACCCCGCGAGGCCACAGCCCATGCCTCCGCCGTACGTCGGCGGCGGGTACACGACGGGCTGGCTGCTCGCGTCGAGCGCCGAGAAGAATTCGTCGTTCGACAGCTCGATGGTCGCGCCCGCATGGACGGGGAGCACCCAGGCAAACTCGGAAGGGTCTCCGCTGTAGCGGATCTGGTCCCAGAGCACCGTCTGGCGTGTCGAGACGGCGAGGGCCATCCGGTGGTCGGTCACCACGGTGCGCTCGGGGGCGGCGGTGAAGCAGCCGCCGCACGCAGCGGCCGGGGAGGCGTCGAGGAGCATGCACGTGAGCGCCAGCGCGGCGCACGCGATCGAGGAGGTCTTCACGATGGCGCACATCGCAACCGACGTGCCGGTCGTGGCACACGGGGTCGCGATCGCGGATCGACCATGAAATGCGGTGCGGCCTCATGAAAGGCCGCCGGCTCGGGCCGGACATCCGCCGCGCAGCCACGACACCCTCGCCATACCGCTCGTGCTTCGGAAGCGGGCGCGCGGTTGCTATGGTCGCGCGGTGAGCGAGCCTTTCCTGATCCGATCCATGGGCGCCGGCGACCTCGATGCGGCGTCCCGGCTCGCCGCCGCGCTCGTCGACATGCACTACCAGCTGGATCGGCAGCGGTTCCTGCACCTACCGGACGCGGCCAGTGGCTACGCCCGGTTCCTGGGCGGCGAGCTCGCGAGCAAGCGCGTCGTGCTCCTCGTCGCGGAGCGCACCGCCGACCATGCGATCGTGGGCTACGCCTACGGCCGGCTCGAGGGCCGCGACTACAACGAGCTGCTCGACGCGTGCGGAAAGCTGCACGACGTCTACGTCGACGAGGCGGCGCGCGGCTCCGGGGTCGGCGAGCGGCTCGTCCGGGAGGTGGTCCGCGAGCTCACCGCGCGCGGCGCCCCGCGCGTCGTCCTGATGACCGCGGCGCAGAACGAGCGCGCCCAGAAGATGTTCGCGCGCCTCGGGTTCCGCACCACGATGCTCGAGATGACGCGCGAGAAGGACTGACCTCGCGTCAATCCATCGCGAAGGTGGTCTCGAAAGCGGCGACCTCCTTCGCCTTGCCCGCGCCCGCCCCCGCTGCAGAAACGAGCCCGCGCTTCGGCTGGGCGATCGCGTCCATGACCGCCACGATCTCGCCGTACGGCATGTCGCTCCCGGTGTGCACGACCGCCTGATCCAGCTTGCGGTCGCTCGGGTCACGATGGCTGCCCGCGGCCTTCCACTCCTCGGCGATGCGCGCCGCGAGCTGGGGATAGCTGACGAGCCCCTTGCTCTTGCCCGCGTGCGCGGGCTCACGCGGCACCTCCGCGGTGCGGACCACCGTGGGCCCTTCCTTCCAGACGAGGACGAACTTCGTCGGGTCGCTCGTCTGCACGTGGAGCCGCGGCTCGGCCTTGCACGGCTGTCCCCCGGCGTCCGTGCACGGGGGCTCGCGGGTCGGCGTCCCAGGCACCTGCGCGTTCGCCTCGAGGCGTGACGACTGCACCCAGACCGCCGTGATGAGCAGGAACGAGATCGTCACCATGAGCAGATCGATCATCGGGACCATGTTGATCTCGATGTTCATCTCGCGGCGTCCGCCACGTCCGCCGCCGCCAACGCTCACTCCTGCCATGGCGCTAACCTCCGCGCGTCTCGACCGCCGTCGGCGCGAGAAGTTCCCGCCGCGGTTCGTTCGCGCGAAGTCCGTTAGCGCGTGAGCGCGCGATCGAGCCACGCGAGCGTCTCGATCGTGCCCGCCTCCCGCAGCCACGGCTGGTCGTGCGGTCCCGGCACCACGCGGTAGGTGACGTCTTGCCGCTTGCTCGCGAGCGCATCGCGCAAGGCCTCGCTCGAGGAGCGCCACTGATCCTGGCTGCTCGTGAGGAGGAGCATCGGTCGCGGCCGGTCCGTACCGCGCGCGATCCGGTCGGCGTACGCGGGCGCCGCGAAGGTGCCGATGGCCGTCTGCACGCCCGCCCACGCCCCGAACACCTTCGGCAGGCGCGTGAGGACCTCGAGCGCCACGTAGCCGCCGAGCGACACGCCGCACAGGGCGGTGCGCTCCGGCGCGTCCTCGATGGCCGGGTTGTCGCGCCGTACGCGCGGCAGCAGCGCGCTCTCGATCCAGCGGGCGTACGCGTCCAGATCGGCAGGCGACCTCGGCTTCGGCATGAAGGGGCACACCATCGCCATGCCCCGGAAGGGACGGGCGACGAGGTCCGCGTTGACCTCTGAGAGCCGGCCGTCCGTCCACTCGCCCCGCGTCGAGGTCCGCTCGAGCGGCGCGCGCTTCAGGCGCTGCCACGCTTTGCTCAATCCGTACCGCTCCACCCAGGCGTAGGCGCCCGCGCGTTCGTCACCGGTCTCGCCGAGGCCGTGAAGGAACACCGCGAGCGGAATCCGCTGCGCCGGTTGCAAGTAGCGCGGGAGGAGCACGACGGCACGGCGACCCCCCTCCTTGACGTCCAAGAGCTGGAGATTCCACAGGTCCTCGTCGGGATCGAAGGCGACCTGCGCGCCGGCGATGCCGCTCCACAAGGCAACACCGAGCCCGGCCAGCGCGGGACGGCGTCCGATGCGAAGAAAATGTTTGCGCGGCTCGGGTAGGCGGGTCATCTCATCGGCCCCCTTGGCGGGGGATGTGGGCGAGATCCGCCCCCTGCCAGGAACAGAGGAGCGAATTTTCTCATGGATAAGTCTTCGGCAACCTGGCTCCCGCGCATCCGGGCGCTTGCTTCCGTGGCAGTCGCGGCGTCCTGCATCGCCGTGATGGCGGTGGCGTGTGGCGGCGCGGACAAGCGTAGCGGCTTCGAGGCCGCGGCGGAGGACGCCGGCTTCGAGGCGACGACCGCGTTCAACCCCGATGGCGAGGTGCCCTGCACCGGCCTCGAGTGCAAGCGCGTGAAGTGCGACGCGAAGGGCTACTCGGTCGAGGCCGCCAACGAGGAGGGCCTCGATCTCGGAGACAGCTGCACGAAGGGCCGCGAGTGCAAGACCGGCGTGTGCTCGCCCGACTCCGAGTGCGTGTCGCGCGGCGCGGTGACCACGACGATCACCGGCAAGGTGTACGACCCGGCCGGCGCGAACCCGCTCTACAACGTGCTCGTCTACATCCCGAGCGACCCCGAGAACCTGCCCGAGATCAACGAGGGCGTGCAGTGCACGACCTGCGCGAGCATCGCGGTCAACCCGTTCGTCGCGACCCTCACCAACACGAAGGGTGAGTTCGAGCTCGTCGACGTGCCCGTCGACAAGGACGTCCCGATCGTCGTCCAGATCGGCAAGTGGCGCCGCAGCTTCACGTTCGACGTCACGAAGTCGTGCAACCAGAACAAGGTCCCCGACCGCGACTTCCGCCTGCCCAAGAACGGCAGCGAAGGCTCGATGCCCCAGATCGCCGTCACCTCGGGCGGCTGCGACGCGCTCGAGTGCCTCCTCCACGGCATGGGCATCGACGAGTCCGAGTTCGTGCAGGGCCCCGGCGGCACCGGCCACGTCCACGTCTACAACGGCGACGGCGGCGGCTTCCCCGACGAAGCGACGAAGGCCTCGACGCCCGGCGCGGAGACGCTCTGGGGCGACGTCGAGCAGATGAAGCTCTACGACATCGTCATGATGTCGTGCGAGTGCAGCACCGCCGACAGCAACAAGACGAACAAGCAGGCGCTGATCGACTACGCCAACATGGGCGGCAAGGTCTTCGGCACGCACTTCCACTACACGTGGATGAAGAACGCGCCGCAGGACGACTGGAAGGCGCTCGCCAACTGGAGCGGCGGCAGCGGCTCCGACGGGCAGTACAACGTCGACACGTCGTTCCCGAAGGGCGCGGCGCTCGCCGACTGGCTGGTCGCCGTCAACGCGTCGAGCAGCCCCGGCAACATCAGCCTCACCGGCGTGACCGGCGCTCTCTCGAACGTGAACGCCCCGAGCCAGGCCTGGATCAAGAAGGGCGACAACGCGGTTCGGTACTTCTCGTTCAACACGCCGCTCGACCAGCCGGAAGAGAACCAGTGTGGCCGCGTCGTCTACGGCGACCTCCACCTCATGGGCAACGGCCTCAGCTCGACCGACTGGCCTTCGGGCTGCCCGTCTGCCGGCGGCCTCGCGGCCCAGCAGAAGGCGCTCGAGTTCATGTTCTACGACCTGTCGAACTGCGTGCAGTCCGACGACACCCCGCCCACCGTCCCGAAGTGAGCTAGGACCCTGCTGCCTCGCCCCGCGGACGCCGCGTGGCGAGGCTGTAGACGAGCATCAGCACGGCGCACGTGAGACCGAGGCCCGCGTAGATCGACCAGATCGCGAGCGGGTTCCGGGGACCGTGAGCCGGCATGTAGCGCGCGATCATGGGGCCGGAGACGAGCCCGCCGACGAGCGCGCCGATCGCCGCCGGCACGAACGCGAGGCCCATGTACATGCCCGCCTTGCCCTTCGGCGC
Organism: Labilithrix sp.; assembly: GCA_028287035.1. The sequence goes on along the minus strand of JAQBQL010000172.1, from coordinate 7,802 downwards.
GAAGCTCGCGATCTGGTCGTAGAAGCGGGGCGAGAACGTCATCTCGGCGAGCGCGAAGAGGGCGCCCGAGAGCACGGCGCCGATCAGCGACGGCACCGCGCCCATGACGAGCATCGACAGCGATCCGATCACGACGCCGAAGGCCATCGTGCGCATCGGATCGAAGCGCTTGATGATCCTCGTGACGCGACCCTGGAAGAGCGCGATGCACGCCGGGTTCACGAGCGTGATGATCTCGAGCGGCGCCTTCTCGTCGATGTGCCGCGTCACGTACTTCGGGAACGTCATGTAGAACTGCTCGGCCATGAACCAGAAGCCCGCGAAAACGAGGAGGAACGCGGCGAACCGCAGGTCCGAGAGAGCCATCCCGTAGCCCTTGAGCGTCTCCTTCAGCGGCGGCGCGGGCGGTGCATCGTCCTTCGGCTCCTCGTAGCCGAAGATCGCGATGGCGAGCGCGATGAGGCTCGCGATGACGGAGGTGCCCGCCACGAAGCGGACCGCCACCACACGGCGCACCCCGTACGCGAGCGTCTTGCCGATGACGCTGCCCGAGTTGATCATCCGGTAGAAGACGCCGAAGCCCTCCTCCTGGCGGCCCGGCGGGCTCGTGCGCACGACGGTGCCGAGGATCACCGGCTTCATGAACCCGCCGGCGATGGCGGCCAGGAAGAGCGCGGGGACCACGACCGCTCGCACCGGAAAGGACATCAGCGCGACGTACGCGATCGCGTAGAGCGAGAAGGCGAGGATGAGCGAGCGCTTGAAGGTGATGCGGTCGGCGATGGCCCCGCACGGGATCGGCGCGAGCGACGCGACGAGCCGCCAGTTGCCGAGGATGACGCCCACCTCGACGTCGCCCATCTTCACGACGTTCGACAGGAACAGCGAGAGGCCGATGTAGAAGCCGTAGTGAGCGAGCCGCTCACAGAGCTCCATCGCGTTCGCGAAGTAGAACGTCTTCGGGAACGGAGCCTTGGCGGCGCCGTCCTCGACCTCCGCCGCGCTCAACGCGACTCGTAGACCTTGAGGGCGGGCAGCTCGAGGATCGTGAGAAAGCCGCCCTTGCCGCACCCGGTGTCGATGACGATGACGTTCTCACCGACCCACATGTCGAGCGGGTCCTCGGGCGTGAAGCTCGAGAGCTCGGGCGGGAGGTTCTCGGTCGCGGTGTGACCGCAGACGACGCGCTTGCCGCGGTAGCCCTGGAAGAAGCGCATCGTGCGCACCCAGAGGAGCTGCGTCGGGTTCTCGGTCTCGGAGGGGTGGAGCCACCGCCCGTCCTTCTCGACGAGGCCGGCATGCACGTAGATCGCGTGCTCGTCCTCGTAGAAGTAGGGGAGCTCGTTCATCCAGTCGACGACGTCGTCCGGGAAGAACTCGCCGCTCTGCATCGTCGCGAGCTCCTCGCGCGACGGCGCCTCGAGCTCCTCGCACGGCTGGTTCCGGTACGAGCGCAGCGTGGCGAGGCAGCCGTTGGCGACCGGGATCACGAACTCGGGCCAGCCGCCGGACGCGACGCGGAGCCACCCGTCCTCGTGGTTGCCGCGGAGGGCGACGAGCTTGCCGGGGACGATCTTCGGCAGCTCCTTCCGGACGTAGTCGATGACCTGCGCGCTCTCGTCACCGCGATCGATGTAGTCGCCCATGAGGATGAGCGTGTCGTCGGGCTGCAGCGGGGGGAGCTTCGCGACCGCTCGCTTCAGCGCGGCGAGGTCGCCGTGGATGTCGCCGACGGCGAACGTGCGGCTTGCCATGGGACGAATACGATATCCGCCGCCGCGGGCGCCCGATAGAGAAAGCGGCATGCAGACCCTCGGCGAATGGCTCCGCGAGGGCCCGTTCTCGCTCGCGATGTCGTCCGGGTTCTTCGCGTTCTACGCGCACACCGGCTTCATGACCGTGCTCGAGGATCGCGGCGCGCTTCCCCGTCGCATCACCGGCTCGAGCGCCGGAGCGCTGGTCGGCGGCGCATGGGCTTCCGGCGTCGACGCACCGGTGCTCGCGCGGGAGCTCGAGGCGCTCGAGCGGCCCGACTTCTGGGATCCGGCGCCCGGTCTCGGCCTGCTGCGGGGGCGCCTCTTCCGCGAGCGGCTGCTGCGGCTCCTCCCCGAGCGCTTCTTCTCGGGGTGCCGCGTGCCGGCTGCGGTCTCGGTGTTCGACGTGCGCGCCCGGACGACGCGCGTGCTCGACCACGGCGACCTCGGCCTCGCCATCCAGGCCTCGTGCGCGGTTCCGCTGCTCTTCCACCCGGTGCTGATCGAGGGCCGGCCCTACTACGACGGCGGCATCCTCGATCGGGCGGGGCTCCTCGGCATGCCGACCTCCGAGCCGCGCGTCCTCTTCCATCACATCGCATCGCGGTCGCCGTGGCGGCGGCGCCAGCAGACCATCCCGACGAGGCCCGGAATGGTCACGCTGGTCATCGGTGATCTGCCGCGCTCCGGGCCCTTCCGCCTGGACGAGGGGCGGCGCGCGTACCACGCCGCGCGCGCTGCGACCGAGCGTGCGCTCGATCGCCCCATCGAGGGCGGCGTCGTCGTGATCTGAACGCGCCTCAGCCGCGAAGCGCGGCGGTCACGACGCCCACGAAGGATCCCCACGAGGGCTTCTGCTCGAAGGCGACGAGCCGCTGCCCGAGCGCCCGCAGGTTCTTGTGATCCGAGAACCAGGGCGGGGTGGGCGCCATGCGGAAGGGCGCCTTCACGACCGACTTCTCGGGGTGGTCGAAGAGGAAGGCGTTGTGCACGACGCCGGTGCCGGACTGGATGTCGTCGGGCGCGTGGCCCGGGTACGCGCCCCACGTCGCCGACACGAGACCGTAGACGAGCCCCGGCCACACGTTCACGCCGATGCCGCCGTAACGAAGGTCGCGGATGGCGCCCGAGACCTCGGCGTCGTAGGCGTGCTGCGAAGAGGGGTCGACGAGCAGGCAGCACGAGAGCGTCCCCCAGCATCGGTCGTTGGCGAAGCGCACCGCCTCCTCGAGGAACCGCGGGACGGACGGAGCGCCGTGGTCGCGTTCGCGGAGGATGCCGCCCGTCTGCTCGGCGAGATCGAGCGTCACCTCGGCGACGACCCCGCAGAACGCCTCGTTCGTGAGCGCGTAGCCGCCGGCGTCCGGAGGAACGTCCGGGATCGCCGTCCACGGCACGCTCTCCGGCTCCTCCGTCCCGAGCACGAGCGCACCCGGGTACTCCTCGAGGAAGGCGCGGTACCGCTGCTCGGCGCCGGGGTAGTAGGCCTTCCGCGCGCGCGTCTTGCGGAGCTCCTCGTGGAGGAGCGTGAGGAACGCCTCGCGCTGCAGCCAGCCACGCGCGGTGACGATGACCTTCGCCGCGTTGCAGTTGAAGCTCGCGTTCTGCGTGACCATCGAGGCGACGTGCCGTGCCTGGAACCGCAGGTCGGCGTCGGACCACGGGCCCGGGACCACGAGCACCGGCGTCACGCACCCGAGCTCGGCGCTGAAGCTGCGCTCGTTGACGCGCCGGCCGGCTGCCTTGTTACGGGCCCGCTCCTCGGGGTCGCTGCCCCACACGATGGCATCGTACGTCCGGTCGGATCCGGTGACGTGCAGGGACGCGACCTTCGGATGCTGCGCGGCGTGCGCGCCGACGTCGGCGCCGCCCGTCACGATGGCGAGCACGCCCTGCTCGACGAGCGGCGCGAGCGCCTCGCCCAGCACGCCGGCGAGCGCCTCGTTGACGGGGTTCATCTTCAGGAGGACGACCTCGTTCTCGACGAAGAGCTTGTAGAGCGCATCCATCGGCGGGATCGAGGACACGTTTCCGCCGCCCAGCACGACGCAGATCTTCCCGGCGGCGGGCCTCGTGCCCTCGCGATAGGCGGCGCCCTGGGAGGCGGTCTGGCCCTTCTGCATCCACACGTCGACCGTGACGCCGGTGAACATCAGCCGCTCCATGAGCGACGCGGGATGGACGCGCGCCACGACCTGCCCGTTCGGCGCGGTGCGCACCGCCACCGGCCTGGGCTGCCCGCCCGCGCGCAGCGCATCCGCGAGGAGCCGCGCGTTGCGGATCGTGGGGAGCACGCCCGCCACCCACTCCTCGCCGGCGAGCGGGTCACCCGGTGCGAGACCCTTGATGCGCGCTCCGATCTCGGCCCACCGCTCGGCGACGGAGGCGATCGCGGTGACCACCCGCTCGAGCAGGGCGATGCGCTCGGCAAGCCCGACCGTCAGCCATGCATCCTTGTTCTGGTCGAGACGCTCGATCGCAGCGTCGAGGTCGGGGATCGAGGTCGGAGAAACGGGCGGAGGGGGCGGGACGAACGACATGACGGGTCTTTCCACGATAGTCCCCGCGGGCTCGCAGCCCCTCCCGAAAAGGTCCTTTGATTAAGCAGACATTACGAATTCTAAATGCGTGATCGCCAATGCGAGCGGCGAACATCGTAGTCCGCATGAGCACGCTCGCATCACCTCTCGCGTCGCCGCCCCTTCCTCTTGCGTCTGCCTCGCCGGGAGGTGCGGAGTCGGGAGTCCGCGTCCAGAGGGCCGCCGGCCGCGCACGCCTCACCCTGGTCGCGCCGGACGCGACCCTCCGGGCGCGCATCCGCGGGCTGCTCGAGGGCGAGGACCACGAGGTCGAGGCGGTCGCCTCCATGGACGAGGCGCGGGGTACCCTCGCGTCGCGCACGCCGGACCTGGTCGTCTACGCGCCGGCGGACGACGGCGACGTCCAGATCGAGCAGTTCACCGCCACGGCGAAGGCCGGGCTCATCGTGCTCACTCCGCTCGCTGGCGACGCGGGTGTCGTCCGCGCCCTCGACGCGGGCGCCGACGACGCGCTGCCGCCGCCCTACGCGCGGGCCGAGCTCCTGGCGCGGGTGCGGTCTGCTCTCCGCCGCGCGAAGGCCAAGACGGCGCGGGCGGAGCGGCGCTACGGCGATCTCGTGCTCGACGTCGAGTCACGCGAGCTCGCGGTCGACGACCGGCGCGTGACGCTCACGCGGCTCGAGTTCCGTCTGCTCGAGGAGCTGATGCTCGCGGGCGGTCTGGCGCTGAAGCACGACGACCTCCTCACGCGCGTCTGGGGCGCGAGCCATCGCGGGCGTCTCAACTACCTCCGCGTGTACGTCGCGCGCCTCCGACGCAAGATCGAGCAAGACCCGTCGCATCCCCGCATCATCCACAGCGTTCCGGCGGTGGGCTACCGGCTCGCCTCGAGCGATGCCGCGGACGGCGCTCCCGCGCCGGCGAGCAGCGAGCCCGACGAGCTCGGCGCCGGCTGAACGTCAGTCGTCGTCCTCGTCGTCCGGGTCGTCGTCCTCGTCCTGCTCGAGCAGGCCGCGCTTCGAAGCGTCCTCGGCGAGCCGGCGGAGCGCGTCGTACCCGGCGCTCACCCAGCGGCGGAACTCGTCGACGCCGAACGCGTCGGTGAGCAGCCGGCGGTGCTGTCGCGTGCGGGACAGCGCGAGCAGCCCGCGGGTCAGCGCGTCGCGCCGCTCGGCGGCGAGGTCGGAGGTGGCGGCGACCACGTCCCCGGGGATGGCGCCGAACCGCACGAGCACCCGGACCACCTCGTCGGCGCCCTCCACGTCGAGCCACGAGCCGCGCGTGATGAGCGCGTCGGCGTTCACGCCGGCGAACGTGGCCCCGAAGTCGGCACGGCCCGAGACCACCGCCCGGACCACCGCCTCGTGCGAGTGGTAGAAGCGCTCCTCGGAGAACGCGACGCGCGGGTCGACCCCGACGGCGGCGAGGCCCACGCGCGGGACCACGTACCCGCTCGCGCTGTAAGGATCGACCCAGGCGGCGCGGGCCCCGGCGAGGCCGTCGGTCTCGACGAGCCCGGAGTCGGCTCGCACGATGATCGCCGAGTAGAAGGCGGTGTCGCCCCCGCGCTCCGAGGACACGAGCGGAACCACCGCATGGCGCCGCTCGAGAGCGATGAACGCGAGCGGCGGAAGCCACGCGAAGTCGACGTCGCCGCGCACGATGGCGCGCGCGAGGTCCTCGTAGGAGGTCGCCTCGAACACCGCGATCTCCGCACCCGCGAGCTCGCCGAGCGCGCGCGACAGCTCGGCGACGCGCTCGCGTACGAGGGTCGAGGCCCCATGAGCGGCGTAGCCGAAGACCAGCACGTCCGGTCGGCGGCCGGCGGGTGATCGCGACGGAAGCACGACCGCGAGGCTAGCAGGCCCCCGACGTCGGCGTCAGGGGCAGACCCTGGACCGACGCGCGCCGCTTCAGATCACACCGGCCGCCGCCTTGTCGAGCCACGCATCGAGGGCGGTCGTGAGCGCGCGGTTGCCGTCCTGCTCGTAGCTCGCGAGCTTCGCCTCGCACGCCGGCACCGCCGCCACGAAATCGTGGATGGCTCCGGCGTCCTCGAGGCTGTCCGCGAACCGGCCGAAGCCCTCGAGCTCGAGGTAGCGCGCGTTCAGCACCTGCTCGAACTGGTGCGCGAGCGGCACCGCCAGCATCGGCTTGTGGAGGTACACCGCCTCGCCCATCAGGGTGAAGCCGCCGCCGGCGATGACCGCCTTGCACGAGGCGAGGTCGTCGATGAACTTGTCCTCGCTGAACGGCTGGAAGCGCAGGTTGCCCTCGACCTGCTCGCTCGTGAGGCCGCGGCGCATGCCGTAGATCCGGCACTCGAGGCCGGTGTCGGCGAGCGCCTTCCCGAGGACGTCGTTGCCTTCGCCCGTCGTGTAGACGAGGAGGTGCTCGCCGGGCCGCCGCGCCGCGCTCAGGATCTCGGGCCGCAGGATGGGCGGGAACAGCGTCGTGCGCTCCTTGCGGACCGGCGGCCGGAAGAACGTCGTGATGAAGTACTCGTCACACCAGGGCAGCTTGCTCTTGATGAAGGCCTTGGTGAGCTGGAACTCGGCGTGGTGACCCTCGAGGATCGCCTCGGGCAGCTTCGTCCGGTTGATGATCTGCATGTTGTCGATGGACAGCATCGGGAGGCGGTGCGTCTTGCCGTAGAGGTACGTCCACGACTCGAAGTCGCTGATCACCGCCTCCGGCTTGAACGTCGTGATCAGCTCGAAGTACGCGGCGATGTTCTTCGGCACGCCCGCCGCGCCGGTGACCACGTTCGAGAGGAGCGTCTTCGCGGGCCGGACGCGGTTCTCCTCGTAGATCATGTGCAGCCCGTGGATCTCGTTGACGCCCTCGAAGCGCTTGGCGAGGAACGGCGCCGCGCGCCCCGACGCCATGATCTCGACCTCGTGACCCTGCGCGACCAGGTGCTCGAGGACGACGCGCGAGCGCATCGCGTGGCCCATGCCCTCGCCCACCACTCCGTAGAGGATCTTCATCGGACCGAAGTGTATCCCGGGTCCGGCGACGGGTAAGCTCGCTCTTCGCGATGCTCCGCCTCTACTCCGAGACGCTCTCCTTCGCGGAGATCGAGCGCGCGGACACGTTGCGGCTCCTGCGCCGTCACCCGTTCGACCTGGTGCTCGCGGTGCGGCCCTGGCAGCTCGAGGACCTGCCCGAGGTCGTGCGCACGCTCGAGGGCGCGGGCGTGCGCACGTCGGTGTGGCCGATGCTCGCCGACCACGAGGGGCGGTGGGCGAGCGCCGGTAACGCCGCATCGTTCGCGCGGCTCCTCCTCGCGACCGGCGAGGCGCTCGCGCGATCGGGGATGCCGGCCCGCGAGGTGCTCCTGGATCTCGAGCCGCCGTTCACCCATGCGCGGGCGCTCGCGGTCGGGGCCGGCGCGGAGGGAAGGCTTCGCGAGGTCGCGCAGGCGAGGCCCCGACGGCCTTCGCGCGAGGAACTCGGCGAGCTTGTCGAGGGTCTGGTTCCCGAGCTCGACGGCGCCGAATGCGAT
>JAQBQL010000169.1 GCA_028287035.1 Labilithrix sp. | reverse complement strand
GCGGCTCACGGGGAGCACGGTCCTCGCGCGGGGCACGGCGGCCCTCGGCCTCGACGCGAGCCGGCACGGCTGCCGGAAGCGGCGCGGGCGGCGGGGTCTTGGCGCGGCGCGCATCGGCCGCGTCGCCCGCCGGATCGGTGGAGCCGGAGGCCCCGAGGTGGTCGGCGAGGAGACCCGCGACGATCGACGCCGCCTGGTCGTGCGTGAAGAGGCGCCGCGCCACCGCGATGTGCAGCGGGTCGGCGGTGCGTCCGGCGTAGGCGTCCGCAAGAAAGCTCACGAGGTCCGCCTCGGCGCGCGTCTTCTTCTCGCCCGCGGTCGGCAGCATCCGCTCGATGGGGCGGATCTTGTACGTGAGCCGCAGCATGTACAGGTGGCCGACGTCCTTGGGGCCGACCACCGAGATCGCGGTGCCGGTGCGCCCGGCGCGGCCGGTACGACCGGTGCGGTGCACGTACTGCTCGGCCGACTCCGGGAAGTCGGCGTTGATGACGTGCGTGAGGTGCGAGATGTCGATCCCGCGCGCCGCCACGTCGGTCGCGACGAGGAAGCGGATCTTGCCGTCGCGGGTCGCCTGCATGACGCGCTCGCGCGACGACTGCTCGAGATCGCCGTTCAGCCAGTCGGCCTCGTAGCCGCGGCTCTTCAGGAGCTCGGCGACGCGCTCGGTCTCGTCCTTCGTGTTGCAGAAGACGACCGCGCTCTGCGGATCCTCGACCTCGATGATGTTGAGGATGGCCGACCGCTTGTCGCTGTCGCGGACCAGGTAGACGTAGTGGGCGAGCTGCAGCGCGCCGATCTCGTCACCCGAGAGCGTGATGTACTCGGGGTCCTTCAGGTGCTTCTTCGCGAGGCGGTCGACGTCCGGCGGGATCGTCGCGCTGAAGTAGAGGCCCTGGCGGTCGCCCGCGGGCAGGAACTCCATGATGGCGTTGAGCTCCTTGGCGAAGCCCATCGAGAGCATCTCGTCGGCCTCGTCGAGGACGAGGATGCGGATGCTCTTCGGGTCGAGCGTGCCGCGACGGAGGTGATCGAGCACGCGGCCGGGCGTGCCGGAGACGACCTGCGCCCCGCCGCTCAGCTGCTCGACCTGCTTGCCCATCGGGGCGCCGCCGTAGATCGACACCACGCGGATCCCGCGGAACTGACCGAGCCGCTCGATCTCGCGACCGACCTGGAGCGCGAGCTCGCGGGTCGGCGTGAGGATGAGGGCCTGGACCGCCGCCTGGGATTTCCGGATCAGCGAGTCGACGATCGGCAGACCGAACGCGGCGGTCTTGCCGGTGCCGGTGCGGGCCTGGACGACGAGGCTCTTGCCGCGCGTCGCGGGCTCGAACACCGCGAGCTGCACGGGGGTGGGGTTGGTGTACCCGAGGGCGTCGATGGCCTTGCGCACGTCGGCGCTCAGCGGCAGGGCATCGAACGTCGGCGGGGGCGGGGGCGGCGGGGCGCCGTCTTCCAGCGGGAGCGCCGAGCCAGACGGGCCCTGGGACGCTGAGACGAGAGGCTGATTCATTCGGGGACTACCTTATAAACGAGAGGGCCGCGCGACGCACCGGCTCGAGCTCGCTCGATTGCCGGCGTACAGCGGAGGCGGCCGCGTGTTCGAAACGGGTCACGGCGGCGACGGCCTCCGTCCCACGGGGGTCGCTCGTGCACGCTTGCACGAGCGTTTGTTGCTGGGGCGCGTCCCATTCCGGACTGCGTCCGGCCTTGAAGCGCTTCTCGGCCTCGTCCGCGTCGGTGACGACGGAGGAGGCCGCGAGACCGCGATCGACCGCGGCCGTGAGGCTCTGGACGCTGGCGGCACATTCGGGCGCGAGGGCTTTCCCAAGGCCCGTGGAGTTGGCGAAGACGGCGGAGGAGATCTGGTACGTCGACGAGATCACGAACGCGCCGGCGAGAACTGTGAACACGGCGTAGACGGCGCTCGTGATTCGCTTGGGGTTCGCCACGGAGGGAGGGTGTAGCGCTGGGGTCGCGACTGCGTCAATCTCGCCGGCATGCGGACCCTGGAAGGAAAGACGGCCCTGGTCGTCGGCGGCGGCGAGGAAATCGGTCGGGCCATCGCGCTGGCGCTGTCCGCGCGCGGCGTCCGGATCGTCGTGGCGGGCGAAAACGAGCGGGATCTGGGGCTCACCATCGGCGAGCTCGTGTTCGGGGGCGGGAAGGGGCGGCACGTCGTCGGCGATCCGGCGGACCCGGCGGCCCTCACGGCGGCCGCCGCCCGCGCGCGGGAGGTGTTCGGGCCGCTCGACATCGTCGTCGCGGCCGCGGGGGCGGACGGCGCCGGGGTCGACCCTCGGGCAGGTGCCTCCAATGCTTTCGCCACCTTGCATCCTCTCTTCGTCAACCCAGGACGGCTCGTGGCCGTCACGCGGGCCCGGGCGGATGCGGGCTCCGCCGAGGCGGTGCGGCACGATGCGGCGCGCGCCGCGGTGCGGGAGCTCGCGCGATCGCTCTCACGCGAGCTCCGTCGGGCGCGCCACACGGCGGACTTCGTCGACGCGGCGGCCGACGTGGCGCCGGAGGAGATCGCCGAGGCCGTGGTGCTGCTCGCTGGCCGGTCGTCCGGCGGAATCACGGGACAAACCGTGTTGCTCGGGACGCCTTGACCCCGCGAGGAGCCGGCTCCTATAGTACTTTCAAATAGTTTTGAAAGTTTCGATCGCCCGGCTCGCGGGTGATCGGACGAGCCCTCTCCATGACCTTCGCCGCAAGCATCGACGCCCTCCACGACACCGCCGTTCCCGAGCGCGTCGGCGACCGGACGGCCCTCCGCCTGGCCGACGCCCGCGCCCTCGTGGCGCGCGAGCTCGACGAGGTGGAGTCCCTCATCGGCGAGCGCATCCAGAACGGGGTGGTCCCCGCCACGGACGCGGCGAAACACCTTTTCGAGTCGGGCGGCAAGCGGGTCCGCCCCGCCTCGCTCCTCCTCGCCCATGCCTGCTGGGCTCCCGTCGACGAGAAGGCCCGCGGGCTCGCCGCGGCCGCCGAGCTCGTGCACATGGCGACGCTCCTCCACGACGATGTCATCGACGACGGCGACCAGCGCCGCGGCCGCCCCACCTCACGGCGTCTCTGGGGCAATGCCGTGAGCGTGCTCGCCGGCGACCTCCTCCTCGTCGAGGCGCTGCGGCTCGGCGGCGCCGCCGCTCCGGTGACGTGGCAGGAGCTCGTTGCGACGCTCGGCAAGCTGGTCGACGGCGAGGTCGTGCAGCTCCGTGGCCGGCTCGCCGTCTCCCTCGACGAGAGCACGTACTTCGAGATCGTGCGCGGGAAGACCGCGTCGCTCTTCGAGTGGTCGCTGCGCGCCGGCGCGCGTGAGGGCGGCGCTCCCGACGCCGCCATCCAGGCGCTCGGCCGCTTCGGCGCGCACATCGGCGTCGCGTTCCAGCTCGTCGACGACGTGCTCGACTACGACGGCGACGCGGCGGCGACCGGGAAGTCGATGCTCGCCGATCTCGGCGAGGGCAAGGTCACGCTGCCGCTCATCCGTGCCGCCCAGATCGCCGGCGCATCCATCACGGAGCTCGTTGCGCCGGCCCGCGCGGGCGATGCCGACGCGGCGCTGCAGCTCGCCAACGCGGTGCGCGCATCGGGGGCCTGCGACCGCGTCCGCGAGCTCGCCCGCGCGGAGACGACGCAGGCGCTCGGCATGCTGGACGTGGTGCCGGAATGCCGCTCGCGCGAGATCCTTGCCGACGTCGCCCGCGGTCTCGCGGCGAGGGTCGCGTGATAGCGTCGTCCGTGACGAAGGAGAAGCACACCCTCTGGCCGAGCGAAGCCGCGGTGAGCGACGTCGTCGGCAAGCTCATCGAGTTCTGGGGGTTCAAGCGGAACATGGGCCGCGTGTGGTCCGTGCTCTACCTGTCGCCGGAACCGCTCACCGCCGAGGACCTGAGACAATCTCTCCAGCTGTCGAGCGGCGCGGTGAGCATGACAGTGAACGAGCTGCTCCGCTGGGGCGTCGTCCGCAAGGTCTGGGTGCAGGGTGAACGCAAGGATTTCTATACCGCCGAGGTGCAGCTGTGGCGGATGATCTCGCGCGTCTTCAACGAGCGCGAAAAGTCCGAGATCATGATGGCGATCGACGCCTTCGAGGAGGCCCTCGACGAGGTCGCGAAGCTCCGTCAGTCACCGGACCCGCAGACGCGTCTGCGGGCGGAGCTGCAGTACGACCGCATCAAGCAGCTCCTCGAGCTGGCGAAGCTCGGCAAGCGCCTGCTCGACACGCTGCTCGCGACGGCCAAGATCGACGCCGAGCCGCTCGTGCGCTTCCTCTTGCGTCAGCAGCCGTCCTCTTCGCCCGAATCCTGAGCGGGTCGCCGGCGCTCGCGCAGACCAACGCGCCGCCCATCACCAAGAACGACTACCGCCTCGAGCTCTATCAGGGCCCGATCATCGCGCCGAACCGCGTCTCGGGGCTCGCCGGCGCGACCACCGCGTCCGCCCAGGCCGTGGAAGGCGTCTACAACAACGCGGCGGCGCCCGCGGTGCGCGAGCCGTTCAGCTCGAAGTGGATCGACATCGATCCCTCGATCGGCATCTCGCTGCCCGGCGCGTACGGCAACACCGACTTCGACAACCGCGGCGAGAAGGGGAACTCCGAGACGGTCCAGCGCACGAACCGTTTCCTGGCGACGAACGCCGGCCTCCAGGTGCAGCTCGGGCCGCTCGGCCTCAACGTCCTCGCGGATTTTCTCAACTACGAGGTGAGCAGCCGCAACGGCAATCCGGTGTCGCTCACGCTCGGCCGCATCCACGCCGTCGCCGCGTACTCGTTCCTCGACAACCAGCTCGTCGTCGGCGGCGGCGCTCGCATCGTCTTCGTCAACGTGGCCGAGCAGAGCGAGAGCGGCGGCGCGCTCGTACGCATGCTCGGCGCCGCTCCGCAGGTCGGCGTCATCGTGAAGCCGAACAACGTGCCGTGGCGTCTCGGGGCGACGCTGCGGGCGCCCGTCGAGGCGAGCCCGTTCCCGCTCGGCCCCGGCACGAGCCCCACGGGCCAGACCACCGCCGGCCCCTACGTGCTCCCGACCAAGATCACCGAGCCATGGGAGCTCGAGGCGGGCGTCGCCTACCAGCTCGGTCCGCGGCCGCTGAACCCGGCGTGGGTGGACCCGCACGAGGAGGAGCGCGCCTTCGCGTACGAGGTCGAGGAGCGCCGTCACGCGCGGGCCGAGCGCCGCGCTCAGGACCTCGCGCGCATGGGTGAGCCACGCACCGCCGACGAGCGTGCGGCGCGCGCGCTCCACCTCGAGGTGCTCGCACGCGAGGACGAGGACGCGCGCGTGGAGGAAGATCGCCAGCTGCGCGAGGCGAGCGTCCGCCTTCGTGAGGAGCGCCAGGCGCGCTACCTGAACTGGCCGCGCGAGCACCTCCTCCTGCTGGCGAGCATGCTCGTGACCGGCGCGAGCGAGGACGCCGTCGCCCTCGAGGGCTTCATCGATCAGCGGCGCGAGATCGTGGGGCGGAGCGTGGTGGTCGCGCCGCGCTTCGGGGTCGAGAGCGAGCCCATCCCGAACCTGATCCGCGGGCGCGCCGGCACGTACCTCGAGCCGTCGCGCTTCAGCGATGCATCGCACCGGCAGCACTTCACGTTCGGCGGTGACGTCCGGCTCTTCTCGTGGGACGTGTTCGGGCTCCTCCCGAAGGTCACGTGGCGCACGAGCGCCTTCCTCGACATCGCGCCCCGTTACCAGAACTTCGGGATCACCGTCGGGCCGTGGCATTGACCCGTCGTGCGGGTCTCGCCACACTGCCGGCGATGAACGACGCCCCGGTCCGCCCGACCTTCCGCCTGCTCGGCGTCATGAAGTGGGTGCTCGTGGCGGGCGCCGCGCTCGGCATCTCCGTCGGCAGCGGCGCGTCGCTGCTCTACGTACGCATCCGGCAGCCCTCCGCGTCGATGTGGCCGACCATCGGACGTGGCGAGACGTACTGGGCGCGGCGTGGGTCGGACGGCCCGGCGCGCGGCGACGTCGTCGTCTTCGAGTACCCCGAGCAGCGCTCGCAGCTGTTCGCGAAGCGCGTCGTCGCGCTCGCCGGGGACACGCTCCGCGAGGACGCGCAGGGCGCGCTCAGCATCAATGGTTGGCCCATCCCGCGCTGCGCGGTCGGCACGGTGACGTTCCAGGACGAGGAGGGCGCGCGCGAGGGCGAGCTCTCCGTCGAGTTCCTCGGCGTCGCCACGTATCTCGTCTTCCAGGACCGCACCGGGCTCACGGATGCGGCGCGCGAGTGGCGCGTCGAGGAGGGGAGCTACTTCGTCGTCGGCGACAACCGGAAGAACAGCCACGACTCGCGCACGTGGTTCGGCGGGCGGGGCGGCGGGGTCCCGCTGCAGAACACGCGAGCGCGTGCGCCGCGCAGCGCGACCGCCACCCTTCCGTCCTCGATCGGCACGGCGGCCCTCGCGCCGGCCCTCGCCGCGTGTCTCGCGAAGCGCCCGGCGGTCACGATGCCGCCGGGCCGTTGACGTTCCCGGCAGCTCGCTCGGTCAGGGAGTCGAGGCGGGCGCGGGCGCGGCGCTGCCCGAGGCGGACGCGGTCGGCGCGACCGTGGTGGTCGTGGTGGTCGTGGTGGTCGTCGTCGGGCCGCCCGGGTCCATCGGCGCGGCGGGCGAGGTCGGCGAGGTCATGTCGCTCGACGCCGTTCCGGCGGGGCGCTGCGAGGACTTGAGGGTACGTGCGCGGTCCTCGACGCTCTCACCGCCGCAGGCGACGAGGCCGTGGAGCGAGGCAAGGGACACGCCGGAGATCACAACCGCGAGAGAGAGTGAGCTGAGTCGCATGGCCCGCACTATCCCTCTCGATCCCGGCGCCGGGCAATCGCTTTGTTGCGCGGCCGCTTCGACGTCCGCGGAGGCGGGGCGGATGCCGCGGTCCGTGTAAGGGAAATACCGCGGCTCCGTGACGCGCGGCTCAGTTCAGCGAGTGCTTCTCGGCCGGGGTCACGGGTTCCGCGTCGAGGAAGACCGCGGTGATCTCCCGCTCGAGCGCCGACGAGAGCTCCGCCTCGAGCGCGGCGATCGATCCGGCGCCGCGCTCCACGTTGCGCTGGTAGATGAAGAGCCGCGCCTGGAGCCGGCCGGTGATCTCGCCGCCCAGGCTGACGCCGCTGTCCGGCTCCTCCGGCGCGCGCGCGTCGACGATGACCATGGCGCGCGGGTCGACGCCGTCGACGACGAGCTCCGCGCCGGGGACGTCCACGATGAACACGTCGGCGTCGCGCACCCAGCGCGCCAGGAGCGCGTCGAGACCGCCGATGACCCGCCGCACGAGCGTGGCAAAGGCGTCGGGCGACGGCGCCCAGGGCGGCGGCGGCTTCGTGAGATCGAGGGCGCGCGCGCGGAGGAAGGCCTCGACGGCGGCGCGGACGTCCCCCGCGTCGTCGCGGAGGAGACCGAGGTAGTAGTGCGCGTCGGCGTGCGAGGCGTCGACGCGCACCGCCTCCTCGATGTACGGGAGCGCCTTCGTCTCCTCGCCGAGCTCGTAGAACGCGCGACCGATGAGGAACACGTAGCTGCTGTTCTCGAACGGCGGCTCGGGCAGGCGGGCCATGCAGCGCTTCGCCTCCTCGACGTCGCCCTTGCCGAGCAGCGCATCGACGCGGAGGAGGAGGCAGTCGGCGATCTCCTCCTTCGTCTCGGCGTAGTCGAGCGCGTCGTCGCACAGGTCGACGGCCTCGTCCCACTCGGAGAGCGGATGCATGAGGACCTCGGCGGCGTTCAGCATCGCCTCGAGGTACGTCTCGTCGAGGGCGATCGCCTGGCGATAATGCTCGAGCGCCTCCTCGGAGTCACCGACGAGCGCCGCGGTGTAGCCGAGCAGGTTGTGCACCTCGGGCGACTGCGGATCGAGCTCCAACGCACGCTTGGCGCACGCGCTCGCGCCGGGCGCGTCGCCCTTCTGGGCGAGGTCCCAGCCTCGATCGAGATGCGCCGACAGCTGATCCATCGCGGGTGATCTACTCCAAACGAGGCGCCGGAGAAACGGATCATGGGCCCCGTCACGATCGCCATGGGCCACGCTCGTGTTCCCGGCGCCGGCGGCCCTTGGTTTCTGCGGGCCTGGAGCTGCGTGGTAGCATCGGATCCGTCTTGCTCGCCCGCATCGCCCGGCTCGCGTCGCTCGTCTCGCTCGCTGCGCTGCTCGTCGGGCTCAGCGGTTGCCTCGGCCCCGGCCTCCACTACGTGACGCAGGCCGCGGCCGGGCAGGAGCAGCTGAACGGCCGCGGGATCGACATCGACGAGGTCGTCCAGAACGGCTACCTCGACCGGCGTACCCGCGGGCTCCTCGCCGAGGTCCCCAAGATCAAGGCGTTCGGCGAGCGTCACGGCCTCAAGGCGACCCGGAACTACGAGCGCTACCTCTGGATCGATCGCCCTGCCGTCATGTGGGTCGTGACGGCGTGCGACCCGCTCCAGTTCCGTCCGAAGACCTGGAAGTTCCCGGTCGTCGGCAGCATCACGTACACGGGGTGGTTCGACCGGAAGGAGGCCGACGCGTTCGCCAAGGACCTCGCGAAGGCGGGCTGGGACGTCGACGTGCGCGGGTCCCAGGCGTACTCGACGCTCGGCTGGTTCACCGACCCCATCCTCTCGACGATGCTGAGCAACGGGCCCGACGCGCTCGGCGACCTCGCCGACGTGGTGCTGCACGAGTCCTTGCACGCGACCTTCTACGTGCCCGGGCAGAGCACGCTCAACGAGAGCATGGCGTCCTTCGTGGGCGATTCCCTGGCGGTCCAGTACCTCGAGGAGACGCAGCCCGAGGGCGCGGCCGCCAAGCAGCGCTTCCTCGAGAGCGAGCGGCGCAGCGCCGAGCGCGGGAAGAAGATGAAGACCGCCTACGAGGCGCTCGAGAAGCTCTACGCGTCAGCCCTCCCGCGCGAGGAGAAGCTCGCCGAGAAGAAGCGCATCGTCGACCGGCTCCGGGCCGAGACCCGCATCGCGCGGCCGGTCACCAACGCGACGCTCATCCAGTACAAGACCTACGGCTCGGGACGCCCCGAGATGGAGGCGCTGCTCGAGCACTGCGGGGGTGACTTCCCGCGGATGCTGAAGGCGCTCGAGCGCGTGCGCGAGATCGCGAAGAAGGCCCGGCCGCACGCCGACCCCGGTGACCTCCTGCGACCGCTCCTCGACGAGGGCTGCTGACGTTCTGTCGCGCGCCGCGGCCGCGCGCTGACGGAGTGTCGCGCCGGGCGAGCTGATCACGCACGGATCGCCGCCGAAACAGCCAGGCGGCGCGAGGCGCGGCGCTTGCAGTCCACGGCTCCATGCATCCTCGAACGTCCTCCTGGTCCTCGCGTGGCGGCGCCGTGTTCGCGGTCGTCTCCGTCCTCGCCCTGGGCTCCGCCGTCGTCACCAAGGGCATCGGCGGCGGCGCCGAACAGAGGCTCGCGCAGCGACGTGCCGAGATGCGTGCGGAATGCATGGATCTCGGAGCGTCGGGCGCCTCCTCGACCCGAGGGACCCCGTGTGACCCCGGGGAGGCCATCAAGCTGATGCCGGCCATGCGGCAGGCACGCGAGGAGCTCGAGTCCGCCGATCGATCGCTCCGTAGCGGCGATCGGCTCGCGGCCGCCGCCCGGCTGGCGCGGGTGCTCGCCGCGGCCGACAACGTCGACCGTCGGGCCTCGCTGGTCGGGGCGGCCGCCGCGGCCCAGCTCATCGCGGAGGTGGCGTCACGCGTCGACCTCGAGCCGTCGCTCCTCGATCGCCCGGAGCTCGCGCAAGCGGTACGGCGTACCGCGTTCCTCTCGGCGCGCCATCCGCTCGCGCCGGAGCGCCTGGCGGCGATGGCGTCGCTCGCCGCGGTCCCGGGGCAGATGCCCCTGCGCACCGGCGGCATCGTGGAGGGGCGCGTGGCCGACGCCATGGGGGACGTCGACGGAACGCTCCGGACGATGGAGCGCGCGCTGCTCGCGCGGGACACGCGGTCGTGCGAGGCGGCGGTCCGGGCCGCGTCCGGGTACGCGCGACATCTCACGGTGGGACCGGATCTATGCCGCGTCGGCGAGCGCATCGTCGCGAGCGGAGACCGCCTCGCGCGCCTCCGCGCCCGCGCCGATGCTCACGACGAGAACGGGCGTCGCAGCGTGCAGCTCTAGGAATGCACGCCGGTCATCCGTCGATCGGCCGGAGCGCGTCGTCGAGCGCGCGCCACGCGAGCGTCACGCACGCCCTTCGCGCCGGGAACGCGGAGACGCCGCGGAGCGCCTCGAGCGGGCCGAGCTCGCCTGCTTCGTCCGGCACGGCGACGACCAGCGCCTCGACCGCGGCGACGAGCGCGCGCGCCGCCCCGACGTCCAGGTCGCGAACCGCCTCGGTCAGGAGCGAGGCCGACGCCTTTGCGATCATGCACCCACGCGCCTCGAAGCTCGTCACCTCGACGTGACGACCCGTCACCTTCGCGTGCACCGTCACCCGGTCGCCGCACAGCGGGTTCTTCGCGGTCGCGTCGTGCGTCGCGCCTTCGAGCGGACCCTCGTTGCGCGGCGACTTGCCGTGGTCGAGCACGAGCTCCTGGTAGAGCGTCTTCGCGTCGCGCGTGCTCATGCGCCGAGCAGGGTCCCGGCGCGGGCGAGCGCGGCGGCGAGGTGATCGAGGTCCTCCTCGTTCGAGTAGATCCCGAGCGAGGCGCGGACCGTCCCGTCGATCCCGAAGTGCTCCATCACGGGCTGCGTGCAGTGGTGTCCCGTGCGCACCGCGACGCCCTCGAGATCGAGCGCGGTGCCGACGTCGTGGGGATGGAGAGCGCCGAGCACGAACGAGATCACCGCGGCCTTGCTGGGCGCCGTCCCCACGAGGCGCAGGCCGGCGACGCCCTCCAGGATCCGCGTGGCGCGCGCGAGCAGCTCGGCCTCGCGCGCCGCGATACGGGGAAGGCCGATGGCGGTCACCCAGTCGATCGCGGCGCCCATGCCGATGACCGACAGGATGTCCGGCGTGCCGGCCTCGAACCGGTACGGCACGTCGTTGTACGTGGTCTCCGCGAAGGTCACGGACAGGACCATGTCACCGCCGCCCTGCCACGGCGGCATCGCCTCGAGCAGCGCGCGACGTCCCCACAGCACGCCGGCGCCGGTCGGGCCGTACAGCTTGTGCCCGGAGAACGCGTAGAAATCGCAGCCGAGCGCCGCGACGTCGACGAGGAGGTGCGGCGCCGCCTGCGCCCCGTCGACCACCGTGATCGCGCCGGCTGCGCGTGCCCGCTCGGCGATGGCCGCCACCGGCAGCACGGTGCCGAGGCTGTTCGAGACGTGCGCGAGCGCGACCACCCGCGTGCGGGGCCCGAGGAGGTCGTCCAGCGCATCGAGGACGACGTCGCCGCGCGCGTCGATCGGCAGAACGCGCAGCGTGGCGCCCGCCTCGGCGGCGAGCATCTGCCAGGGCACGAGGTTCGAGTGGTGCTCGAGCTCGGTGACGAGGATCTCGTCGCCCGGGCCGACGTTGGCGCGTCCCCAGCTCCGCGCCACGAGGTTCAGCGCCTCGGTGGTGCCGCGCGTGAAGACGATCTCGCGAGGGTCCTTCGCGCCGAGGAGACGCGCGGCCTTTCCGCGCACCGCCTCGTACGCCTCGGTGGTCTCGACGCTGAGCTGGTGCACGCCGCGGTGGATGTTGGCGGTCGCGCTCATCGCGCGGGTGACCGCGTCGATCACCGCCTGCGGCTTCTGCGCGGTGCTCGCGCTGTCCAGGTAGACGAGCGGGCGGCCGTTCACGAGCCGCTGGAACGCCGGGAACTGCGCGCGGATCGACGCGACCTCCGCGGCCGAGAGCGGGGACGCGTCACGAACGTCGCTGAGGTCGCGGGAAGGGGGGGCCGGCACGGCGCGCCCGAGCATAGGACGCGGCCGCGCCTCGCGCACTTCTCAAGGCGGGCGCACTGACCTAGGGTCACGCTCGCCATGGCCGCCCACGAACCGGACGACGTTCTCGACAAGGCGCTCGCGTGGAGCGACGAGGGCCGGCGCGTCGCGGTGGCCACCGTGGTCGAGACGTGGGGATCGTCACCTCGTCCGCGTGGATCGCAGCTCGTGGTCCGCGATGACGGGCTCTTCGTCGGCTCCGTGTCGGGCGGCTGCGTCGAGGGCAAGGTCGTCGAAGGCGCGATCGCCGCGATGGCGGACCGGGAGCACCGTCTCCTCGAGCTCGGGGTGTCGAACGACGAGGCGTGGGAGGTCGGGCTCGCGTGCGGCGGCACCGTGCGCATCCTCGTGGAGCCCGTGGCGGGCGCGGGCGGCAAGGGGCCGCTCGGCCGCGAGACGCTCGCGCGCATCGCGCAGGCTCGTGCCGCGAGGCAGGCGATCGTGCTCCTCACGCCGCTCGACGGCAGCGCGGTGCGCACCTGGATGCCCGAGGATCCCGCGCTGTCCGGCGACGTCGCAACGGCGGCGGCGCGTGCGCTCGCCACCGACGACGCGACCCTGGCAAGCGACGGCGCGGTGTTCGTGCAGGCCATCAACCCGCCGCTCCGGCTCGTCATCGTCGGGGCCGTGCACATCGCGGAGCCGCTCGCCCGGATCGCCGCGCAGCTCGGCTACGACGTCACGCTCGTCGACCCGCGTGAGGCCTTCGCGCGCGCCGAGCGCTGGCCCGGGCTCACGGTGCTCACCGACTGGCCGGACGAGGTGCTCGCCCAGGCCGGGGTCGACCACCGCACCGCCATCGTCGCGCTCACGCACGATCCGAAGATCGACGATCCCGCGCTCGTCGCCGCCCTGAAGAGCCGCGCGTTTTACGTGGGCGCCCTCGGCAGCCGGAAGACGCACGAGGCGCGGCTCGTGCGCCTCGCCGAGCAGGGCTTCGACGAGGCGTCGCTCGCGCGCATCCATGGTCCCGTCGGGCTCCGGATCGGCGCCCGCACGCCCGGCGAGATCGCCCTCTCGATCGCCGCCCAGATGACCGAGGCGCTCCGGAAGGCTCCGGCGGGCGCGCCCGCAACGGCATGAGATTCGAGGAGCTCGCCAGCCACGACGCGGTGGGCGCGATGCTCGCGCACGGCCACCGTATCGGGCCCGCCACCATGCTCAAGAAGGGTCACGTGGTGACCGCCGAGGACGCGCGCGCCCTCGTGGCGGCCGGGGTCCTCCGCGTGTCCGCGGCGCGCCTCGAGGACGGCGATCTCGACGAGAACGAGGCGGCGCGGCGGATCGCGCAGGCGGTCGCCGGGCCCAACGTCACCGTCGCGCGGGCCGCCACCGGCCGCGCCAACCTGTTCGCCGCCGCGCGCGGGGTGGTCGTCGCCGCGCGCGAGCGGATCGATGCGCTGAACGAGGTCGACGAGGCGATCACGCTCGCGACGCTGCTCCCGTACGCGGTGGTCGAGAACGGCGCCATGGTCGCCACGGTGAAGATCATCCCGTTCGCGGTCCCGGCGTCCCTCGTCGAGCGCGCGGTCGCGGCCTCGCCCGTGCTCGACGTCGCCCCGTTCACCGCGAAGCGGGCGGGTCTCGTGCTCACCACGCTGCCGGGCGTGCGCGAGGCCCAGCTCGCGCAGGGCAGTCGCTCGCAGCATCGGCGCATGGCGTACCTGGGCGGCAGCATCGCGCGCGAGCTGCGGGTGCCGCACGACGAGGCGTCGGTCGCCGAGGCGCTGCGCACGCTCCTCGACGAGAAGCTCGATCTGGTCATGGTCCTGGGCGCGTCGGCCATCGTCGACCGCCTCGACGTCGTGCCCGTCGCCATCGAGCGGGCAGGGGGCGTCATCGAGCATCTCGGCATGCCGGTCGATCCGGGGAATCTCCTGCTGCTGGGTCGCCACGGCACGACGCCGATTCTCGGCGTCCCTGGCTGCGCGCGCTCGCTGAAGCGCTCCGGCTTCGACGCTGTCCTCGAGCGCATCGCCGCGGATCTACCGGTGGGCCGCGCCGAGATCGTTCGGCTCGGCGCAGGAGGCCTGCTCGCCGAGGTGAGCAGGCCGGCTCCGCGTCAGGCGGAGAGCCCCGGGGTGAGCTCGCCACGCGTCGCCGCCATCGTGCTCGCGGCGGGGCTCTCGCGCCGCATGGGCGGCGCCAACAAGCTGCTCGCCCCGATCGACGGCGTTCCGATCGTGGCGCGTACCGTCGATGCGCTGCTCGCCTCGCGGGCGGCGCCGGTGCTCGTCGTCGTCGGCCACGAGGCCGATCGCGTCCGTGCGGCGCTCGCCGGGCGCGAGGTCGTGTTCGTGCCGAACGCCGCGTACGAGGAGGGGCTCGGCGCCTCGCTCCGCGCCGGCGTCGAGGCGCTCACCGCCGACGTCCACGGCGCCCTCGTCGCGCTCGGGGACATGCCGTGGGTGAAGCCGGCGCACGTCGACGCGCTGGTCGCCGCGTTCGACCCGTCGGGGCCCCACACGATCTGCGTTCCCGTGCACGACCGGAAGCGCGGCCATCCCGTGCTGTGGTCGCGGCGCCACTTCCCCGAGATGAAGAAGCTCGGCGGCGACGTCGGCGCGCGCGCGCTGCTCGAGCAGCACGCGGGCGCGGTGCTCGCGGTCGACGTCGACGACGCGGCGGTGCATCTCGACGTCGACACGCCCTCGATGCTCGCCGCGGCGCTACGGCGACCGGTCTGAGCGCCTCACGCGAAGGGCGTCTCCGCGCTCCCGGTGTCGTCCCGGACCAGGATCGCCTTCACGAGCTCGCCGGCCGCGAACGTGGCCTGGTCCTCGGGCAGGAGGAGCAGCGCGTCGACGCTCACCCACGAGGGCAGCGATCCCGAGTCCTGCTGGCGGAGCGGCGTCGCGACGAGCCGTCCTCCTTCGTGCGCGAGGGTGGCGCGCGCGAGCTCGAGCCGGCCCGTGCCGTGCCGGTGGTCGCGGGCGAGGGCCACCTCGTGCACGACCCGATGGGGACGCGGGTCGCCGAGCATCGCGCGGAGGCCGGGACGGACGAGCGCCTCGAACGTCACCATCGCGCTCATCGGGTTGCCGGGTAGCCCGACCACCGGGGTCGTCCCGCGCAGGCCGAACACGAGGGGCTTGCCCGGCTTGATGCGCACCTTCCAGAAGCCCGCCGCGATGCCGACCGCGTCGAATGCCGCCTTCACGAAGTCGTAGTCACCGACCGACACGCCGCCCACCGTGAGGACGACGTCCGCGGTGAGCGCGGCGCGCAGCGCGTCGATGGTCGCATCGAGGCGGTCCGGCACGTTCGGCAGCACGAGCGGCTCGCCCCCGGCCTCGCGCACCATCGCGGCGAGGGCGTACGCGTTCGAGTTGACGATCGAACCGGCAGCGGGCGCTCCGTCGAGGTCGCGGAGCTCGTCGCCCGTCGACACGATGGCGACGCGCGGCCGGCGCGTGACGGTGACGGCGGCGATGCGCTGCGCGGCGAGCAGGCCGATCTCGCCCGCGCCGATGCGCTGCCCCCGCGCGAGCATCATGCCGCCGCCGACCAGATCGCTGCCGCGCCGCCGCACGAAGTTGCCCGGCTTCACGTCCTTGCCGAACGTGATCTGCTCGCCGAGTGCGGTCGTGTCCTCCTGCATGACGACCGCATCGGCGCCGGCGGGCAGCATCGCACCGGTGAAGATGCGCATCGTGGTGCCCGGGGCGAGCGGCAACGGAGCGGCACCGCCTGCCGCCGACTCGCCGGCGAGCGGCAGGACCCGCCGGGGACCGGCGGTCTCCGCAGCGCGCACCGCGTACCCGTCCATGCTCGAGTTGTCGAAGGGCGGCAGGTCGAAGCGCGCGAGCACATCCTCACCGAGGCAGCGGCCGAGCGCCTCCCCGATCGCGAGGCGCTCGGTCCCGATCGGGACGAAGGCCGGCATCATCTGCTCGAGGGCTTCGCGGACGCTCTTCATCGCGCTCCAGCCTACCAGCGGAGAAGCGGCGCCGGCGCGGAGGCGCCTTTCCGCGGGGAAGGGGCCTGCGACGGCCCGCCGTTTCGACTATGGTGACGGGGTAGATGCGCGCCCTGACGGTCCTCCAGCCTGCGAGCGCGCCCGCTGGCGCGTCGCGACGCGCCGGCGCGGCCGCGACCAACGCGAGCCAGCCCCGTTCGGTGCGCCTCTCGCTCACCGACCGGTGCGACCTCGCGTGCGTCTACTGCCGGCCGCACAAGCAGGACGGCTACGTGGACGAGCGCCTCGACCTCGCCGCGTGGAAGACGATGGTCGATGGCCTCGTGAGCGCGGGCGTCCGCCGCGTGCGCCTCACCGGCGGCGAGCCGCTGCTCCACCAGGAT
Source organism: Labilithrix sp. (assembly GCA_028287035.1). The sequence goes on along the minus strand of JAQBQL010000169.1, from coordinate 8,036 downwards.
CTCGTGCCGGTCATCGCCTATCTCGGCACGATCGGTCTCGACGATCTCGCGATCACCACGAACGCGACGCGCCTCGAGAAGCTCGCGCGGCCGCTGCGCGAGGCCGGCCTCCGGCGCGTCAACGTCTCGCTCGACAGCCTCGACCCGGAGCGCTTCCGTCGCATGACCCGGGGCGGGAAGCTCGACGTGGTGCTCCGCGGGATCGACGCGGCGCTCGCCGCCGGCTTCGACGAGATCAAGCTGAACGCGGTCATCGTGAAGGGCGAGAACGACGTCGAGGTGGAGGCGCTCGTGCGCTGGTCCTGGGACCGCGGAATCGTCCCGCGTCTGCTCGAGGTGATGGCAATCGGGGAGGGCGCCAAGCTCGCCGACCGCGTGGTGACCGCGAGCGAGATGCGCGTCCGGCTCGCGCACGTGCTCGAGAGCGGCGACGCCGAGCGCGAGCAGGACCGCGGCCCGGCCCGCTACCTGAGGGCCCGCCACGACGCCGCGAAGAAGGTCGGCTTCATCACCGGCGCGAGCGACACCTACTGCAAGGGCTGCGATCGCCTGCGCGTCGCGAGCGACGGCATGCTGCGGCCTTGCCTCGCCACCAACGACGGGCTCTCCGCGAGCTCGGTGGCGCGCTCGGGCGACGCCGCCGGGGTCGCCTCGGCGGTCGCCGAGGCGTGGACGCTGAAGCCGGACGGCGAGTCCTTCAAGGGCTGCACCGAGTCGAGCGCCGCCGAGGTCTCGATGCGCGGCATCGGCGGGTAGTCCGCCGCGCGCCCCGCGTCCGTTACTCGTGCACCTGGACGAGCGTGCCCTTCTTCTCGTTCGTGGACCAGACGCCGTGCCATCCCTCGGGGAGGTGCGGCTCGGTCCAGGCGAAGAGGGCCTTCGCGTCCTGCGGGGCGAGGTTCACGCAGCCGTGGCTCTTCGTGCGGCCGAACTGGTTGTGCCAGAAGGCGCCGTGCAGCGCGTAGCTGCCGTTGAAGTACATGATCCACGGCACGTCCTCGATCGAGTACGGGCCGTCCGAGGCAACGTCACCGTCCATCGTGGCCGCGACGTGCTTCTCGCGGATGCGCCACGTGCCGGTCGGCGTGTGGTGATCCTTCTCCTTGTTCTCCTTGTCCTCGAGGCCGGTGGAGACGGCGGTCGCGAAGACCGCGCGGTCACCCTCGTAGGCGACGAGCGTCTGGGTCTTCGTGTTGACGTCGACCCACTTCTCGCCGGGCTTCAGCTCCTTGGGAGGGGAGGCCGGGTTCGTGATGATGCCCTCCGAGGACTTCATCCACCAGCCCTCGTCGGTCTCGTTGTACGTGGCGCCGTTGACGGTCACGGCGTCGCCGGTGAGGCGGAGCACGGTGTGGCGCGAGACGGGGTCGCCGGTGGTCACGACCTTGCGGCTCGCCGACACGATGTACTTCTTCGACTTGTACATCGTGATGATCGCGATCTGCGCCTTCGAGCCGGGACGCGCGAGGTCGGCGATCTCCGTGCGCGGGGCTGGCTCGGCGGGCGGCGCGCCGGCGTCGACCATGGCGCGCGCGATGGCGGCGCCGCTCGCGTTCTCGTCGAGCCACACGCCGTGGAAATCGCTCGCCTGCTTGTAGACCATCACGCGCTCGAAGGGCGCGAGGAGCCCGCCCGTCGTGCGCCACCAGCGCGAGTTGCCGCCGGTGAATTCCTTGTCGAGCGCCAGGAAGAAGCCCTTCACCATGCGGCGTGACACGGGGCCTTCGCCGCGGAGGTCGTCGAGCGTGACCTGGGGCTTGCCGCCGTCGTAGTCGCGCAGGTACCACGGGGTCCCGGCGTCGAGCGCGTCGGAGGTGACGCCGAGCGGATCGGAGGGGCTCCCGTAGCTCTGCGAGCTGCGGGTCAGCGTGAGGGCCGCGTTGCCGATGGCGACGCCGGCGCCCGCGTCGAGCTCGTCGTTCGCGGCGCTCTCGTCCCGCTCGCGACGCGAGCGCTTCGGCTTCGGCGCGAGCCAGGGCTCGAGCTGCACGCGCTCCTCGTGCGACGGGATCTGCCGGTAGAGCGGCGTGCCGTTCGCCACGTTGTAGCCGTACTGGTAGGGCAGCGCGGACAGCGGATCGGGCGCGTGCGGCGCGACCTTGATGCGCGGATGGTTCGCGTCGAGCGAGGCGTACTTCCCGCAGACGAAGCCGCCCTGCACGAGCTCGTACCAGCCCTCCTTGCAGTTGGCCTTCGGGTGCGGCTCGGCGATGACCGGCACGCGCGAGCCCTGGCGGATGTACCCGAGGCGGAACGAGCCGGTCTTCTCGCCGGTCTTGCGGTCCTCCTTCGGCCACTCCATGTCGCTCATGACCGGCGTCTGCATGTAGAGCGCACCGATCAGCGGGCCGTCGTACGGAGCGGGGGCGGCGGGTCCGGCGTCCTTCGGGTCCCGAGCGCTCGCGTGGGCGCCCGCGTCCTTCGCGTCGGCCTCGCCGCTGTGCAGGCTGGGGCTCGCGGAGGGCGCGTCCTTGGGGGCGCCGTCGTTCTTCTTCGAGTCGCCGCACGCGAGCAGGCCGAGGCCGCTCAGCGCAAGCGCCGCCGCGAGCGGAGCCACGCGTTCGAAGGTGCCCGCGCGGAAGCTGCGAAGGGCACGAGCTCGAGCAGAGAGGAATCGAGGGGACATACGCGCCGATGGCCCCTTCGCACGGGCGGGCCCGGGAGTCGAGCCGACGGGCATGCGGGGAGGGCCGGTAGAGTGATGCCAAAGAAGCCTGGAAACGGGAAAGTTTCCGGGGCGTCCGTCCGTGGCTCGCCGGCCACGGCGCTCTTCGAAGCGAGGCGCGTGCCAGGAAGGTGCGAGCGGAATTTGGCGTGGTTTCGGCCGGTCGTTCGTCCTACCGTGTGTCCGTGAACGGGGTCATGCGTGGCTAGACGGACGCACCCGACCTCGGCAGGCGGCCCGGCGCTCCACGGAGCCCCGCAGCTCGGCGCTGCGGAGTCGGCGCCCACCGCGCCGCATGCGACCCCGGCATCCCCGCCGGCCGCCGGCGACAAGCCCGGCCGTGCCACCGGACCGGCGCGGTTCTGGCGCGGCCGAGGGGTGCGCGTCGCGCTCGCGCTCGCTCTTGCCGCCTCCGCGCTCGTGCACGGGTGGGTCGCGCCGTTCTCGTTCCTGCCCGAGGGGGGTCTGGAGATGAAGGACGTCGACGGCGAGCTGACCATCCCCGTCGAGCTGCTCGGCGAGGAGCCGCCACCCGAGGAGAAGCCCGAGCCGCCGCCCGAGAAGACGACGACGCCCGAGAACGATCCGAACGGCCTCAAGTCACGGCCGGACGCCGGACCGCGGCCGAAGCCCGACGCCGGCATCGAGGACGCGGGCCCGACGCTCGCCGACGCGGCGATCGACAAGCTCACGAAGGACGGCGGACCGGCGAGCCTCGCCTCCGACGGCGGCGCGCCCAGCGAAGGCCCGAGCGACGGAGGCCCGGAAGGAGGGCTGCTCGCCCAGGGCGACGCGTCGGCCGCCGCGGGCGCCACCGGGCCGCGTGACCCGGGCGCGATCATCGGGCTGCCCGGGCTCATCAGCGCCGGGACCGTCAATGTCACGCTCGTCGTGAACATCGCGGTCATCCGCACGAACCCGGTCGGCGCGCGCATGGGCCCGCTCCTCTACGGCATCCCGCAGTGGAACGACTTCATGAAGGGCTCGCAGGCGACGATCGATCCCATCAAGGACACCGACTGGATCCTCGTCTACGGCCCGTCGCTCATCCACACCGAGCGCGACGCGGTCATCGTGCACTACGCGATCGCGGACGACGTCGTCGACAACGCGGTCGAGTCCATCGCGAAGCGCTACGAGCGGGGCGGCGCCTACGACGTCGGCGTCCCCGGCGTGAAGGCCTCGCTCGGTCACGCCGACAATGCCGAGCGCGTCTTCCTGCGAGGGCAGCCGCACGTGCTGACGATCGTGCCGAAGGACAAGGCCACGGATTTCGCGAAGCTGATGAAGCGCTCGTCGATCCAGCCGAAGGTCCGGCCGGGCGAGGCGATGCGGCTCATCGTGAAGGACCCGTGGAAGCAGATCTCCATCCCCGGCCTCAAGTTCAACGAGTCGCTGAAGGAGCTACGCCTCTGGATCATCCCGCGGGCCGACGGCGGCGCCGACGTGAACGTCGAGGGCGATTGCACGGACGAGCAGTCGGCGGCCGACGCCGCGGACGCGCTCACCGATCTCATCCGCCGTAACAACAGCCTCATGATCCGCGCCGCGACGCGCGGGCTCCTCAACGCCGCGAAGGTCGAGGCGAGCGGAACGCACATCACCTCGAAGGTGACGGCCAGCCAGGAGCAGCTCGAGGCGCTCCTCCAGGGCGTGGGCGCGTTCCTCGGCGTGACGGTGCAGCCCGGTCCCGGTGGCGGGGGTGCAGGCCGCCGCTGACTCGTGGTAGATCCGGCCGCATGCGAAACGCGGCGTTGGGATGGGTCACTGCGGGCGTCGTGCTCGTGTTCGCGGGCGCGGGCTGCAGCAAGAAGGTCGACGAGCCGCCCCAGGCGGACTTCAAGCCGAGCGAGTCGACCCCGCTCCCGGCCGGCCCCGAGAAGCTCGAGATCGTGGACGAGGTCGTCGGCACCGGGCCCGAGGCCAAGAAGGGCGACAAGGTCAAGGTCCACTACACGGGCTCGCTCCTCAACGGGAAGGTGTTCGACAGCTCGGTCGGCAAGGATCCCTTCGAGGTGACGATCGGCGCCGGTCAGGTCATCAAGGGCTGGGACAACGGCCTCCCCGGCATGCACGTGGGCGGCAAGCGAAAGCTCACCATCCCCTGGCAGGACGCGTACGGCGAGAAGGGCAGCCCGCCGACCATCCCCGGCAAGGCCGCGCTGAAGTTCGATGTCGAGCTCCTCTCGATCGAGGGAGCCGACGCGAAGGGCGCGGGCGCCGCGAAGAAGTGAATCGCGGCTAGTCGCGCACGCTCTCGAGCGTGACGAGGCGGTCCGACGGCTGGTGACCGAGGTGCTCGCGCAGCGTGGCGGCGAGCGAGCTCACGACGTCGGGCCGGCCCGGCCCGAGGATGAGCGGGCCGCCTTCGCAGTCGAGCACGATGTGGTCGCCGTGCGACTCGAAGTGCCGGATCCGCGACCACGGACGCGCCGCGCCGGCGAAGGTCACGCCGTAGTCGTCGACGGCGACGTCGAGGGGCAGGGTCGCCGAGACGCCGAACGCCGCCACCGCCAGCAGCCCGAGCATCACGCTCGATCCGCCGACGAAGAGCGCGTTCGGCCGATGGTGCACGAGCTGGTACCAGCTGCCGAGCAGCACGATGCCGAACGCGAGCACGTGGAGCGCCACCGCCGCGGTGAGGAACAGGCTCGGCCGGCCGACGCGGAAGAGCAGGCGATGCTCGGGCAGGATGTCACGGGCGGCGTCCACGACGACGCCGTGCCGGAGCGACCGGCGGACCACCGCCACGAACACCGACGCGAGCACCACGTTGAGGACGATCGCCGGGATGGCGCCGCCGTCGACGGAGAGGAGCGCGTCGAAGAGCCCGTGGCATCCGGCAGCCGCCAGCAGGAAGAGCAGCACGCGCGGCCGGCCGGTGACGAGCCGGGCGCCGAGGGCGTAGCCCCAGATGGCGCCGAAGAACATGTGCGCGGGCACGCTCATGAAGCACCGGGCGATCACGATCGGCGCCGAGAGGCGGGTCAGCGCGAAGTACCGGATGTTCTCGGCCGCCGCGAACCCGAGCGACGACACGATGCCGTACACGACGCCGTCGATCGGCTCGTCGAACTCGGGGCGGCGCACCGCCACGAGCGTGCCGAGCATCTTTGCGCCCTCCTCGCTGAGCCCCACCACGACCGTGAAGACGACCGCCGCGACCGGCAATGCGAAGAGCTGCCCGCCGAACGTCACGACCCGCGGATCGAGCCACGGCGAGAGGCTCGCGAGGAGGAGCTCGAGGAGACCGGCCGGGATCGTCGCGAGGCCGCCCAGCGCGAAGGTGAGCCCCACGAGCCAGAGCGGCTCCGGGTGAGCGCGATCGAAGCGACGGATGAAGACGAGCCACGCGATCGAGAGGAGGACCGGCACCACGTAACAGGCGGCCTGGAGCGCGTCGTTGGGCGGCAATCCGACCGCGCCGACGCGGCGGAGCGCGGGCAGGAGCGGCGTCGTGAGGAGCTGCTTCTCGTCCTGGGCCCGCGAGTAGGCCTCGATCCCGGTGCCGAAGGCGACGTGCGCGGCGTCGGCGTCGAACGCGGGCGCGCCGAGGGAGGTGCGACCGCGCACGAGGAGCGCGCCGTGCGGAGAGGCAGCGGCGCGCGCGGCGGCGTCGCGGAGGGCGGTCGCGGCGGCCGTCCCCGCCGCGGCGCGAAGGCGTAGCGCGCCGCGATCCCCCCAGCCCACCATGATGCCTGCGCCGAGCTCGACGGCCGGCTGTCGCTTGACCACGCGCGTGCGGTAGCGAGGCTCGTTTCCGCCCTGCGCGGTGCTCCACACCGCCTCGGCGACGGCGCCGTGCCCCTCGTCGGTGACGAACTGGTCGACGGCCTTCGTGATCGCCGCTTTGGAGCCTTCCCAGAAGTGCGCGGCCCTGCCGTCGGCGAGCGTCTCGGTCCGCGCGGTGAGCTCCGCGGCATCACGCGGCGCGCCCGCGGCGAAGGGGTCGGGCTCGACGAAGAGCACGGTGCCGCTCCACGTCACGAGCTCGTCCACGGTCGGGGCGAGCGCCTCGTCGACCACGATGTGGAGGCGCTTGCCGTCCTCCGTCACGTCGGCGCCGATGGGACCTGCCGCTGCGAGCCGGCGCATGACGAGCGTGCGGACGTCCTGATCCGAGCTCTCGTCCCGCTCGTAGGTGAGCTCGACGTCGTCGGCCCCGGCGACGTGCGTGCACCCGAGCAGGACGACCGCGAGGAGCGCCCCGACCAGCAGCACGAGGAGCCGCCGCAGGCTCATCGCCGCTTCGAGGCCCGGCGAGGGGCCGCCGGGGCCGGCGCGTCGGCACGCGGGTAGCTGCCGATGATCGTGAGGAACGCGGCGCTCCGGGCGGCCTTCTTCAGGGCGGCGGCGAGGGCGGGGTCGGCGCGATGGCCCTCCACGTCGACGAGGAACACGTACTGCCAAGGGGCCTTGCGGCTCGGCCTCGACTCGATGCGCGTCAGGTTGACGCCGGCGTCCTCGAAGTCGGTGAGCACCCTGCGGAGCGCGCCCTGCCGATGCTGCGTGCCGAAGGCGAGGGTGGTCCGGTCACGACCGGAGGGCGGCGCCCCTTCCCGGGCGAGCACCACGAAGCGGGTCGCGTTCTCGCGGCGGTCCTGGATGCTCGTGCGGAGGATGGGTACGTCGTGGAGCTCCGCGGCGAGATCGGCGCCTATGGCGGCGACGTGCTCGTCGGCATGCGCCTCGCGTGCTGCGGCGGCGGTCGACGTCGTCTGCACCACCTGCGCGCGCGGCAGGTGCTTGGCGAGCCAGCTGCGGCACTGCGCGAGCGCCTGCGGATGCGAGTAGACCGCCGTGATGTCGGAGAGCCGCCTCGCCCGCGTCAGGAGGGAGTGCGAGACGGGGAGGATGTACTCCTGGCGGATGAGGAGATCGCCTTCGAGGAGCGCGTCCGAGGTCATGCTGACCGCGCCCTCCGTCGAGTTCTCGATGGGGACGACCCCGTATGTCGCGTCCTTGCTGCTGACCGCCTCGAACACGGCCTCGATGGTCGCGCATTCGCGGTAGCGCGCCTGGAGGCCGAAGAGGTTCCGCGCCGCCATCTGCGAGAAGGTCCCCTCCGGGCCCAGGTACGCGACGCGGAGCGGCTCCTCCACCGACAGGCAGGCGCTCATCACCTCCCGGAAGACCGCGCGGATGGCGTCGGGCGGGAAGCGGTCGCCGCCGGCACGGACCAGGCGCTCGAGCACGTGTCGCTCGCGCTCCGGATCGTGGAAGACCTCGACCTTCGCGGCCCGCTTGACGGCGGCGACCTCGCGGGCGACGTCGGCGCGCTCGGCGAGGAGCGTGAGGATGCGGTCGTCGAGGGAATCGATGCGCGCCCGGGCCGGCCCGAGCGCGGGCGCGAGCGCGAGCGCGGGGCCCG
>JAQBQL010000136.1 GCA_028287035.1 Labilithrix sp. | reverse complement strand
GCGTGGGCGCGGGGCACGGCCCGGGGGTCGCGGCGGCGGGCGAGGCCGGTGGACCCGTGCAGCCCGCGAGGATGCCGCCGCCGAGGAGCGAGAGGAAACCGCGCCGCTTCATGCCAACGATCCTACGCTCACTGCTCGGTGAAGACGTACTCGTGCTGCGAGTCGCGGATGACGAGGGTGCGCTTGCCAGAGGCGGGCGCGCCGACGACGAGCTCGAAGCCCGTCGCCCCGGGGCTCGTCGTGACGAAGCTCACCGTGCCATCGGGGTTCTTCCGCGTGCCGACCTCGGTCTTCCACTCGCCGAAGTCGAAGACGAGCGCAGCGCCGGCCGCGCCCGTGGTGACCTCGCCGAGCGCGTCGTTCTTGTACCTCTTCGCGAGCTTCGCGCTCTCGGCGGGGTCGGCCGGGATCGTCAGCAGCTTGCGCTCCGCGGCAAGCGCCGCGAAGAAGCTCTTCGCGCTCGAAGCGACGTCGGCATCGGCCTCGGGCCGGCCATCGAAGAGGACCTCGAGCAGCTTGCGCTGGAAGAGGCTGCGCAGCGCCCATCCCGGGTCGCCGTTCGTGAGGACCACCGCGCCGACCCCGTGATCGGGGAGCCACATCATGTCGCTGTGGAATCCGATGACGTCCCCGCCGTGGTGCACGACCGGGATTCCGTACTTCGTATTCACCTCGAGCCCCATGCCGTAGGTCTCGTCCTGTCCGATCGAGACCTGGGGCGCGCGCCGCGTGAGGAGGACGTCACGATCGATGTACCTCTTGCCCCCGGGCAGCGTGCCGCCCGCGAGCTCCATCGAGACGTAGCGGAGGACGTCGTTGACGCTGCTCCACGCGGCGCCCGCGGGCCTGACCGGTACGACCATGTAATTCATGGCCATGGACGCCTTCGCGGGCTTGCCTTCCACGTCCTGCGCATGGGGCATCGCATGGTTGCCGGCGAGCGCTCTCGCGTAATCGAACGTCGTCGCCTTCATCGCGAGAGGCTCGAGGACGCGGGACCGCATCGCGTCGTCGTACGCGGCGCCGAGCTCCATCTTTGGATTGACCACGTGACCGCCCACGAAGCCGCCGGCCGCCGCGAGCAGGTTCGAGTACTGGAACATCTCGCCGAACTTGCTGGTGGGCTGCACGGTGGCGAGCGTGCCCATCGCGCCGTCCGGCGTGAGCCCCTTGAACTGGAAGATCATCTCGAGATCCTGACGGGGCAGCCCCGTGCAGGCGCACACCAGGTGCCGGATCTGCACCTGCTTCGTGGTGTCGGCGTCCCCCAGCTTGAACGACGGCAGCACCTGCGTGACCGGCGTGTCCCACGCGAGCTTCTTCTCGTCGACGAGCTTGGCGAGGAGCAAGGTGCTGAGCGCCTTCGTGTTGGAGGCGATCATGTAGAGCGTGTCGCCGTCGGGCTTGTCCTTCTTCCCGAGCTCCTTCACGCCGAAGCCACCGCTGTAGACGACCTTCCCGTCCTGCACGAGTCCGATGGACACGCCGGGCACCTGCAGCTCCTTCATCGCGGTCTCGACCCAGGCGGTGAGCTTCGCGATGCGCGCGGCGTCGAGCGTGCTCGCCTTTCTGCCGGCGAACGACTCGCGCGCGAAGCCCTTCGGGAGGAGCCGCCCGAAGATCATGCGGATATCCCCGGTGCGCTTGCCGGCGGTCGCGTCCGAGGCGTCGAACACCGCGACGGTCCACACGTCGCCTGCCGCGAGCGTGGTGACGCTCACCGAGCGCTTCTCGTTGGGAGACGTCTGGTATTCGTAGGAGCGGATCTTCGTCCAGCCGTCCTTGTCGGGCTGATCCGTCGTGACCATCACCGGCCACTTCGCGTCCGGGCGGTAGGCCTTCCAGGCCGCTGCCACGGCGGCGTCCGCGTCCTTCGCGCTCACGTCGACGAGCGCGATGTGCGAATCGCCTTCCGGCGCCTCGAGGATCGTCGCGTTCCCGCGCACCGAGAGCGTCCAGCCGGCCGGCGCGGTGAAGGACGCACCCCCCGTGGTCGTCGCCGGGGTGTTCGCGGTGAGCTTCTGCGCGGCCGCGGGCGCGGCGAGCGGCGCGCTCGACGAGGCGGGAGAGGGCGCGGGCGGCGCGGATGGGGCAGCCGGCGGCGGTGCCTCGCCACACGCGAGCGGAAGGACGGCGAGGACGACGAGGAGGGCCGTGCGGAGTCTCATGGCCGGCAGGCTACTACGAGGCTCGCATCGTGCGGCCCCTTGTCACTTGTGAGCCGATCGACCGGCGCGCACGCTTACCGTCACTGCTCGGTGAAGACGTACTCGTGCTGGGAGTCACGGATGACGAGGGTGCGCTTCGCACCGGCCGGGGCTCCGACGACGAACTCGAAGCCCATCGCGCCCGGGCTGATGGTCATGAAGCTCACGGTGCCGTCCGGGTTCTTGCGCGTCGCGACCTCGCTCTTCCACTCTCCGAAGTCGAACGTCGACGCGCCGCCCGTGCTGCCGGTCAGGATCTCGCCGAGGGCATCGTTCTTGTACTTCTTCGCGAGCTTCGCGGTCTCGGCGGGGTCGGCGGGAATCGTGAGGAGCTTCCGCTCCGCCGCGATCTCCGCGAAATACCTCTTACCGCGCGAGACGACCTCGGCGTCGGCCTCGGGGCGGCCGTCGAACAGAATCTCCTGGAGCTTGCGGGGCAAGAGGTCACGGATGATGACGCCCGAGTCCGCATTGGTGAGCACCACGGCACCGACGTTTTGCTCCGGAAGCCACACCATGTCGCTCCGGAATCCGGTCACGGCCCCGCCGTGATGGACGACCGGCACTCCGTATCGCGTGCTCGTCTCTAGGCCCATTCCGTAACTGTCGTCCGCCCCGATCGAGACCTGCGGCGCGCGACGTGCAAGGAGTACACCTTCGTCGATGTATCGCTTGCCTCCGGGCAGTCGGCCGCCGGACAGCTCGACCGATACGTACTTCAGCAAGTCACCGACGCTGCTCCACGCGGCCCCCGCGGGCCGCACGGGGATGACGAGGTAGTTCATCTCCAACGGGACGGTCGAGACTTTGCCGTCGGCGTTTTCCGAATGCGGCATCGCGTGATTGCCGGCGAGCACTTTTCCGAAATCGAAGGTTGTCGCCTTCATTCCGAGCGGCTCGAAGATGCGCGACCTCATCGCGTCGTCGTACGCAGCCCCGAGCTCCATCTTTGGATTGGCGACGTGCCCGGCCACGAACCCGCCCGCCGCGGCGAGCAGGTTGGAGTACTGGAACATCTCCCCGAACTTGCTGGTCGGCTGCACCGTGGCGAGGGTGCCCAGCGCGCCATCCGGCGTGAGGCCCCTGAACTGGAAGATCATCTCGAGGTCCTGGCGGGGGAGCCCGGTACACGCGCATACGAGGTGGCGGATCTCGACCTGCTTCGTGGTCTCGGCGTCGCCGAGCTTGAAGGTCGGCAGCACCTGGGTGACGGGCGTGTCCCACGCGAGCTTCTTCTCGTCGACCAGCTTCGCGAGCAGAAGGGTGCTGAGCGCCTTCGTGTTCGAGGCGATCATGTAGAGCGTGTCGCCGTCGGGCCGCTCCTTCTTGCCTAGCTCCCGCACCCCGAAGCCCCCGCGGAAGACGACCTTCCCGTCCTGCACGAGGCCGAGCGACACGCCGGGCACCTGCAGCTCCTTCATGGCCATCTCGACCCAGTCGGTGAGCTTCGCGATGCGGGCGGCGTCGAGCGGGCTCGCCTTCTTTCCCGCGAACGACTCACGCGCGAATCCCTTGGGCAACAGGCGGCCGAAGATCGTCTGGATATCTCCGGTGCGCTTGCCGGTGGTCGCGTCGGACGCGTCGAAGATCGCGACCGTCCAGACCTCGGGACCCTTCCGGGCCGTGGCACTCACCGAACGCTTCTCGTTGGGCGACGTCTGGTAGTCGTACGCGCGGATGTTCGTCCAGCCGTCCTTGTCGGGCCGGTCCACGGTGACCTTGAGCGGCCACTTCGCGTCAGTGCGATAGGCCTTCCAGGCCGCGGCGACGGCGGCGTCGGCGTCCGTCGCGCTCACGTCGACGAGCGCGATGTGCGAGTCACCTTCGGGCGCCTCCAGGATCGTCGCGTTCCCGCGCACGGCGAGGGTCCATCCGGCAGGCGCCGTGAACGTCGCGCCGCCGGCGGTGCTCGATGGGGTGTCGGCACCGAGCTTCCGCGGCGCCGGAGCGGGCGCGGGCGCCGGCGCGGCGGGCGGCGACGAAGAGGCGGTCCCCGCCGGAGCTGCGGGGGGCGGCGCGGCGTCTCCACAGGCGAGTGGAAGGAGGACGAGCGTGGCGAACAGGGCCGAGCGAAGTCGCATTCCCGGCAGGCTACTACGGGCGCTGTCGTGCGGCTCGTTTTCGCTTGTGAGCCGATCCCCCGGCGCGCACGCTCCGCCGCATGGCCACGCGCACGGCATCTCATCTCGCGATTCCCACCGTCCTCGCGCTGCTCGTCGCTTGCAAGAGCCCGACCCAGGAGACCGAGGCGAGACCATCCCCGTCGGCGCCCGCACCTCCGTCCGCTTCTCCTGCCACCTCGGCATCAGCGCCGGCGTCCGCGCCGAGCGAGGCCGGGACCGCCGCTGCGCCGCGCGTGACAGACACGTTCCCGACGACGATGGGCGACCTGACGGTCACCCCCATCCACCATGCCACGACGCTCTTCCGCATCGGGGGCAAGGCGATCTACGTCGACCCCGTCGAGGAGGGCGCCTCGTACGACGGCCTGCCGAAGGCCGACTACGTCCTCGTCACCGACATCCACGGCGACCACATGGACCCGAAGGGCCTCGCGAAGGTGAAGAAGGACGACACCGTCGTCATCGCCCCGCCGGCGGTCAACGACCAGATGCCGGCGGGCACGGTGCTGAAGAACGGCGAGAGCCACGACTTCACCCTCTTCAAGGTGGAGGCCGTCCCCATGTACAACCTGACGCGCGGCCCCGAGAAGGGTAAGCTGTTCCACGACAAGGGGCGCGGCAATGGCTACGTGCTCACCTTCGGCAAGACCCGCGTCTACGTGTCGGGCGATACCGAGTGCACGCCCGAGATGAAGGCGCTCAAGAACATCGACGTCGCCTTCGTGTGCATGAACCTGCCGTACACGATGGCGCCCGCCGAGGCCGCCGCGTGCGTGAATGCCTTCCGGCCCAAGGTCCTGATTCCCTATCACTACCGCGACTCCAAGCTCGACGAGCTCTCGTCGGCCATCAAGCCCGAGAGCAAGGTCGACCTCCGCAAACGCGAATACTACTTCTGATAGCCTCTACCCGTGGACCGGCAGGCCTGGGGACGTGGAGCGCGCGTCGAGCGTCCCGGTCAGGCCACGCCGCTCGCGGTGCGTTTCCTGACCCGCTGGGCGCTGCCGGTGCTCCGCGTCTTCCATCGGCCGTCACTCACCGGGACCGAGCACCTGCCGGCGCGGGGCCGGTATCTGCTCGTTGCCAATCACCCGACCAGCGTGGGCCTCGGCGAGTTCGGCTCGTTCGCGGCGCTGTGGGCAGAGCGGTTCGGGGCGGCGCGTCCGCTCGCCGGGTTCGCGCATGCATTCGCGTTCGGCGTCTGGCCGCTGCCCTGGCTGTTCGCGCAGATCGGCGCCATCCCGTCCACGTACGACGCGGCAGAGCGCGCCCTCCGACAAGAGGTCCCGATCGTGGTGTTTCCGGGCGGCGACCACGAGGCCTTCCGTCCCGTGACCCGCGCCGGCGTCGTCGACTTCGCGGGCCGGCTCGGGTTCCTTCGGATTGCCCGGAAGACAGGCAGCCCGATCGTGCCGATGGCGTTCCGCGGCTACGGCGCGCCGTTTCTGCACCGCTCGCGACTGCTCACGTATCTCTTCGTCTGGCCGTGGCTCTGCGGCATCAAGCGGTACGGCCTCAGCGTGCTCGCCGTGCTCGGCGCCGCGGCGATCCTCGTCCTGGTGCCGCTCGCCTGGCCCTGGCGGCTCCTCCTCGCCTATGCGTTCGCCGCGTCCCCGGTCGCGCTGCTGCCGGTGTGGCCCGCCACCTTGCGCATCGTGATCGGCGCGCCGCTCGCGCCCGAGGCCCTCTTCGAGCTCTCGCACGACGCCTCGGAAGAGGCGCTGCTACGCGCGGCGCTGGCCAGGGTCGAGCGAGCCGTCCAGGCCCTGCACGACGGCGCCTGAGCCGCTCACTCGGCGGCGGTGGTCGTCGACCGGCTCTCCTGCTCCATCGCCTCGCCGGCCGGGACGAAGCGCCGTTCCTGTTCCGAGTACCCGAGCAGGCGTCCGCCGCTCGTGATGTCGAACCACCACGCGTGGAGCCGCAGCTCGTTCTTCTCGGCGCGGGAGCGGACGAAATCGTGCGTCATGAGATGCTCGCGCTGGACCAGCGTCGAGATCTGCGAGAGCTGGTCGAAGTCCTGGAGGCTCGCGTCGAGCGGCCCCTGCGCGCGCCAGCGCTCGACGGCCGGCTGCCCGGGACCGAGCCAGCGCTTCACGTGCGGGGGCGCGTCGGGATCGAGGAGCGCCTTGATCCCGCCGCAGCCGGAGTGACCGCACACGATGATGTCGCGCACGTCGAGCGCCTCGAGCGCGTAGTACACCGAGGAGGAGACGCTCGCGTCGTCGCTGCCGTGGGGCGGGACGAGGTTCGCGACGTTCCGCACGACGAAGAGCTCGCCGGGGTTCGAGAGCGCGATCAGGCTCGGCACGACGCGGCTGTCCGCGCACGTGAGCATCAGCGCGAGCGGCTCCTGTCCGTCGGCGAGCGCCGCGAATCGCCGCTGGTAGCGCGGCTGCTGGATGGTCTCGTATCGCTTCACACCGTCGATGAGGGCTTGCACGTCGGGGGACACTGCGGGGACCGTGCCGGCCCGGCGCGCGCCACCTTTCACGTACCTGCGAGCGCGGCCGGTCGCGCCGCGCGTCGCGGTGCGCCGACGAGGTGTCGGGGATCACCGACAGTGCACGCGGCATCGAAAAGCCGCGCGTCCCTCGCTAGAGTAGCCGCTCCGTGTGGTGGACCCGCTTGCAGCTGCCGAAGAGGCTCGGCATCACGCACGGCGCGCTCGTCGCGCTGCTGCTGCTGGTCCTCGTGGTCATGCTCCAGGGCCTCCTTCGCATGCTCGGGGTCATGACCGGCATCGCCGACGAGCGCCTCTCCTCGATCGACGCCGAGGAGGACGTGCACCGCGCCGCCTGGAACATCGAGGTCGAGCTGCGCCACGCCCGCATCGCCTGCACCAGCGGCAGCGCCGAGACCGTCGCCCGCGAGCTCGTCGGCAGCGCGCGAGCGAACTTCGCGTCCGTCTTCGCGCGTGGCGGCGCCATCGCGCCTCCGCGTCTGCGGGATGCGGCGCTCCGCTACCAGGCGCTCGCCGACGAGGCGCTCGCCGGCGACACGTGCGGTTTCCTCGAGCAGCCCTCGAACGAGGAGCGCCGCATGAAGCTCGACGAGGAGATGACGAACACCTGGATCGAGCGGCTCCACGAGCTGCATGCCGACATCGAGGCGAAGGAAGCGTCGGCGCGGCTCATCGGGAACCGGACGACCGTGGCCGGGCTTTGCGTTGCCGCGCTCGGGATCGCGGTGGCCGCCTACGTCGCGCGCCTGACCGCGCGCAGCGTGACGCGTCCGATCGCGCGGCTCGGCGAGGACGCGACGCGCCTCGGAGACGGCGACTTCACGCCCATCGCGGTGGTCGACGGGCCGCCCGAGATCGAGGACCTGCGGCGAAACCTCGAGCGAACCCGCGAGAAGCTGCTCGGCGTCGATCGCTTGAAGCAGGCCTTCCTCGCGAGCGTCTCGCACGAGCTACGGTCGCCGCTCGGCCGGCTCCGCGAGGCGCTGGCGCTCCTCGGCGACGGCACGGTGGGCGAGCTCACGCCGCGGCAGGGGCGCGTCCTCACGCTCGCGAGCCGGGCCTGCGAGCAGGAGGTGCGCATCGTCGAAGCGCTCCTCGACATGTCACGCGTGAGCACCGGTCTCCCCGTGCAGCGCGAGGCGGCGTGCGATCTCGAGAAGGTGGTCGAGGCGGCGGTGGAGGCCGAGCGCGACACCGCCAGCGAACGCGGGGTGTCCATCACCATCGACCGCCGCGCCCGGCCTCCGTCGCTGCGCCTCGACTCCGCGCTCGTCGAGCGCGCGGTCGCGAACCTCGTGCGGAATGCCGCTTCGGTCTCCCCGCGAGGCGGCACGGTGCGCGTCGTGCTCGCCATGACGAGCGGGCAGGGCGGCGCACGCCTCGTGCGGATCGACGTCGTCGACGATGGCCCCGGCGTGACCGACGCCGTCGCCAGCCGCATCTTCCAGCCGTTCAACGCGGGGCAGGTCGACGGTCGCCCGGCCGGCATCGGCCTCGGTCTGTCGCTCGCTCGCGAGGTGGCCCGCGCCCACGGTGGCGACCTCGTGCTGGCGCGCGAGGAAAAGGCCACGACGTTTCGTCTCGAGATCCCGGTCGACATGGAGGCAAGCTGATGGGAATGGCGAGCGAACGGCCCCCGGTGAAGGTGCTCGTGGTCGACGACGATCGCGAGCTGACCGAGCTGCTGACCATCCGGATCGAGGGCGCGGGATACGAGGTCTCGGTCGCGCACGACGTGGCGAGCGCGCTCGAGCAGGTCGGCCGCGAGCGTCCCGACGCCGTGGTGCTCGACCTCCGTCTCGGCCCGGAGGACGGGTTCGAGGTGCTCGATGGCATCGCCAAGCGCTCGGCCGACGTGCCCGTCATGATCCTCACCGCGCACGGCACCATCGACCTCGCGGTCGAGGCGATGCGGAAGGGCGCGTTCGGGTTCGTCACGAAGCCGTTCCACGACCACGATCTCCTGCAGAAGCTGGAGCACATGGTCGAGAGCCGCCGGCTCCGCCGCGAGGTGGCGGGGCTCCGGCGCATCGTCGGCGGCACCGACGAACGCGCCCGCCTCGTCGGCACCTCGCCGGCCATCGAGCGCGTCCGCGAGATGATCGGCCTCGTCGCGGATGCCGACACGACCGTGCTCGTCCTCGGCGAGTCGGGGACCGGCAAGGAGCTCGTCGCGCGGTCGGTGCATGCGCTCTCCCCGCGGCGGAAGGGTCCGTTCGTCGCCGTGAACTGCGCCGGCCTGTCGTCGGAGCTGCTCGAGAGCACGCTGTTCGGGCACAAGCGCGGGGCGTTCACCGGCGCGGTCGCCGACCGCGAGGGCCTGTTCGGCGCCGCCCGGAAGGGCACGCTGTTCCTCGACGAGATCGGCGAGACACCGCTCGACGTCCAGGCCAAGCTCCTGCGCGTCCTGCAGGAACGCCGCTTCACGCCGGTGGGCTCGACGGTGGAGCAGGAGGCGGACGTACGCATCATCACCGCCACCAACCGCGATCTGAAGCAGGAGGTCACCGAGCGCCGGTTCCGCGAGGACCTCTATTACCGGCTGCACGTCGTTCCGATCCTGGTGCCCGCGCTGCGCGAGCGCCGGGGCGACGTCCCGCTCCTCGCCGAGATGTTCCTCGCGCGTGCCGCGGCGCGTGCCGGGAGCCGTCCTCCCGCGCTCGGCCGGCTCGCGCTCGCCGCCCTCACCGCTCACTCGTGGCCCGGCAACGTGCGCGAGCTCGAGAACGTGATGGAGGCCGCGGTGCTGCTTTGCCGTGACGGCGAGGTCGACGTCGATCACCTGCCCGGGGTCGGCGTGCCGGGCTCGGCCGGCGAGACGAGCGCCTCCGACCTCGCGAAGAGCGTCACGCGGGTGATGAGCACGTACAGCGCCGTCGACGCCGCTCCGCTGCCGCCGCTGCGCGAGGCGCGCGATGCGTTCGAGCGTGCCTACCTGGACGCGCTCCTCCTCCGCACGAACGGCAACGTCACCGCCGCGGCGAAGATGGCCGGACGGAACCGGACCGACTTCTACGATCTGATGCGGCGCCACGGCCGGTCGGCGAGCGACGGCAAGCGGGAGTGAGCCCCGCGCTGTCGGCCGCGACCGACTGTGTCGGAGGGATCCGACGCCGATGTCGCCCGTCGCGCCGGGGTTCCCCGCGGATCTGCGCGAATACGGGCTGGTCCCGCCCTTGCTGCAGGCGCGGCAATGGAATCCACGAAGCTCGGCGAGAAGGCCGCTGCGACGAGGGCGCTCTCCTTCGAGGACCGGATCTTCGAGCCGCGCTACGTCGCGAGCTGGATCGGCTTCACCCTCTCGGCCGGCATCGTCAACGCGGGCGCGGTGCTCGCGTGCGACACCGTCGTGACGCACGTGACCGGCAACGTCACGCAGGTCGCGCTCGACAAGGAGCTCGGCTTCGCCCTCCTCTTCATCGTGGCCTCCTTCATCGGCGGAGCGATGCTCGCGGCGCTCGTCCGGGAGACCCTCGGTTCACGCCCGCGCGTCGCCTTCGCGGCGCCGATCGCCGCCTCGGCGGCGGTGCTCCTCGCCATCTCCTTCGTGGGTAGCCTTGGGCTCTTCGGGGCGTTCGGCGAGTCGCGGGTCAGTAGCCGCACGTTCCTCCTGCTCGCGGTGCTCGCCGGCGCCATGGGGATGCTGAACGCGAGCGTCGCCGGGGTGACGGGCAACCAGGTGCGCACGACCCACTTCTCGGGTCCGGCGACCGACCTCGCCGGCAACGTCGTGCGCGGTCTCCTCGGCACCGGCAAGGGCCACGGGGCCGAGCTGCGGTGGGCCGCGCTCCGCGCCAGCATGCTCGCGACCTTCGGGGGCGGCGCGTTCGTCGCTGCCGAGCTGGGTCACCGCCTCCAGTTCGGCCTCTTCGCGGTCGCGGCCGGTACGCTGCTCACCTCGCTGCTGCTCACCCTCGCGCCGGAGCGGGCGTTCGCGCGCGCCGCGGCCCGGCTCAGCGACGTGTCGGCGGCGCCGTCAGGTGCGCCGAGCTCTTTCCGCCGGCCGCAGCAAGATCGCTGAGCGCCTGCAGCTTCGCGTCCTTCGCGGCGGACTCGTACTCCTGATCGGAGAAGTCGGTGAGCGCGTAGGCCTTCGTCCGGTACGAGCCGGTCCAGGGCGCCAGGTCGGCGCGATCCGGCTCGTTGTCGGCGGGCATGCGCTGACCGGTGAGCGTCTCGAACACGTAAGGGCCGCTCGCGTTCGCCTCCCGGAAGAGGAGCCCGAAGTAGAGGAGCGCCACCTTCGCGTGACCCGCCGCGAGCGTCGGCCTCGCCACCGCGAGCCCGATGGGCTCGTGACGCGCGTCGAAGAGAAGGCCCTGTACGAAGTAGCGACCAGGCTCGGTGACCTCGAGGTCCACCGAGATCTCGAGGCCCTCGCCCGTGAGCCGCTCCTCCGAGACGCCCGTGAACGTGGCGGGCACCGAGCCGGCGAGCCGGAAGTCGAGCGATGCGCGAGCGGGCCGCCGGTCCCCTTCGGCGGCGACGAACCCGACGTCGAGCCGCGCGAGACCGCGGCGGCCGGCGAGCTCGCCGATCGAAGAGGGCGCCAGGTGCAGCGAGTAGACGTGATTGCCGTCGTCGTTCATGGCGAGCGGCGCGTTCACCTGACGATCGCCGCCGGCCTCGACGAGGCGCACCCCGAGGTCGGAGACGTCGACCGCGACGCGCTCGCGTGCGCCGCTGGCCGAGGTCCGGAACACCTCCAGCGTCGCGTCGAGGCTCGCGCCGGGGAGCACGGTGTAGACGTTCCCGGTGAGCTCGTAGGACAGGTCCTCCGGCTTCTGCGGAGTGCCCGCCGCGCCGCCGTTCGCGAAGGACAGCGGGTGAGGGGTCTCGTGCCGCCGGTTCGGCTGCAACACGTCCGTCATGTCCTTGCGGAGGGGCTGCGAGCCCGGCGCGTAGCGGAGGAGCGCCAGCGCCTGGGAGACGCGCTCGGCGCGCTGCGCGAAGCGCGGGTCATCGGGAGGCGCCTGCGGCTCGGCGGGGGCCGGCTGTGCGGCGGCGGTCGCGGCGGCGTTCCCGGCCGTGCTCGTCGCCTGGCGACCTTCTCCGCTCGCGGGCGCACCGGCATCCGCGTCGTCGTGTCCGCCCCCGCGCGAACCGGACCCGAGCAGCAACACGACGGCGGCCCCCACCGCGACGAGCCCGAGCGCGAGGGGGCGCTGCATCAGTAGGCCCAGTACGCGGCGCGGTCATCCATTCCGAAGTGATCGACCGAGCCGCAGACCGCGCCCGCACAGCGGTTCTTGGCGCCGCTCGCGCCGGCGCCGGTCTCGAGCTGATGGCCCGTGTACTTTGCACATGACGTGGTCTGCTTGCCGGAAGAGGCGCAGCCGAACGCCGAGGCGAAGGGAACGACGCCGTCGTCGTCGCCCGGCAGCAGCGCTGCGGTGACGTACCAGAGGCCATTACGCCAATCCGTATTACCGCCGAGGTGATAGGTGACGACGCCCGCCGAGAGATTGTGGTTGTACGCGTTGCGCGCGCCGGACACGGAGAGCGTCGCGTCGACCCCGCTCGGATACGTGGCGCCGAGCACCTGGCCGGCCGTGCTGGTGAAGCCATTGAGCAGCTCGGTGCCGCCCGCCGCAGAGCCACCGGCCTCGATGTAGAGCGCGTTCTCGAGCACCTCGGGGTAGTACGCCTGCGTGTACCCGAGCTGCAGGCCGCCGTTGCTGTAGGCGACGACGATGCAGGCGTTCGCGCCGCTGCAGTACTGACCTAGCTGCGTGCGGACCGCGACGTTGGCCTGGGCGAGCGTCGCGGTGGTCGAGTTGTATTCGACGAATGCCGGCGTGAAACCGGGAATCGGGTAGACGGCGCCCGCGTCCCATTCGGTCTGGGACCGACCGTGCACGTACACCACGTAATTGTCGGCGTTCGCCGGCGCTGCGGCGAACAGCGAGCCGGCGAGCACGCAGAGACCGATCGTGGAACGGAGCGAGATCGACATCGTGGGCACCTCTGACCCGCGACGATGCCACGCAGATCCGGACTCATCGCCCCGAACGGAACACGCGCTTGCAGTTTGGTGAGAGGTGTGCGGACGTGAACATCGAACGTGCGCGACGCACTCTGCTGCGCCAGGTCAGCGGGTGACGCAGCGCGGTCGACGCGCGGCGTCTGGTGGTGCATCCGTCCTCCAGGCGGAGCTAACCGGTGCCCGCGAGGGGTCACGATCTGCCGAAGATCCTCACCTGAAAGGAATGATGCGGGGTTGGCCCGAGCCGTGCTCCGGCGGCCCGCCATGACCTCGTGGCTCACGCGCGCCGGCGGCGCGACGCTTCTCTGTTTCGGCTCCTTTCTCGCGGCGTGCGCGGGTGACGACGGCGCCACCGCTCCGGACGCGGTGGACGAGGCGCCGGTCACCAGCGCGGCCCGGCCCGCGAACTTCGCCCAGGTGAAGCCCGGCCTCTACCGCGGCGGGCGGCCCGATGCGGCGTCCCTCGACTACCTGAAGAGCATCGGCGTGAAGCGCATCGTCAACCTCGAGGTCGGCGACTTCATCGAGGCCGCCCCGTGGACGATCACGAAGGAGCTCGACCTTGCGAGCGCCCGCGGCCTCGTCGAGGTGCGTTATCCGATGAGCGCCTTCGAGCCGGCGCTGAGCTCGCGCTTCGACGACAACATGGACCAGCTCCTCGCGCTCCTGGCGACGGCGACTCCGACCGACGCCATCTACGTGCACTGCAAGCACGGACAGGATCGCACGGGCCTCGTCATCGGTCTCGAGCGCGTCGAGGGCGAGACCTGGTCGCCCGCGAAGGCGCACCAGGAGATGGTCGACGACGGATTCCACACGGCCTTCCTCGGCCTCGAGGAGTACTTCGAGCGCCGCACGCATTACGACCCCTGAGCGCCACGTTGGTCGTGACCGTCGACGATTCGTGTTCACGAAGTAGAGAGCCAGCATGACGCCTGCCGTGGTTCCCGTCCCCGGAGACGAGGTCGAGGACGTCGTGAGCGCGGTCGAGGCACTCTACGAGGGCGAGGGCCCGCCGCCGCGCAAGACGCTCGTCGTCGCCTCCCGCGACGGGACCGAGCGCATTCGCCTCGGCGGGCTCTTCATCGAATGCGCAGTGTGCGGGACGCGGCAGCCTCAATCGCGCTCGCGGCAGTCGCCGCCAGCCCGGCAGGCGTGGGTCCGCATGCACCTCCGCTGTCCCGACTGACGCCCGCGAAGCTGGCGCGCCTGGAGTAGACTGGCGGCATGGGCACCGACCCGAAGCGCTTCCGCGAGCTCGATGCCGCGATCGATGCCGTGTACGCGAGCTACGCCGGCAAGCTCGAGATCGACAATCTCGAGAGCGCCGCGCTCCCCAACAAGCGGGCGGTGGTCGACGCCTTCGAGCGCCTGAAGCACGCCATGTTCATGGGGTTCTACAGCCGGCGCGCGCTCTCGCAGGACAACCTGCGCCAGGGCCTGGCCGAGCAGCTCTACGCGGCGCACGCCATCCTCGTCGAGGAGATCGAGCGCGCCCTCACGTACGACCACCGCATGGGCCGGCGCGCGTGCGCCCTGCCCGCGGGCTCCGGCGAGGAGGTCGTCATCGGTCTCCTCCGCGACATCCCCGAGCTTCGCCGGCTCCTCGACCTCGACGTGCGGGCGGCGTTCGAGGGCGACCCCGCGGCGCGGAACGTCGAGGAGATCGTGTTCTCGTATCCGTCGCTCGAGGCGATCGTTGCCTATCGGGTGGCCAATCGTCTGGTGCGCGCGGGAGTCCCCATGATCCCGCGCATCATCACCGAGCACGCGCACTCGCGGACCGGCGTCGACATCAATCCGAGCGCCGTCATCGGGGAGCGGTTCTTCATCGATCACGGCACCGGCGTCGTCATCGGTGAGACCAGCGTGATCGGCACGGGCGTGAAGATCTACCAGGGTGTCACGCTGGGCGCCCTCAGCGTGGCCAACCGCGAGGAGCAGGGCAAGCGCCATCCCACGCTCGAGGACGACGTCACGATCTACGCCGGGGCCACGATCCTGGGCGGCAGCACGATCATCGGCAAGGGCGCGGTCATCGGCGGCAACGTGTGGCTCACGAAGTCCGTCCCTCCCGGGGCACGCGTCTTCGGCCGGGCGCGCGAGCCGGAGGAGTGAGTCGTGCGGCGCCTCGGTCCCGCGGACTACGTGATCATGCCGTGGAAGAACGGCGGCGGCACGACCACCGAGCTAGTCCGTGAGCCCGCCTCCGGGGAGCGTCACCGGTTCCGGGTAAGCATCGCGGACGTGACCGCCGACGGACCCTTCTCTCGGTTCGACGGCTACGAGCGTTTCATCATGGTGCTCGAGGGCGCAGGGATGACGCTCGAGGCCGGAGCGCAGGGCACCATCGCGCTCGCGCCGCTCGTACCCCGGCGGTTCTCCGGCGACTGGGACGTGTACGGCAAGCTCCTCGCGGGACCGGTCAAGGACTTCAACCTGATGGTCGACCGCGCCCACGGAACGGGGTCACTCGAGGTCGTGCGGGTCCGCCGCGAAGCGGCCGTGTCGTGTGCGGCGGGCGAAACATGCATCGTGCACGTCCTCGCCGGCGCGCTGACCGACGGCGCACGTGGCGAGACACTGCTGCTCGATGCCCCACGCCGGCTGACAGTCCATCCCGACGCCACTGGGGAGACCGTGCTCGCGGTAGCTCGCACCGTGGCGAGATGACGTGCGCTGCGGTGTCGCGACGCGCGCGATCCCGCGAGGAAGCGTGCACGTCCTCGCGGCACGCGAGCTGCATTGCCGTGGCAAACCCCGAAAGGAGACTGCGACAATGATCACGGTTAAGCGGATTGCGCTCGCTTCGATGATGACGATGGCTGCCCTCGTGGCCTGTAACGACGGCGAGTCCTCGCCCGGAGCGGCCTCGCCCACGAACGCCGCGGGCTCGGGGAACACGTCGAGCACGTCCAGCACCGACAACCTGAACGCGCCTCCGACGCGCGGCCCCGGCGGGCCGAACGGCAGCCCGACGATGGGTAACGGCACGCCGACGATGTCGGGCAACAGCTCGTCGACCACGACGGGCACCGGCGCCATGGGCACCGGCACCGACAACATGGGCGGCGCGGGGTCCAGCACGACGGGCGGCTCGGGCAACAACGGCATGAACAACACCGGCGGCGGCGCGGGTCGCGGCGCGTCGAACGCCGGCAACGCGATGAAGGACGGCGGCACTCCCAACAAGTGACCCGCGGCGCGGTAGGATGGGCCGCCCATGGCGCTCCCCGTCCTGTCGCCCGCCGAGCTCGCGCTGCTTCGCGAGGTGCGCGTGTCCGACGAGGACCACGGCGGCCTCGCGAGCGCCGAGCTCGACGTCGAGGAGTACGACGCGATGAGGCGCCTCTGCGATCTCGGCTTGGTCGAGGCGATCGGCGAGTACGGCGAGGCGCCGGACGGTGAAGAGGACGAGCGGGAGGCGGGCGGCGCGGCCGTCGTCTACCGCGTCACGGCGTCCGGCGTGCTGGTGCTCGCCGCAGAGCCCTGAAAGTCCCGGCACGGCATCGTCGCGTTGGCGTGAGCGGTGACCGCGACGTACACGCGAAGATAGCTTCCGTGCGCGTGCACGCTGGTCACCTCGATCTTGTCGAGGGCGCCCTTGAAGCACGCCTTCGCGTCGCCGAAGGTCATCTCGCTCGACACCTTGTCCTTCACGCTCTTCAGCCGTTCGCTGAGATCGAGGCGCAGCGCGCCGCGAGCCTGATCGCGGATCTTGTCGCCGTCGGCGAGAGCCTTCAGCGACAGGAAGAAGTTCTTCGTCTCGATCGTCGACTCGAGGTCGGGCACCGAGAGGTCGTTGTCGGCGACCGAGAGGTGGCCGGACAGGAAGAGGTCACCGTCCAGGTTCAGGTCCGTCCCGAGCTTGTGGACCGGGCCCTTCACGTGGACCTTCACGACGACCTGCCCCTGGGACTCGTAGACCTCGGGATTTTCCAGATAGAGCTTCGGATACTCGGCGGAGAAGAAGTATTTCCCGTCGGTGAAGAGGGTGCCCATCGCCTTCGTGAGCTCGTCGTAGCGAGCGGCGATCGGGATGACGACGGTGAACGGCCCGCCCTGCAGCGTCGCGACGTTCGCGAACGGCGGCAGGGGAGGGGTCTCGGGCACCGCGCACGGGATCGTCACCTCGGGCTGGACCACGAGCGCCACGTCCTTCTCGAGGCCGTCCGCCACCACGGTCGGGCCGGCCTCGATGCCGAGCACCTTCAGGGTGGCGCAGCCGTGCGCGTCGCCGATCGGCAAATCGATCGGCTTGGCGACCCGCGCGTAGGCCTCCTCGAGCGAGGGCTTCACGTCGTAGGCGAAGTCCTTGAGCTGCTTCGTGAGCTCGGAGCCGATCGCGTCGAAGACGTTGGCCGCGTAGTCGGCGACCTTGAGCCGGCGATCGGTGGACGACACCTTCACCTCGAGCGACTGGAGCTTCACCTTGTACTCGGTGCTGAGCACCGGCTCGGCGAGCACGCGCACGTCGATCGGAAACTCGAGGCTGCCGACCGGCATGTCGACCGTCGACCGGACGTGCGCGTCGAGGACGATGCGTCCCTGGGCGAAGCTCACGTCGAGCGGCACGCGCTCCCACGTGTACTTGCGCGTCGTGTGGAGGAGCGGGAAGGTGCCCTCGCCCTTGCGCGGGACGCTCTCGTCGAGCGCCGACTTCAGGCCCGCGCCGGTGATGGTCACGTGGGTGACGACGCGGGCTGGCGCCGGGTCGGCGACGGGCGCGCCGGGGGTGCCCGGCGGCCGCGGCGGATACACCGCGCCGTAGGAGCCGCAGCCGACGAGGAGCAGGGAAGCGAGAGAAAGCGCGCGGGCCGCGGTCATGGGGGGCACTCTAACCGTTCTGCGCGGCGTGGCGCAGGGCATGGTCGACGAGGACGAGCGCCGCCATGGCCTCGACGATGACGACTGCCCGCGGCAGAACGCACGGGTCGTGGCGCCCTCTTCCCGTGAGCGTCGTTTCTTCGTGGCGGACGTTCACGGTGGGCTGCTCGGGCAGGATCGTGGCGGTCGGCTTGAACGCGACCTTGAACCAGATCGTCTCGCCGTTGCTGATCCCGCCCTGCACCCCGCCGCTGCGGTTGGTGCGCGTGCGGACTCGCTCACCATCCATGTAGAATGCATCGTTGTGCTCGCGGCCGGTGAGGTCGGTGCCCGCGAACCCGGAGCCGATCTCGAAGCCCTTGCTGGCGGGCAGGCTCATCATGGCCTTCGCGAGGTCCGCCTCCAGGCGATCGAAGACCGGCTCACCCCAGCCCGGCGGCACGCCGCGCACGGCGCACGTGATGACGCCGCCCACCGAGTCGCCGGCCTTTCGCGCCTCGTCGATGCGCTCGATCATTCGCGCCGCGGCGTCGAGGTCCGGGCAGCGCACCGCGGTCTGCTCGACGTCGGTGAGCTTCACCTGCTCGACGTCGCACGCCGCCGTGACGTCCTTCACCTTCGAGACCCAGGCGACGATCTCGACCTGGTGGCGCACCGACAGGACCTTGCGCGCGATCGCTCCGGCAGCGACCCGCGCCGCCGTCTCGCGCGCGCTGGTACGGCCGCCACCGCGGTGATCGCGCGTGCCGTACTTCGCGTCGTAGGTGTAGTCGGCGTGGCTCGGGCGGTACTTCTCCTTCACCTCGCGGTAATCGCCGGATCGCTGGTCCTCGTTGTCGATGAGGAGCGCGATCGGTGTGCCGAGCGTGTGGCCCTCGAAGACCCCGCTCACGATGCGGACGGCGTCTGACTCCTTCCGCTGCGTGACGAGCCTGCTCTGGCCAGGGCGACGACGATCGAGGTCGGGCTGGATGTCGGCCTCGGCCAGCGCGACGCGAGGCGGGCATCCGTCGACGACGGCGCCCGTGCTCCCGCCATGTGATTCACCCCAGGTGCTGACCCGGAAGAGCGTGCCGAACGAGCTGCCCATGGGACGAGCAGCTTAGCGCGCTGGATGTCAGGGCGTCTTCGGCTTCGCCGTCGCGGCCGGGGGGATGTCGGCGGACGTGATCGGACGCACCGTGCTCGTGGGGGCGGCAGCGGTGGGCGCTGCGCTCGGCGCCGCGCCGCTCCCCGAGGCCCGCGTCCGCGCGCGCTCCGGCGGGTTGCTCGCGACCTGCACGAGGGTGCGGTAGTGGTTCTGCGCGCCGGCCTTGTCGCCGGAGTCCCACTCCGAATCGGCGAGACCGAGCAGCGCCGCGGTGTAGGTCGGGCTCGTGGCGAGAGCCTTCTGATAGCTCGTCTTCGCGGCCTCGAGATCGCCGCTCGTGCGTGCGAGATCGCCGAGACCGGTGAGCGCCTCGACGTTCCCGGGGCTCACCGCGAGGGCGCGATCGAGGTACTGCTTCGCGCGTGCCGTCTCGCCGCTGCGCCGCGCTGCGCCGGCTCTCGTGAGGAGCTCGGAAAGCGGCAGCGCAGGGTCGATCGGGCCCTTCGCGTCCTTGTCGGTGGTCGCGGTCGACGCCGCGGTGGTGTCGGCCTTCGTGGTGCTTGCTGCAGCTGCGCCCTGCGCGGACGCCGCGGCCGACGCCGCGGAGGCGCTCGGCACGGGCGGCGCCGTCTCGGGCGGAGGCGTCGACGCCGTCGTCGGCGCTGCCACGCTGGCCGACGGGACCGCCGAGGCGCTCGTCCCCTCGTGGGCGGCGGTCGCGAGCGCCGCGTCCGTGCTCGACGCGGAGGAGGCGGGCATGACCGGCGGATCGCCGCCGCTACCCATGCTGCGCACCGCGAACACGATCGCGCCGGTGACGAGCGCCAGTGCTGCCGCGGGAAGGAGCCATCCGCGCGAGGGCGCCTGGCCGGCAGCCGGGCGGGCGGACGCAGGACCCTGGCTCGGCCGGTCGGTCGCGCGGCTCGCCGGC
Source organism: Labilithrix sp. (assembly GCA_028287035.1). Next base: position 2 of record JAQBQL010000136.1, on the reverse strand, counting down.
GG
>JAQBQL010000120.1 GCA_028287035.1 Labilithrix sp. | reverse complement strand
GGCGACGATCGCGATCGCGCCCGCGCCCGCGCCCGCGCCCGCGAAGAAGAAGGACGCCGCGGTCATGGCGGCGGCCGAGAAGGCCAGCGCTGCCGCGATCGAGAGTGCGCTCGGGATTGGGCTGCCGGGTAGCGGACCCAAGAAGAAGAAGATCGATCCGAAGCTCCCCGGCTCCGGCATCCCTGCGCGAAAGAGCATCCGCACACTGGTGTGGATCCGCCGCGCGTCGCAGGTCGGGTTCTTCGTCCTCTTCATGTACTTCCTCTTCCAGACGGGCTTCCACGGAAGCTTCGCTGCGAAGTCGGACACGCCGGTGCGCCTCCCGCTACCGGTCGAGGCGTTCCTCCTCGCCGATCCGTTCGTGAGCGCGATGACCGTGCTCTCGACGCACACCGTCTATCGCGGCCTCCTGTGGAGCGTCGGTCTCCTCGGTCTCACGCTCGTCGTCGGTCGCGTCTTCTGCGGATGGATCTGCCCCTTCGGCACGCTCCACCACTTCTTCGGCTGGATCCTGCCGTCACGGCGCGGGCGCGGCGCCTCGCGCGTCGAGGCCAACAAGACGCACGATCGCCTGCAGAACGCGAAGTACTACCTGATGTACGCGTTCCTGCTCGCGGCCGTCGCGGGCAGCGCGGTGGGCGGGCTCTTCGATCCGATCTGCATCGCCGTCCGTGCCATCGGGCTCGGCGTCATCCCGGGCGTGCAGTACGTCGCGCATCGAGGCCTCGGCGCCGTGCAGGACGTGCCCGTGCGTCCGCTCCAGAGCGCCGCCGACCACACCCAGGACGCGCTCGCGAAGGCGGTCTGGGGCTCGCACCAGTTCTACTTCCACCAGACCTGGCTCATCGTCGTCCTCCTCATCGCGGTCCTCTTCATGAACCGCTTCATCCCGCGGTTCTGGTGTCGCGTGCTCTGTCCGCTCGGCGCGTTCCTCGGCGTGTTCGCCAAGTTCGCGCTCTTCGGCATGGAGAAGGATCACGCGAAGTGCACCGACTGCAACCTGTGCCTCGTGAACTGCCAGGGCGCCGACTCGCCGCAGGGCGGCGTGAAGTGGCGGCAGGACGAGTGCCACATGTGCCTCAACTGCGAGAACGCCTGCCCCGAGGACGTCATCAAGTTCCGCTTCCTGCCGAACCGGAAGAGCCGCCTCGGCGCGCCGGCCCTGCAGCGTCGCACGCTCCTCGCCACCACCGCGGCGGGCGCGGCGTTCATCCCGGTCGCGCGCATCGCCGACTCGCTCGACGTCAACTACCACTCCAAGGTGATCCGGCCGCCGGGCGCCGTCGAGGAGCGCGCGTTCCTCGAGCGCTGCATCCGCTGCGCCGAGTGCATGAAGGTGTGTCCGAACAACGCGCTTCATCCGGCGCTCTTCGAGGCGGGGATCGAGGGGCTGTGGACCCCCATCCTCATCGCGCGCATCGGCTACTGCGAGCACTCGTGCGTGCTGTGCGGCCAGGTCTGTCCGACCGGCGCCATCCAGAAGATCACCGAGAAGGAGAAGCTCGGTCAGGGCGTGCCCGCCGTGAAGATCGGCACCGCGTTCTACGACGTGGGCCGCTGCCTCCCGTGGAGCATGCAGACGCCCTGCATCGTGTGCGAGGAGTTCTGCCCGACGTCGCCGAAGGCGATCTGGGTCGAAGAGGTCGAGGCGAAGGTCCGCGACAGCAAGGCCGGGCCGAACGGCGAGCAGCCCGCGATGCTCGACGTGAAGCTGCAGCGCCCCCACGTGAAGCCGGATCTCTGCATCGGCTGCGGCGCCTGCGAGAAGGTGTGTCCCGTGCAGGACCAGCCCGCCGTGTACATCACGAGCGTCGGCGAGAGCCGCTCGAAGTCCAACGTCATCCTGCTCGAGAACACGAACTACAACCAGAAGTCGTGAGCGCGCGGGCCGCGGCCATGGATCTCGCGTGGAAGCGCGCGGCGGCGCGCCGGGTCGGCGACGGGCAAGAGATGTGGCGCGACGACTCGCGCGTGTACGAGCGGCCCGGCCTGCGCGGGATGATCACGCCGTCGTCGAAGCTCGGGTTCAACGAGATCAACGCGACCGACCTCGGCGACGAGGCGATCGAGGCGGCCATCGATCAGGTGGTCGCCGACTTCGGCGCGCTCGGTGTGCTCACGAAGTGGTACGTCGCGCCCGGGGACCGGCCCGCGACCCTCGAGGAGCGTCTCGTGCGGCGGGGGTACGAGCCCGTCGCGGTGCGGGCGATGGGCGCCGGGACGACGCTGGATCTGGGGGCCCCGTCATCGCGCGTCACCGCCGAGGCGATCGGCGAGGCGGAGCTCGAGCCGTACCTCGCCGTCAACGCGGAAGGGTGGGGCATCGGGGAGGCGGAGCTCGCGGCGGAGCGCGCCGCTCACCTGCGTGAGCTGCGCAAGCCTCGCCCGACCGCGTACTTCGTCGCCGCGAAGCTCGACGGCGAGCTGATCGGCACGGCCGGCCTCTTCCTCCGCGAAGGGTTCGGCTACCTCGTGGGCGGCCAGGTGCTCGCCGCCGCGCGCGGGCAGGGAGCCTACCGCGCGCTCACCGCGGCGCGTCTCGGGCTGCTGCACCAGCTGGGGCTTCCGTATGCGATCACCCTCGCGCGCGAGGCCACGGCGGCGCCGCTGCTCGAGCACCTCGGGTTCGAGACGCTCCACGCGGCGCAGTGCTTCCTGCTGCGGTTCGACCGCGCGACCTGAGGGGCGTCACCGCGTGACGGCGGCGTGGAAGTCCTTCAGGAAGTCCTTCTCGGTCGTGCGCAGCGCGTCGCGCACCGCGGGCTTCCGCAGCGCGCTCGTCTCGTTCGCCGGTAGCAGCTTGGCGAGGCGCTCCACCCCGCCCGGAAAGGCGCCGTGCATGCCCGCGATCGCCCGAAGGCACCCGAGCTCCTCGGCGCGTCGCTCGTGGATGCGCAGGAGCGCCAGCAGGATCTCGGCGCGCTCGGGGTCGGCCAGGATCGTCGTGCTCGCGATCCTCTGCCCCCACTCGAAGAAGTACGGTCCGAAGGGGAGCAGCAGCTCGCGCGACCGACGGAGCGCCCGCGGGACGCGCAGCGGAAGGAACCGGTGGTTCTCGATCGCCATCAGGCGCTTGTTGAGATCACCGGCGTACGCGAACCCCTCGCCGTAACGAAGGCTGCCTCCCTCGTGGCCGAGGCGCCGGAAGCGAAGCCCGAGCTCCGACTCCGCGTGCTCCGGCTTCCACGTGTCGACCACGCGCGAGAGGTCGCCGAGGTTGTGGGCCACCGTCGTGACGACCGAGAGCAGCGTGCGGGGGTCGGTCTTCTTCTTCCGTGCGAGCGCGATGAGCTTGGCCTCGCGCACGAGCTCGGCCTCGATGAAGTCGGTGGCGCGCGTCACGACCGGCGCGTCGGCGAGGACGAGCGCTCGCCCGAGCGCCCCCGCCATGACGCTGAGCCACTCGCCATGATGTCCGGCGAGCACCTCGTCGCCGATGGTCACGGTGCGCTCCGACACCGGGCGCATGTCCCAGGTCGCCACCTCGAGGGTGCGGTCCACTGCCGACGAAAGACGTCGCCCGGTGAGCGGCGCCCACGTCAGCGCGCGGATGCGCTGGTCGACGTCGGTCGGCACGAACGTCGCGACGGTCGTGAAGTGCGCGGCGAGGAGGAACACGAAGTACTCCTCGGTGTCCTCGCCGTTCTTCCAGCGGGTCTCGAGCTCCGGCGCGCGCTCGAGCACCGCCAGCGCGGGGAGCTTCGGCGTGATCGCCGGAGACCAGGGCGCGGTGCTAAGCACCTGCTCGAAGAGGAGCTTCGGCGAGATGCCGACCGGCTTGCGCTTCGGAGCCATCGACGACGCCTCATAGCGAACCCCCGGCCGAGCAGCGAGGATTCCGTCCGGGGCTCAACGCACCACGAGCGTCTCGTACAGCGCAGCCGTGCCCCCACGCGTGTCGCGGAGCACCGCCCACACGTGCACGAGCCCCGTTCGTGGAGGCGCGGTCCACGTGTTGTCCGTGAATACCTCGGCCTCGGTGTCGGCGCGCCCGGTGCGGTCCGCGTCGAAGTCTCCTGCCGAGGCGAGCCACGTCACGCGCATGCCCTCCCGGCGGTCGACCACCGCGAGCGCCGCCGGGTCGTAGTACGCGTAGACCTCCGCATCCTCGGGGCGCCAGGAGGCGCGTAGCACGACCCGATCTCCGGGCGCGATCGCATCGAGGCCCGCCGGCGCGCCGGACCGCGGCGCAGCGGCGAGCCGGCTGGGCACCGGGGAGCGATTCGGCGCGTACCGGGCGGCGAATGCCTGCACGTTCTCCGCGGACGCATTTGCCAGACCGCAGCGGAGGCGCGCGAACCCGAATGCGGTGAGCGGCCCGCCGCCCGCGGTGACCACGAGAGCCCGAATGGGCGCGAAGAAACCGCCGGTGGAATCGGGATCGCGCGGCCGGACCTCGGCGGCCTGGATCTCGGGACCGAACGCGGCGCAGGCGTCAGAGGGCAGCGGCAGGGTCACCGAGGCCGCCGGAGCGCCCCCCAACGGCACGACGCCGTTCGCCTGACACGCGGTGCTGACCGAGCCGTTCTCGGTCAGCAGCCGGGGTGTCGCGCATAACGCCCATTCCGCGCTCGCGGTCACCGGCCCGTCCGGCGACGCCACGACGACGGTCGCGGTGACCTCCTGTCCCGGCATGGCGTCGGGTGGCTCGACGAGCACGGCGATCACCTTCGTGCGATCGACCCGCGACTCGCGCTCACCGAGGTCTGGCCGGCACGCCGCGAGCACGCCGACCGTGAAGAATATTGCACGTGCTGATGTCACAGCTCGACCCTCGCCCCGATCACCGCGATCGTCGGGAGCCCACGGAGAACGCCGCGCTCACGGTAGCTGGGGGAATACACGATATCCTCCGCATTCGCGCGGTTCGTCACGTTCTGGACGTCCGCGAAGAGACGGGCGCGGACCCGGTCGCCCAGCGGAAACGCGCGCTCCACGCGAAGGTCGAGCTGCCAGAAAGCGGGGATGCGAAGGGAGCTCTGGATCCCGAAGATCGGATCGTACCGATCGTTCCGCGAGTCATAGCTGCTGCCTACCACGGGGGTCCGCGGATCCCCGGAGGCGTAACGGAAGCGCGTCCCCACCGACCAGCGACCCAGCTCCTGATTCGCGACGATCGTGAGCACGTGCGGCTGATCGTAGTCGAAGAGCCGGAAGCGGTCCCCTGGCGCGTCGTAGCGGCGCTCGCTGCGGCTGATCGCATACGAGACCCACCCGCTGAAGCCGCGCCATGTCTCCTGTCGGAGGAGGAGCTGGAGCCCGTAGCTCCGGCCTTCTCCGTTCTGGGTGAGCGATCGAGCGGCAACGGGGGCCGAGAGCCTGCTCCGCACGGCGAGGTCCTGCATCGTCTTCGAGTAGGCGACCACCTCGGCGGTGAGGCCATGGATGATCCGTAGCGACTCGCCCGCCGACGCATGCGTGGCGCGCGCGAGCCCGAGGTCGGGGGTGCCGAACACGGCGGACAGGTCCTCGGCCTCCGGCGCCTGGTGATACCGGCCGTATGCTGCCGTGAACGAGAGCTGCCGCGACACCTCGTAACGGCTCGAGATCCGAGGCGCGAGCGCCGTCTCCAGTCGCGAGAAGCCGCGGTCCGGCACGAGGGGCACCGGGGGCGTCTTGCGACTTCCCTCGATGAGGAACGCGTCCGCGCGCAGCCCGGGAGTGAACGTGAACGGGCCGACGCGAACGTCAGCCTCCAGGTGAGGGCCGACGTCCAGGATGTTCGCCCGGTAGTGGTCGGTGGCGACCTCGTCCTCGGGTGGCTGTCCGAACACGGCAATGTCGCCCTCGCGGGGCGGCAGCGCCAGCGAGCCTACTCGCGTGACGTTCGTGCTCGAGCCAAGCGCGTCGAGACCACCGACAACCGTCACCCGCGTCAGGACCTTCGAACGGAGCGACGCGCGGAGCCCATAACGTGTGCTCCCTAGATCGAGCGAGGTGGTCGCGGCCCCCGAGCGCTGCACGGAACCCGATCCGTCGTATCCAAAGAACGGAGTGATGCTGAGCGCGCCACCGTCCGCCTCCGAGGCCTGGTAACGCGCATAGATACGCCAGAAACCGGAATGGGTCGATTGACGACGACCGGCGGCCGGGTCCGGGGACGGCACGGCGCGGGTGAGCTCGTCCTCGGTGCCGAGCATCACCAGGTCGACCCACTCCCCACGACGCAGATCGATCGTGGCCTTCACCTGCCCGTCGCGGTACCGTGGAACAGGGAAGAAGTCGCCCACATCGCGCGCGCTCGTGACCGCCAGCAAGCGGTCAAGCCAGCTCTGCCTGAGCGCGACGGCGATGCGCGCGTGCTCGCCGACATCCGTTGCCGCGAGGGCCGAGCCGTCGAGGGTGTCGGCCGCGACGTTCCCGTGGAATCCGCGCGGCAGGGCTCGCGTCACGACGCGCACGACCCCGCCCAGCCCGCGACCGTACTCGGCGCCGAACGAGCCGGGCACGACGTCGACGGACGCGACGAGGTCCGAGCTGATCACCGAACGAAGCGCAGAGCCGTGATAGAGGGCGGGCACGTCGACCCCGTCGATGTAGATGCGCGTCTCGCGCGGGGACGCGCCCCACACCACGATCTCTGTCGATGCGAGCGGCGGACGCGCGACGCCGGGGAGGTTCTGGAGGACCTTCAGTACGTCACCCTGGCTGCCCGCAACCACGCGCGCATCACGCGCGGAGATCGTCGTCTCGCGGACTTCGTGCCGCGACCCGGGGCGCCCTCGCACCTCGACGATGTCCTCTTGCGTCGGCTCGTCGGCGGCGGGGTCGCTCGCGTCACTGCCCGGCGGCTGGGCACCCGCACGCGCACTGGTGACGACGGCCGCGACGAAGACCGCGAGACTCCGGAGCTCGCGCATCTAGGGGACGTCGATCTCGAGGGCCAGGACGCCGGCACCTCGATCATGGCCGAGCTTCGTGTCCTGCACGGTGCCGTACCCCTGCGCCGCGCCAATCCTCACTCCTCCCAGCAGCGCTTCGACCTCCCACCGTGCGACGGGCTCGCCGCATAGCGAGAAGGTGTCGACGCGAACGAGGTAATGGCCACGCGGCGGCGGGCCTTCCCAGACGACGTGCTCGACAGACCGCCCGTCGTAGACGCACCCGGCATTCGAGTCGAGATCGAGGACCCCTCCGTCGTGGGGAGCTCCCGGCGCATCCGGTGCGCTGCCGGGCGGCCCGGACGAATACGAATTGATGTTCCGCTTGAAGATCTCCGTTCCGCTCGGGTCGATGACGTGGAGGTCGAGGTTGGCACCGTTCTCCCACCGCAAGCTGACGACCAGGGCTCCCGAAGGGTCGCGCGGCGCCGTGACGGTGAACGGTCGCACGAGGGGCGGGCCGAAGCGCTTTTCCTCGTCGACCGCTCGCACCACGAACTCGTGCGGTCCCGGCGCCAGGGCACGGCCGATCGCGTAGGAGATCTCGTACGTTGGTGCGCTGGCCGCCGAGATACTTGGGATTCCTGCGGGGACTATCCAGTAGCCGACGTCACCTCCGACTGCGAACGCGAACGCCCGCGTCGGTCGCTCGCCTTCTCCCGCAGCTCCCTGGCCGCTCTGGCCCGCCGCGAGCGTGGCGGCGAGCGTGAGAGAGAGGACGCGTGGGCCGGCCTCGTCGGGGGGCAGCGGCTCGCGGAAGAAGCTTCCGCCCTGCACCTGGAGGAGCGCGTCGCGCCCGGTGTCCGGGGTCGTGCGCTCGCACGCGAATGCCGGGAGCCCAACGACGAGCGTCAGCATCGCCACGGCGGTGCGCATCAGAATCGCGCTTCCGCGCGGAGCGTGAACGAATCGTCCGCGAGCGTCGTCGGCGATCCCCGCTCGTCCCGACCGAGCGCGTTCGTCCGGTGGTCGAACTGCGCGACAACCCGGCCATGCGCCAGGCGTGCCGTCGCCATGAAGGACCAGGTGGAGAGCGACAGATCTGCAGGAACCAGCGTGAACGGCAGACGCTCGGTCGCGTCCGAATCGGGATTGTAGGTGTCGTACCGGATGCCGATCTGCGCCCAGCGCGTCAGCTCCTGGGTGCCGCCGACGTACCAGCCGGTCTCGCGGAGGTCCCGGCTGGAAGCCACGGGGTCGGCCACGTAGAGGCCCCGATCGAGGTTTGCCGCGCGCACCACCTCGGCCCGGAGCGCCAGCTCACCGAGCGGGGGCACCGCGACGAAGACGCGCACGTCGGCGCCGAGCGCGAAACGCTTGAAGGTCGCCGACGGCTCCGCAGCGGTGCCGGGAATTCCCTGGAGCTCGATGGGGTCCACGACCCCGTCCTCGTTGACGTCCCGCCACTGCACCTGGTCGCCCGTGGCGTTCCGCCCCTCGTGGAAACCGCGGCCCGTCAGGCCCGAAAAGCCGCCTTCGACGCGGAGCCGGCCGCTCACGTCACCGGAGGCGCCGACCCGGAAGACGAGGTCCTTGCTCTGGTTGGGATCGCGACCCGGGAAGGTGCGTTCGCCGATGGGATCGCCGTTCATGATCCCGAGCGCGTAGTTGATCATCTTGAATGCGCCGACCACCCGGAAACCGAGGTCGTACTGACCGGGGAAGAAGGCATTCGACATCGTGCTCTGTTCCAGGAAGGGGCGGCGCAGGGCTACCTCGGTCGGCTCGAATCCGAACGGCGTGGGGAGCAGCCCGAAGGTGACCATGAACCAGGTCTCCTGCGGGAGCCCGCGCTGCTCCCGCGCTGGATCGAACGTGGGGCGCGCCGCAGGCCACTTCAACGATGCCTCCGCATCGATAGGGCGCACCTGCGGGCCGTGGACGGTGTTCGCGTCGATCTCGAGCGCCCCGGCGGTGTAGCCGCGGTCGGCAGTCATCCGGAAGCGGGCTCGTGGAATGACGAATCGCTCCTCGTTGAGAGGCTCGCCATCCGGGTCGACCTCGTTCTGGGACGTTTGCCGGAACGCGGTCCAGTCGGCCTGCACATAGCCGAGCACCTCGACCGGAAGCGCCGGATCGCCGGCGTGCGCGCCTCGCGCCATGCTCATCATCGCGCCAGCAAGGCCGGCCACAAACGCACTCCGCGACCACCGCACGCGCCGCGATCCTTTCAGCTCAGCGGGGGCAAGCCACCGTCGGGGAGCAGCCTCGGAAGGGTCGGATTCTTGATGATCTTCTGCGCGCTGGTGCACGCGTTGATGATCTCGAAGTGCGTCGTGGGGTTCATGAAACAATCGGACGATCCTGCGTCGGTCGTCGCAGCATCCGCACCGGCGCCGCCGTCGGTCCGCGGGGCGGTGGTCGCCGCGTCGGGAGCTGCCTCCTTCACGGCGCTGGTGTCGTCACAGGCGGCGGCGAGGAGCACTGCGACGAAGGCGAGGAGCGCAGCGAGCCGGCGAACGCCGCGTCCACCGGTGCTCATCGTGCCTCGCAGTAGCCGAAGCGGCACGTCCCGCCTCCGCAGACGCCGTCATCGGCGCACGGAGCGCACGCGGTCGCGCCGCTCGGCACGGACTGCTCGTAGAAGCACCCGCACGGTTCGTCCGGCGCGTGGAGGGAGAGCTGTCCACCGTCGAACGCGCGCTTCACCTTCATGGCGCACTGCGGGACCAGGCCGGAGAGCGCGACCGACCCCAGCCCGTTCACGTCGGGTTCCGCGGTGTGGCCGAAGACGAGGTCCACCAGGCGCTTCACGTCCGTGGTCGCAGGGACGTCCGTGCCCGGCACGTGAACGTAGAGGTACGGAGTAGGTGACCAGACCGTGTAGTGCCCATCACGCACGTTCTGCTTGTCGAACGAGGTGGACGTGGAGTCCGGGAAGTAGGCATACCGCTGCTGGAATGCCTTGAATGCCAGCATCTTCACCTTGTCCCGGTTGGCGTCGTAGAGATCGCCGCCGACTGCGCCGATCGCCGCTTGCACCGACGGCGCGCTCTGTACCGCGCTCAGGACGAGGACCGAGGTTGCCGTGCCGGCGGCGTTGCTCGAGCCGGCAACCATCTGCGCCGCGGTGAGGCCCAGGCTCGCGGAGGTCGTCAGCGTGGTGCTCGCTGTCGGGCCGCGTGTGAAGCGGAGCGCCTGATCGATCCACGGAGCGGCCATGCCATTCGCGCCCGCGAAGCCGAACGCGAGATACCCCTCTTCGGCGGTGATCGCGGCCTCCGCGCTCGTCTTCGGCACGATGAAGCCGTACGCCTGGTTCGGCCCGTCGATCACGCTCACGTCTGCCGGTCGCGCGGGGAGCGCCCCGCAGCCCGATAGGAATGTGGCGCCAATCGCGAGGTCGACGCGCGGGTACGCGCCGCTCGTCAGCGGCGGGTCGCAGGTCGGGGGCGCTGCGGCCCCGGTCGGGTCGAAGCTCGGGTCGCCGGGGATGTACCGCACCGGTCGGGCGGCCGGCGCGGTCACCGGCGCGAGGTCCCGGGCTCCGAAATAATTCGCGGCCAGCTCACACGTCGGCCGGTTTCGATACACGATGCGAAGCTTCTTGCCGGCGGTCTGGATCAGCTGCTTACCCAGTCGCTTCAGCAGGGGCTCCTGCGTATCGCCGTTCTCGACGTAGAGGATCGGGACCGTGTTGTCCTCGCCGTCGAGCGCGTCGCAGGGGGCCGCGGCCGCGGTTTTTTCGATGGAAAGGGCCGCTCCTAGCGTGAGGGCGAGGCGTGCGGCTCGGCGGAATCGAGGGTCTCGCATGTCCGGCGCACAAGAGACCATTTCTCCACACGCTGCGATAGACCGATACAGCATCTCCGTGCTCGTTCGACGTGCGCGGCCGAAGGATAACGGTGCTGATCGGCGCCAGAAAACCCCGTTGCCCGCCCTGGCTTTGCGGTGCTTCGCTGTTCCACAGTGGGCCCTTCTCGTTCCGGCGGTGCGTTTCCGACCGGGACCTGTGAGAGGCAACTGGAGGCGTCAAAAAGCATGGTCAACGCTCGTCGGGGTTCCCTCTTCCTTCTCTCCGTCCTTGGTCTGCTGGTCGCGTACGGCTGCGGTGGAGGCGACTCCGGCGGGAGCGACTTCACGCCCGACAAGAAGCTCGACAACGGCGACTACGACGCTGCCGGCGGCGACAACAGCAGCGGCGGCAACTTCGGAACCGGCGACGGCGGCGGCGCCACCCCGGACAGCGGCAAGGCCCCGGAGCCGGGCTGCGGCAACTCCGTGAAGGAGACCGGCGAGACCTGCGACGACGGCAACAAGACGGCAGGCGACGGCTGCGGCGCGACCTGCAAGATCGAGACGGGCTACGCGTGCCCCACCGTCGGCGCGGCCTGCATCGCCGCCGCGTGCGGCGACGGCATCGTGGCTGGTGACGAGGACTGCGACGACGGCAACACGACCGCCGGCGACGGTTGCAGCGCGCTCTGCACGTTCGAGAGCGGCTTCAAGTGCCCGACCCCCGGCGCGGCGTGTCTCGCGACGACCTGCGGTGACGGCGTCAAGGAGGGCAGCGAGCAGTGCGACGACGGCAACACGCACCCGTACGACGGCTGCTCGCCGACCTGCGAAGTCGAGCCGAAGTGCGCCGGCGGCAAGTGCACCGCGCTCTGCGGCGACGGCGTGAAGTTCCCCGACGAGGAGTGCGACGACGGCAACCTCCGCGACGGCGACGGCTGCAGCACGACGTGCAAGCTCGAACAGGGCTTCGACTGCGCGGTCACCATCGCGACCCCGCCCGCCTCGATCGCGATCCCGATCGTCTACCGTGACTTCACGCCGAGCCATCCCGACTTCGAGTCGTTCGGCGGCAGCGGCGCGAACCTCGGCCTCGTGCAGGACGCGCTCGGCGCGACCGGCTTCCCGCAGTGGAAGTCCAACACGCCCACCAACAACACGAGCACGCAGCTCACGGGCAAGGTGAACTTCGACAAGTGGTGGTCGGACGACGCGACGCACACCACGGAGTGGACGATCTGGGACAAGACGCTCACGATGACGAACAACGGGGGCGCCTACCAGTTCCTCAGCTCGTCGTTCTTCCCCATCGACGGCATGGGCTTCGGCAACTACGCGTCGAGCGGCCACAACTTCCACTTCACGAGCGAGCTTCGCTACTACTTCACGTACAAGGGTAACGAGAAGCTCGACTTCACCGGCGACGACGACGTCTGGGTCTTCGTGAACGGCAAGCTCGCCGTCGACCTCGGCGGGCTCCACAGCGCCACGGACGGATCCATCACCCTCGACGCGGCGGCGGCCACGAAGTTCGGCCTCGTGGTCGACGGCATGTACGAGATCGACCTCTTCCAGGCCGAGCGCCACACCACGCAGTCCAACTACAAGCTGACGCTGCGCGGCTTCGAGAAGAAGAAGACCTCGTGCACGCCGAAGTGCGGCGACGGGATCAAGACGAAGAACGAGGCGTGCGACGACGGCGCCGGGAACTCGGGCGGCTACGGCAAGTGCACCGCCACCTGCACCCTCGGCCCGCGTTGCGGCGACGGCACGGTCCAGAGCGCCCAGGGCGAGCAGTGCGATGACGGGAACCTCGTGAGCGGCGACGGCTGCTCGGCGACCTGCAAGTCGGAGGCGGTCGTCCCCAAGTGAAGGGCTGACGGAGGGCGTCGCGGCCGGCGGGAAGTCCGGCCGCCGCCCTGCCAGATCGGATAGGCTCGCGGACGATGAATGACCGGTTCTTGCGTGCGTGCCGACGGGAGCCCACCGACTGCACGCCCGTCTGGATGATGCGCCAGGCGGGCCGTTACATGCCCGAATACCGCGCCCTCCGCGCGAAGCACACGATGCTCGAGGTCTGCAAGACGCCGGAGCTCGCGCGCGAGGTGACGCTGCAGCCGCTGCGGTTCGGGATGGACGCGGCGATCCTCTTCGCCGACATCCTGCTGCCGCTCGAGCCGATGGGCGCGCCGTTCGACTTCCACAAGGGGGAGGGGCCGGTCATCTTCTCGCCCGTCACGTGCAAGGCCGACGTCGACAAGCTGCACGACTTCGAGATCGAGGAGGGGCTCGGCTACGTGCTCGACGCGATCAAGCTCCTGAAGAAGGACCTGAAGGTCCCGCTCATCGGCTTCGCGGGAGCTCCCTTCACCCTGGCGAGCTACCTCATCGAGGGCGGCAAGAGCAGCTCGTTCGCGAAGGCGAAGCGCTTCATGTTCGCCGAGCCGGAGACGTTCGGCGCGCTGCTCGCGAAGCTCAGCGAGGTGGTCCGGCGGTTCCTGCACAAGCAGATCGACGCCGGCGTCGATGCCGTGCAGCTGTTCGATTCGTGGGTGGGCCAGCTGTCCGCCGTCGACTACCGCACCTATATCCTCCCGCACGTGCAGGGGATCCTGAAGGACGTCGAGAAGCGGGGCGTCCCGGTCATCCACTTCGGGACGGGGACGTATCACCTGCTCGAGGCGCAGCGTGAGGCGGGCGGAACGGTGATCGGTCTCGACTGGCGCACGCCCCTCGACGAGGGGTGGAAGAAGGTCGGCCACGATCGCGCGGTGCAGGGCAACATCGACCCGACCGTGCTCCTCGGGCCGCGTGACGTCGCCGAGAAGCATGCCGCGCGCGTGCTCGAGCAGGCCGGCGGCCGCCCGGGGCACATCTTCAACGTCGGCCACGGCATCCTCCCCGAGACGCCGATGGAGAACGTCGAGGCCATCGTCGAGTTCGTGCACCGCACGTCCGCGCGATGAGCGTGACGAACCCCTCGCCAACCGGTGCTCTCGACCCGCGCACCGACGCCGTGCTCCTGCCTTCGCACGGCACCGTCGAGGAGCTCGAGGAGCTTCCCGAGTTCCTCACCAACATCCGCCGCGGGCACGCGCCGCCGCCCGAGCTCCTCGCCGAGGTGCGCCGCCGCTACGAGGCGATCGGCGGCCGTTCCCCGCTGAACACCATCAACCGGCGTCTCGCGGCGCGCCTCGAGCAGCGGCTCGGGGTGCCCGTTCGCGCGGTGAGCCGCCTCTTCCGGCCGTACCCCACCGAGGTCCTCGCGCCGCTCGCGGCGGGCGGCGTGAAGCGCGTCCTCGTCGTCCCGCTCGCGCAGCACTCGGCGCCGATCTACGGGCAGGCGGTGGAGCAGGCGGTCCGCGAGGGCGGGCTCGATCTCGAGGTGGCGGCGGCGGCGAACTGGGGCCAGACCCGCGAGCTCACGGAGGCCTTCGCGCAGAGCATCACGGCGCGCCTCGCCGAGCTCACCGACCAGGAGCGCGCGAGCACCACGCTCCTCCTCACCGCGCACAGCCTGCCGGTCAGCATCATCGAGGCCGGCGACCCCTACGAGCGCGAGCTGCGGGCCAGCGCGGAGGCGGTCGCGGCGCGCGTTCGTGAGCTCACGTCCTTCGCCGAGCACCGCGTCTGCTTCCAGAGCCAGGGGATGTCGACGGGCCCGGGCGGCCGGCCCATGAAGTGGCTCGGCCCCGATCTCCAGGCGACGCTCCGGGAGATCGCCGCGGCCGGGCAGAAGCACGTGGTGATCGCGCCCATCGGCTTCCTCGCCGACCACGTCGAGATCCTCTACGACCTCGACATCGAGGCGAAGCAGTGGGCCCGTGAGCTCGGCCTCGACCTTCGCCGCTCCGCCTCGCTGGACGACGGCGACGGAATCGTCGATGCGCTCGTGGCGGTCACGCGCGCCCTCGTGACCGAGCGACGCGCATGAAGCGAGTCGTCATCGTCGGCGGCGGCATCACCGGCCTCGCGATCGCGCATGCGCTCGAGAAGTCCCGCGAGCGCTACCACGTGCGCCTCGTCGAGGGCTCGGACCGGCTCGGCGGCAACCTCGTCACGCTGAACCACAACGGCTTCACCATCGATGGTGGGCCCGATTCGTGGGTCGCGACGAAGCCGCACGCCACGCGGCTCGCCAAGGAGGTCGGCCTCGGCGACGAGCTCATCGGCACCCGCCCCGACACGCGCAAGGTCTACATCGTCTGGAAGAACAAGCTGCACGCGATGCCGGAGGGGCTCGTCCTCGGCATCCCCACCGAGTGGCGCCCCTTCGCCGAGACCGAGCTGCTCGGCCTCGACACGAAGCTCCGCGCCGCGCTCGAGCCCTTCATCCCGCGGCGCCGGTTCGCGGGTGAGGACGACGACGAGAGCATCGCCTCGTTCGTGAGCCGCCGGCTCGGTCCCGACATCGCCGACCGCATCGCGGGCCCGCTGCTGGGCGGCATCTTCGCGGGCGATCCCGAGTCGCTCTCGGTGCGCGCGTGCGTTCCCCAGTTCGTCGAGGCCGAGGCGAAGTACGGCTCGCTCATCATGGCCATGCGCGCGCTCCGCGAGGCACGGAAGTCGGTCACGGCGACCGGCGAGCAGGCATCCAGCACGTTCCTCTCGGTGAAGCGGGGGCTCGGGGATCTGGTCACCTACGTCGCCCATCGCCTGCGCGACGCCGAGGTGTCGCGCAGCCGTCCCGCGCTCGGCCTCGAGCGGCTCGCGCCCGGCGACCCGCGCGGGACCTGGGCGCTCGACACCGCGAAGGGCGCGCTGTTCGCCGACCACGTGGCGCTCGCGATGCCGGCCCGCGAGTCCTCGCGTCTCGTCCGCGGGTTCGACGGCACGCTCGCCGACATGCTCGGGGACGTCGGCTACGTCTCGACGGCCACGGTGTTCCTCGCCTACCGCAAGTACGACGTCCGCCACCCGCTCGATGCCGTCGGCTTCCTCGTGCCGAAGGGCGAGGGCCGGCCGATCATCGCGTGCACGTTCGTCTCCAGCAAATGGGAGCACCGCGCGCCTTCGGGACAGGCCCTCCTCCGCGTCTTCATCGGCGGGGCAGGGGCCGAGCACTACCTCCTCCGCGACGACGAGGGTCTCGTGAAGCTCGCGCGCGAGCAGCTCAAGGACCTCATCGGCATCGACCGCGCGCCCTCGTTCACGAAGGTCTTTCGCTTCCGCGGGGCGAGCCCGCAGCCGACGGTCGGGCACCTCGGACGCATCCGCCGGCTGCTCGCCCGCACCGCGACGCACCCCGGGCTCTACGTCGGCGGCAACGGCTTCATCGGGACGGGCATCCCCGACTCGATCCGCCAGGGCGAGGAGATCGCCGCCCGCATCATGGGCGGCTGACGCCGGGCGGCGCCAGCGCGCTCAGGCCGCTTCTTCTTCCGGCTTCTCGCCGCGGCTCCGCCACCACTCGATGACCATCGGAAGGACCGACAGCACGACGATGCCGATGACGATGAGCTCGAAGTTCTTCTTCACCACCGGGATCGAGCCGAGCATGTAGCCGGACCCGAGCATCAGCGTGACCCACGCGACGGCGCCGACGATGTTGTAGACGATGAACGTGCGGTAGTTCATCGCTCCGGCGCCGGCCACGAACGGCGCGAACGTGCGGACGATCGGGACGAACCGCGCGAGCACGATCGTCTTCGGGCCGTACTTCTCGAAGAACCGGTTCGTCTTGACGAGGTGCTTCTTGTTGAAGAAGCGTGACCGCTCGCTCTTCATGACGCGCGGGCCGATGGCCTTGCCGATGTGGTAGTTGACCGTGTCGCCGACGACCGCCGCGAGGACGAGCCCGACGGCCAGCATCGGCGCGCTGAGGAAGCCGCGCGAGGCCACGGCGCCGGCCGCGAACAGCAGCGAGTCACCCGGGAGGAACGGCGTCACCACGAGGCCGGTCTCGGCGAACACGATCACCATGAGGATCGCGTACGTCGTGTTGCCGTGCTCGATCGTGAACTGATCGAGGTTCTTCGTGAGGCTGCGGAAGATCTCTAGGAGCTCGTGCATGTCAGGTCGTCGGGGGCTTGCTGCGCGGGCCCGGCGCGCCGGACGGGTTGATGCCCGGGGCGGTGGGCTCATCGCTCATCCCGAGGTCGTCGTCGTCTTCGGGGGCCGCGACCGGCGCAGGTGCCGGCTTCGCGACGCCTGCCATGCTCCGCGCCGGCACGGTGCTGCCGCGGCGCATGGCGGAGGGCGACGACGCGTCGAGCGCCGGCATCTCCTCGGTCTGTCCGTCGACGTCGAGCTTCTCGATCTTGATGAGGACGGCCGTGATGTTGTCTTCGCCGCCGTGCTCGTTGGCGCGCGCGATGAGGTTCTTGCACGCCTCGCCGATGTCCTGGGCGCTGCTGACGATCCTGAGGATCTCCTCGTCCTGGACCATGCCGGAGAGGCCGTCCGAGCAGAGGCAGTACACGTCGTTCGGGAGCGGCTCGTCGTGCTGGATGTCGACGACGACCTGGTCCTGCATGCCGAGGGCGCGCGTGATGACGTTCTTGGGAAGCTCGCTGCGCTGCTCTTCCGTGAGGTCGGGCATCGCGAGCAGGTAGTCGTTGATGAGCGAGTGGTCGCGCGTGAGCAGCTGGATCTCGCCGCCGCGGACCCGGTAGCAGCGCGAGTCGCCCACGTGACCGATGTACATCCGGTTCTTGCGCGGGCTGAACATGGCGCCGACCACGGTCGTCCCCATGCCGTGGTACTCGCGCGAGCGCGTCGAGCGCTCGAAGATCTGGCGGTTTGCCACGCGAATGCCGGTGAGGAGACGGTTCTCCTCTTCGGAGAGGTTCGTGTCGAAGTGGAACGGCCAGGTCACGTCGTCGTTGGCCGTCGACTTGAAGAACTCGCTGATGGTGTCGGTGGCGAGCTTGGACGCGACGTCACCTGCGCGGTGACCGCCCATCCCGTCGGCCACGACGTAGAGGTCGTACTCCTTGAGCACGACGAAGGAATCTTCGTTGTGCTCCCGCTGGAGCCCGACATCGCTCACGCCCGCTGCGATTGCCCGCATCACGTCAACGGCTCCGCTGGATCCAGGCTCGCCCCGGCCCAGGCCGGGTGTCAAGCACACTGACGCGCATGCCCGGGGGGCACACGCTCGAGATCGACCGTACGAGGAGAGAGGTCCTCATACCTCCATGATATCCTTTTCTTTCGCCGCGATGATGCTTTCGACCTGCTTGCCGGAATCGGCAACGGTCTCCTCGGCCTTCTTCTTGGCGCGATCGACGTCGTCGGAGGTGGTGCCGCCGCCTTCCTCGATCTCCTTCAGCATGTCGAGCGCGTCGTGGCGCGCCTTGCGGATGGTGACGCGGCACTCCTCGCCGTACTTCTTCGCGATCTTCGCGAACTCCTTGCGGCGCTCCTCGGTGAGGGGCGGGAGGGGGATGCGAATGAGATCGCCGTCGACCTGGGGGTTGAGACCCATGTCGTTCTCGCGGAGGGCCTTCTCGACGGCCTTGATGACGCTCTTGTCCCACGGCTTCACCGTGAGGAGGCGCGGCTCGGGGACGGCGACGTTGGCCATCTGCCCGAGCGGGGTCATCGTGCCGTAGTAGTCGACGCGGATGCCGTCGAGCAGGTTCGTGCTCGCGCGCCCGGCGCGGAGCTTCGCGAGGTCGCGGCGGAGCACGTCGATGGCCTTGGCGATCGAGGCGACCAGCTCTTTCTGTACGTCGTCCAGCATGAGGAAAAGCGCTCCGTGTCGAGACTGTCTGGAAAAGGACGCCGGAACCTTACCCGCCCTTTCCCGGGACCGGAAGGGCTATCCTCGCCGGGAGGTCATGCGCCGCCTCTTGCCTGCGTTGCCTGCATTGCCTGCATTGCCTGCGTTGCCCGCCCGCCTCCCTGCTCCGCGCCTCCTGCGGATGGCCGCGGTGCTGGCGAGCGCGCTCGCCGTGCTCGGACCGTCCCGGACCGGTGCGGCGGACGATGCGGGTGCGACAGTGGTGCCGCCGGGGGGCACGGCGGTTCCACGCCCGGCCGCGGCTCCGCCCGCCCACGTCACGCCCGTCGACCTCGAGGACGTCGAGCACATGTGCGCGCTCCTCACGTCGTGCGAGCGGCTCCCGCTCCCTGCGGGGCTCGTTCCGAAGGACTTCGTCGCGTGCACGAAGGCGCTGTACGCGGAGCTCGCCTCGCCGGCCGCCGCGTCGTTCTCCCTCACCCTGCGTGACTGCGGGCTCCGCGCGAGCTCCTGCGGCGAGCTCCGTACGTGCGCTCTGCGCGGGGCGAGCGCCGACGCGTGCAAGGGCCGCGGCAAGGTCGGGCCGGTGGACCTCTGCGACGCCGAGGGCCGCGCCGTGACGTGCAGCCAGGAGCGCGTCGCGCTCGTGCGTGACTGCCCGCGCGGGGGCGAGCAGTGCGCGGTGCGCGACGGCAAGGCGGTGTGCGCGCTCGGGCCTTGCGAGACGGAGGCCGCGTCCTCGTGCTCGCCGTCGGGCACGCGGGTCGTCGAGTGCAAGAAGGGAAAGCTCCTCAGCCTCGACTGCGGGGCGTTCGGGCTGCGGTGCGCGCCGTCCGCCGAGGGTCCGCAGTGCGCCACGCAGGGCGCGCCGTGCACCGAGGACGCGCAGCGCTGCGACGGCGCCACGTCGATCGCGTGCTGGCACCGTCACGAGGTGCGCGTCGATTGCGGGGCGCGTGGTCTCGTCTGCGCGTCCGGCCAGGCAGCAGGCGGCGGGCCCGCGATGGCGGTGGTGGGCGCATGCGCGGTCGCGAAGGCCGGCGCGTGCGACCCCGCCGCTCCCGGCACGTGTGACGGAGCCACGCTCCGCTACTGCGCGTTCGGACAGCCGCGCGCGTACCTGTGCAAGTCGGTGGGGCTCTCGCGCTGCGTGGAGGCCGCCACCACGGGCGCCGACCCGCACGACAAGCGCGCCCGCTGCGCGCCGTAGGTGCTATCACCTCGCGGGTGAGCGACGAGCCCGAGCCCGAAGCGCCGCCCTCGCGTCCCGACGATACGCGCCCTCCGGAGGCCGCCGCTGCGAAGCGACCGGCGCTCACCCGCTCGCAGAATCGCGTGCTCGTCGCGGCGCTCGCCGCGGCCGGCCTCGGCGTCGCCGGCCTCGTCTGGCAGCAGGCGAAGAGCCCGCCGCGCGTCGACGATGCAGCCGCGATCCCCACGCTGCCCGACGAGCCCGCGGTGCCTGCGCCGGACCAGCTGCTCGCCGACGTGTCGATGGGGACGCCGAACGCCTCGTGGCAGCGCATGCAGCGCAGCATCGGCGGCGTGCTCGGAATCCTGCCGTCCTCGGCGGGCGGCATCCTGTGCCTGCTGACCGGTCTCGATCCGCTCTTCGCGTCGCACATCGACGGCGCCTCGCCGGCGTACGGCGTCGTCGCGGGTGACCCCGGGGACCCGCACTGGCTCTTCGCCGTCCGTCTGTCCGATCTCGCCCGGGCGCGCGCCGATCTCTTCGAGGGCGACGTCGCGCGCTTCACGGCGCGCGAGGACGGCGGCGTGACCGAGGTGCTGCCGAAGGAGCGGGGACGCGACCCGGCGGCAGCGGTGGGCGTGTCCACGAGCGGGTACCTGCTCGTGGCGGGCAAGGCGGCCGATCTGGCGAGGCTCGGTCCGTACGTGACGCGCACCCTGCCGAAGCGTCCGCCGCCGGCCGAGGGCGCGCTCGTCGCCGACGTCCCGCAGGCGGCGCTCGCGACGCTGGTGCAGCCGAAGCTGGCCGACCTCTGGTCGCAGCTCCGCGCGTTCCTCCTCGCCGAGGACGAGCGCATGCGGAGGAGCCACGGGGGCCGCGCCCCCGACTTCGGCGACCCGAAGGCGATCGTCACGATCCTCGACGGCTGGGTGCAGCAGCGCATCGGCGTCGTGTCCGACCTGTCCACGATGCGCGTCGCCCTCGGGATCGACGACGACGGGATCGACCTCACCGCCACCATGACGCCTCGTCCGGGCGGCGGTCCGGCGAGCACGTGGACGAAGGGCATGGTGCTCGGCGATGCGGCGGCGATCGGGACGCTTCCGCGTACGTCGGCGATCGCGCTCTCGATGCGAGACAGCGAAGCCGAGCGACAGGCCGAGGCCGCCGGCGCGGAGCGGCTCGTCACCGAGGCGCTCGGGACGCGCCTCGCCGAGGCCGACCAGAAGCGGCTCCATGCCGTCCTCGCCGACGCGACGGCCGCGCGGGGCGAGCTCCTCACGATGGCGGCGATCCGCGACGAGCCGCAGGGGCTCGTGGTGCGCGCGCCGGTGCGGGACGCGGACGCCAGCGGCCGCGCGATGAACGGGCTCGTCGAGCTCCTTCGCACCGCGCCCTTCAAGCAGATGGTGCGCGCGCGCGACGTGACGACGCGGACGGAGGACCAGGGCGGGTCGCACGTGTCGCTCGCCACGATCACGCGCGAGCCGAGGCCCGCCGAACGCCCGGCTCACCGCGGCGGCGCCGGCCTCGATGCGGGCAGCGACGACGCGGGCGCGCCGAAGAAGGACGAGCTCGGGCTCGCCTGGATGACGGAGGGCGGCTCGTTCACGATGGGCGCGGGCGAGGCGCCGCTCGCGACGCTCGCCGCCGGGCTCCACCCGGATGCGAAGCTCGCCGACGAGCTCCTCGTGACCCGCCGCCTCGCCACGCTCGGCAGCGACGTGAACACCGTGCTCCTCGTGCAGCCGCTGCGGTTCGATCCGCTGCGTGCGAATCTCCCGACGGCGCCGCTCGTCGCGTCGCTGGGGCGGCGAGGGGATGCTGCCTTCCTCCGCGTGGACGTGACGAACGGGCTGCTCCGCGAGCTGTCCCGCTGGCAGCTCGGCCTGTAGGCCAGGCGCCGCGCGCGTGGGACAAGCGGGCGAAGCCGCCTGCCGTTCCCACGAAACTATCCGTGCCGAGGGGAGCCGCGCTACGCTCGCTCGTGAAAGGCCACGTTCATGCGCCTGCCTTCGCTTCTTCGTGCCTTCGCGGCCTTCGTCCTCGCGACGGTGCTCCTCGTCGTCCTCGCTCCCGGTTGCGGTCGCTCGAGCCTCGAATTCGAGGCGCTCGACGCCTCCGCCGACGGCGGCGCGTGTGGCCCGTCCAGCTGTCCGAATGGCTGCTGCGATGCCGGCGGCAAGTGCCGCGTCGGCAGCGACAACCAGGCCTGTGGATCGCGCGGCCAGCAGTGCTCCGATTGCATCGCGAACGGCTTCACCACGTGCGACGTGTCGCGCGGGCGGGTCTGTTCGCGGCCGGTGGCGAGCTGCGGTCCCGACGAGTGCCCGAATGGCTGCTGCAGCTTCGACGGCGGGCAGGCCACCTGCCTCGCCGGCACCGATCCCACCGCGTGCGGCCGCGCCGGCGACACGTGCCTCGATTGCGCCCAGCAGGGCCGCGCGTGCGACAGCTTCTCCCGCCAGTGCGGCGCCGGAAAGTGCGACGCGAGCAACTGCGCGGGCTGCTGCGTCGGCGACCAGTGCTTGACCGGTCTCGAGAACACCGCGTGCGGCGCGGGCGGCACGGCCTGCACGAGCTGCACGTCGACCGGCCAGACGTGCGGCGGCACCGGCTCGGGCGGCGGCCAGTGCCAGGGCACCGCGACGTGCGGTCCGGCGAACTGCGGCGGCTGCTGCAACGGCACCCAGTGCGTCGTCGGCACGGACGCGAGCGCGTGTGGCAAGCAGGGCGCCGCGTGCACCAACTGCGGCGCGACCGGGAAGGTGTGCATCGGTGACGGCCTCCCCGGCGAGCGCACCTGCCAGGCGCCGCCGGCATGCAGCCCCGCCACGTGTGCGGGCTGCTGCGTCGGCGACGCGTGCGTCATCGCCACCACCCGCGCCGCGTGCGGCAAGGGTGGCGAGGCATGCAAGGTGTGCGGGCCGAGCGACAGCTGCAACGCGGGCGCCTGCATCCCGCCGGTCGGTTGCACGGCCGCGAACTGCGCGGGCTGCTGCGTCGGCGACGTGTGCGCGGCGGGCACCCAGGACACCGCCTGCGGCGCCGCGGGCATCGCCTGCGCGAACTGCGCCGGCATCGGCCGCGTCTGCCAGGGCGCGACGTGCCAGGTGCCCTCGTGCAGCCCGGCGAACTGCGCGGGCTGCTGCTCGGGCAACACCTGCGTCCAGGGCATCACCGACCCCGCATGCGGGAAGAACGGCGCCGCGTGCACCGACTGCAACGCGACCGGCCAGGCCTGCAGCGGTCAGGCGTGCGTCGCGCGGTGCGGTCCCGCCAACTGCGCCGGTTGCTGCTCGAGCAGCACGACGTGCGCCGGCGGGTTCACGGGCGGCGCATGCGGATCGGGCGGCGCGGCGTGCACGAACTGCACGGCGCAGGGCTCGACCTGCAGCACGCTGAACGTCCCGCGCCTCTGCGCGAACCAGGCGGGGCTGTGTCCCGCGAACTACCCTGGCTGCGCCGCGGGCGTCGCCACCCCGGTCACGCCCTCGCTCCAGAACCTGTGCAGCGACGTCGCCGATCTCGACTCGCTGCAGGCGGGCTGTGACGGCGGCAACTGCGCCGGGGCGTTCGCTGTGCTCCAGGCGACGAACCCCGCGTGCGCCGCGTGCATCGCGCCGTTCAACGTGCCGTTCGCGCAGGGCACCGGTCTCTACCTGTGCGCGGCGCCGTTCGTGAACGCGACGTGCAACCGGAGCACCGGCTGTGCGGCCGATTGCGAGGACACGGCGTGCGACCAGTGTCCGGCGGCGAACGAGACGCAGTGCCGGTCCTCGGTCCTCACCGCGGGCGGCAAGTGCAGCGGACAGGCGATCGCCAGCGCGTGCATCGCGCCGGCGGTCGGCCCGGGCGGCTTCTGCCGCTTCGACAACCGGACGTTCGGGGCCTGGCTGCGCGCGGTGGGCGACCACTTCTGCGGCAACGGCCCCTGAGCGGCCCCGTCACCAGCGCGAGTCGACCTCGTCGTCGTCGGGCTCGCCGGGCGGCTCCGTCGCGCCGGCCGGGCCCGACTCGTCACGCGCGAACTTCCGCTCGATCGCGGCCCGTGCCGCGCGGGCGACGAGCTCCCCGAGCGTCTCGTCGTCGAGCTCGGGGTCCATGTCCATGAGGAGCGCGCCGATCGCCGTGGCGCGGTCGGCGAGCGCCTCTCGCTCGTCGGCGCGCAGGCTGCCGAGCACGACCACCACCTGGGGCATCGCGACCGCCAGCCGCTCGCACGCCGCAGCTGCGTGGCCCGCCCGCACCACCTTCACGTTCGACTCCTCGAACCTGGACGTCACCCGGTCGGCGACGTCGCTGTTCGGCCCGACCAGCATGGCGCTCATGCTGACGTGACGGATGACCGTGCTCTCCACGCTCTCACTCTATCGTGGGGCCGGGGCCCGGATCGGCTAAAACACCAGCATGCCGCGGCGCCCCGTACCCCCCATGGTCGGCGAAGGGATGATCACGCGACGCGTCGTCGTGCGCGCCAAGGACGTCGCGTTCCTCAAGGGGATCGTCGAAGCCCACGAGGGTCTCGCCCAGGTCTTCGCCGAGGGCGGAGGCGACCTCACCCTGGCCGCGCCGGTCGGGCGCGAGGCGGAGCTCGACGAGCTCGTCACCGACCTCGCGCGCGAGCTCGACGGGATCCTTCCCCAGGACCCCGCGTGATCCCGTTCGACCACGACGTCGCGATCGTCGGCGGCGGACCCGCCGGGACCAGCACCGCGCTCCACCTCGTGCGGGCCCACGGCGTCCTGCCGGACCGCATCGTGGTCGTCGACAAGGCGGTCTTCCCCCGCGACAAGCCGTGCGCCGGCGCGATCAGCCAGCTCGGGGTCGATGCGCTGCGGGCGATCGGCGTCGAGGTGCGCGTGCCGTTCGTCGTCATGCGCGGGGTACGTGTGATCACCGAGGGGTCGGTCGGCGAGACGTTCTGCACGGCCGGCATCGTCGTACGCCGCACGGAATACGACGCGTCGCTGCTCCGCCTGACCGAGGACGCGGGCGTCGTCGTGCGTCAGGGCGCGGGGCTCACCGGCCTCACCCGCATCCCGGGCGGCTTCCGGCTGGAGACCGCGAAGGGCAGCTTCACCGCGCGCACGGTCGCGGCGTGCGACGGCGCCGGCAGCACGACGCGCAAGCTGCTCGGTCTGCGCGAGCCCGCACGGAAGGGCCACCTCTACGTCCTCGAGACGCCCGCCGGCCCCGGCGACGTGGGCTGCGCGCGCGGGCTCATCGACTTCGACCTGTCCGTCGTCGACGAGGGCCTCGAGGGCTACTACTGGGATTTTCCGACGCTCATCGACGGCGCCCCGCACGTGAGCCGCGGCATCTACGCGACGAACCTGCGGCCGCCCGCGCCCCGGGCGCCTGGCACCCCTCCGGCGCGCGGGCCTGACGTGAAGGGCGCGCTCCGGCGCTCGCTCGCGAGGCGCGGCATCGATCTCGCGCAGGTGAAGCCGCGCCCGTTCAGCACGCGCCCGTTCGTCAGCGCCTCGGTCCTCGCGCAGGAGGGCGTGGTGCTCGTCGGCGAGGCGGCGGGCATCGATCAGACGACCGGCGAAGGGATCGCGCAGGCCATCGTGATGGGCGAGATGGCGGCGCGGCACCTCGTTCGCGCGCTCCGCACCGGCGGCGCCTCCTTCGAGCGCTACGCGAGCGAGGTGCGCAGCTCCACGATCGGCCGCCACATGCTGCAGAGCGCGTGGCTCGCGCGCCGCGTCTTCCGCCCGCGGAGCGGTCGTCCGGCGCGCCAGCTCCTCCTCCGCTCGTCGTTCGCGCGGGACGCCGCGATGCGCTGGTACCGCGGAGACACGCTGGCCTGGTCGACGAAGCTGCTGCTCGGGGCCGGGCTCGTACGCAGCCTCGTGTGAGCCTGCTCGGCCCGCGTCAGAAGTCGCGGCCGGTGTCGCGCGTGCCCACGTCCTCGTCGTCGGTGACCATCTCGGGCCGCATCGAACGTGAGCTCGACTCGAGGTCGAGGCCGCTCGCCGTGTCCTGACCGCTGTCGGGAGGAGGCGGGAGGCTCGACTGGCCGGTGCGGCCGAGCGCGTTCTTCTGCTCGAGGAACCGCAGCGTGCCCGGGCCGCTCGTACGCTCGAGCACGCTGCGCAGATCCCCGGGCATCGAGCACTCGATGATGAGGCGCTGGCCGTTGTCGGGATGATCGAGCTCGAGCCGCACGCAGTGCAGGAACGTGCGGTCGAGCGCGTTCTTGTCCTCGAAGAAGCGATTCGTCGGCGCGTGGCCGAACCGATCGTCGCCGAGAACGGGATGCCCGATCGCCGCGAGGTGCCGCCGGATCTGGTGAGGCCGCCCCTGCTCGGGGATGACGCGCAGGACCGAGTGCCCGCTAGCAACCGCGAGGCGCCGATAGCGCGTGCGGGCGGGGTACATCTTGCCTTCCTCGCGGAGGTCCCGCGTGATCGCGCCCTTGCTCGGCGTCACCCCGCGTACGCCCGCGATGTAGATCTTCCGGGTGCTCTCGGCGGCCATCACCGCCTCCCAGCGGGCGGCGTGCTCGGGACGCTTTGCGAGCAGCACGAGGCCGCTCGTCCCCGTGTCGAGCCCGTGCACGGGGACCGCCTGCTCGGCGCCGGGGAGCCGCCGCGCCCGGGCAAGGAGGGAGGTGGCGTAGTCCGTCTGCGGAAGCGTCGGCTCGTGCGCGCCCTTCTCCACCGCGAGGAGCTCGTCGTCCTCGTAGGCCACCTTGGGCGTCGGGACGCCGATGCGCCGGAGGAGCGCGATCGTCTCCACCTCGTCGGTGAGCGGGATCATGTCGAGGGGGCGAAGCGTCGAGACCGTGAAGCCGAGCCGCGCGAGGTGATCGAGGTCGCGGGCCAGCGTGTCCGGGTCCGAGGACACGTAGGCGAGGGTCGACACCGACAGACGCGCGACCAGCTCGCGCGCCAGCGGGCTCATTCCGCGACGTGGGGGGTTGGTGACCGCCGCGTCGAAGGCGCGCCGCTCGTCGCTCAGCCGGCGGAGCGCGACGGAGACCTCCGACGTCTCGCTGACCACCGGCACGTGCTGGCCCTCGGCGGCGCGCTGGGCGTGCTCCGCGGAGACCGCGGAGGACTCGACGAGGTGCACGCTCGCGCCGGCGTGAGCGAGCGCGATTCCGATGGCGCCCGACCCACCATACAGCTCGAGGACGCGCATGCGGTCGTCCGGCGTGGCGCTGGAGCCCTCGTCGTCGCGCTGCTCGAGGCCCAGCAGATCGACGAGCGTCGCGTGGACGCGCTCGGCCTGCCCGCGGTGCGCGTGGACGAAGCCGCCGTACGTCGCGTGGTGCTGCGAGAGGCCGGTGCGGTCGACCGCGCTCGCCTCGCCGTGCACCACCACCGTCTCGCTGCCGAGGACCTGCGGCGACTCGCCGTCATGGAGGCTCAGCGCGATCCCGACCACCGCCGGCAGCGCGGCAGCGAGCGACGCAACGGCGCCCTGGAGCGCGTCGAGCACCTCGGGCGAGGCGAGGGGCGCGCGCTGGACCACCAGCGTGACGAGCACGCGCGGGCCGTCGTCGGTGCTGACCTCGCGCAGATCGACGGCGCGGAGCGTGCCTCCGCGCCCGGGGTCGAGCGGCGCGAAGGGACCGCCCTCGTGCTCGTCCTGGACGATGCGCGCCCGGAGCTCCGCGGCAACCGCGACCAGCGTGGGCGAGAGCACCCGGCAGCGCGGGATGTCGACCACCTGGTGTCCGCCGCCCTTGGCGTAGAGCCCGAGGCGGCCCCCGGACGACACGATGAGCTTCGCGCGCGTGCGGTACTCGACGATGGGGTGCGCCGCGGCGACGGGCTCCGTGTAGACGAGCTCCAGCGTCGGGTAGCGCGACGCGGACTGCACGACCCGGCCACGTTTCATGGCGAGCTGCTCGCCGTAGGGCAGCGCAATGATCGGGCAGCCGCCGCAGCGGTCGGCATGCTCACACACCACACGCT
Organism: Labilithrix sp.; assembly: GCA_028287035.1. The sequence goes on along the minus strand of JAQBQL010000120.1, from coordinate 20,724 downwards.
CCGCCATCGGCGCAGCGCCGTCCGCCTCGTGCAGACCCAGCGACGGCGCTCTCAGCAGGCTGATGAGATCGACATCGCTGACACCAGCCGAAGGTCTGAGGCTTCGAGGCGGCATCCGGAGAGAACCCAAGCTGACACGTTCCACCCCTCGCGTAAATCGACGGAAGCCGTTTGACCGTCCATGGACGAGAGGAGCCCGTGTGCGTCAGCAGGTTGCAGCGCGGCCGCCCAGCACGGGCGCGGATCGCGCGCTAAGAGTCGGAGATGCGTTCCTTCGCCGGTCTCTTGTTTGCGTGCGTCGCGGCCTCCTGCTCGCGGTCCGCGAACAAGGTCGCCGATCCTCCGGGGACGCCGACCGCGCCGGTGCTGGGAACGCTGCTCACCGGCGACGCTGCGAAGGGCGACTACCGCACCGATGCGCCGGGGGTCCGTCGCAAGCTCACGGTCGCCGATCTGCCGCCTCCGAACGACACCCCCTCCGTCGACAACGGCCCGCACATCGTCAAGCGACCCGCCGGCGCGAGCCCGCAGGTGCCGGCGGGCTTCGAGGTGAGCCTGTTCGCCGCCGATCTCGACAACCCTCGGCAGGCCCGCGTCGCTCCCAACGGCGACCTCTTCGTGGTGGAGTCGGAGAAGGACCGCATCCGCGTGCTCCGCGATGCCGACGGCGACGGCAAGCCGGAGCTCGTGAAGATCTTCGCCGAGGGCCTGAAGCAGCCGTTCGGCGTCGCGTTCTGGCCGCCCGGCCCTGCGCCGAAGTGGGTGTATGTTGCAAATACCGATGCGGTGCTCCGGTTCCCGTACGTCGATGGCGACGTGACCGCGCGCGGCACCGCCGAGACCGTGGTCGAGGGCATCTCGGGCGGCGGTCACCTCCGCGGCGGCGGGCACTGGACGCGGGACGTCGTGTTCTCGAACGACGGCAGCCGCATGTTCGTGTCGATCGGCTCCCGGTCCAACGTGTCCGACGACGCCGAGGAGGAGCGCCGCGCACGCATCTTCGAGTACACGCCCGAGGGCAAGAACGGGCGCGTCTACGCGAGCGGCATCCGTAACGCGGTCGGCCTCGCCGTTCATCCGCGAACCGGTGAGCTCTGGGCGTCGGTGAACGAGCGCGACGAGCTCGGCGATCACCTCGTCCCCGACTACGTGACGCGCGTCCGCGAGGGCGGCTTCTACGGGTGGCCCTGGTTCTATCTCGGCGCGCACCAGGATCCGCGGCACGCCGGAAAGCACGCCGAGCTAGCGGGAGCGATCGCGGTACCGGACGTCCTCCTCCAGTCCCACTCGGCGTCGCTCGGGATGATGTTCTACGCGGGCACCGCGTTCCCTGCCGAGTACCAGGGCAGCGCCTTCGCCGCGGAGCACGGCTCGTGGAACCGCGCGCGGCGGACGGGTTACAAGGTCATCAACATCCCGGTCGTGAACGGGGTGCCGACCGGCGAGTACGTCGACTTCATGACCGGGTTCGTCACGCCCGATGGCGACGTCTGGGGGCGGCCGGTAGCGGTGGCGCAGGCCCGCGACGGCGGCCTCTACGTCACGGACGACGGGGGCGAGTGCGTCTGGAAGATCCGCCGGAAGTAGAGGCGAGACTTTTTTTCGAGAACCGCGAAACGCGCTCCTGCGAGCGCGCATCGGTAGGAGAGAGAGACGCGGGACCTCAGAAGTCGACGCGCGAGGCGAAGGTCGTGTTCCAGATGGGCATGGCCGGCATCGCCTGATCACGCTGCTCGCGATACTCACGGTAGAGCATGGTGGTCGACGTCTCGAGGCCGACCTGCCACGTGCCGACGACGCGCATCTCGAGCCCGATCGCGGCCTGCGCGGCGATCTCGGTGAATTTCTGGGTGAGCGGCAGGAGGTACGGATCGATCCGCCACTGGCCGACGCCGACCTGCACGAACGGGCTGATCCGCGACGCGTTCAGGCGAACTCGTCCCATGACCATGCGCGTCGAGCTCGTGAGCCGGAGCGCGTCGACGAGCGCGAGGCGCTCACCGCCGCCTGCCACGCGGAACGCCGAGCTCCAGTCGCGAGCGACGAGCGAGAACTTCGGGTCGACCGCGAACCACTCGTGGCGATCGAGCTGGGCGCCTTCGGTGAGGGTGGTGCGCTCGGGGGCACGAGCCGTCGTGCTCGCCTCCGTCTGGCAGCCGGCGAGGGCGCAGCGCGGGCTGTCGAGGACCGCGGAGCCGTTGTTCACGACCGCGTCGACATCGGCCAGCATGCGGCCCCAGTCGACGCGCGGGAGATCGCTCGCATGGGCGGTGACGGGGGCGGTCATGGCGGCCGCGAAGGCGAGGCCCCCGAGCACCGACGTGACGACTCTGGACTTCACCCGCATACGTGGACGCTCCTCAGGACCGGGGACCAAAGCTTCTGGAGACCGATCATCCGGGTTTCCTCGACGCAACGGCCGTGCCGCCGCCGAACGCGCCGTGTAGGTGAAACGCGGCGCTTTCGTGCAGTCCAGCTTTGCCGGTCGATCCCGACGGCGATCCCTCGTAACGGCCGAGGTCCGCGCATTCCCGGTGCCGTGTGCTGGGTGAGGCGAGGACCAGGGACCGAGGCCGGGAGTCCTCGCTTTTCGACGGATGCGGGCGGCATCCCCGAAACTCCGAGGCGTGCAGTCGCGTACCGGTGAGGCGTTCATGTTGGCGTCATCAGCCTCACCGTTCTCCTTCACTCCTGCCCGCCTTGCGGTCGGCTCCGGTGACGCCCGTGATAGAACCGCGCGAGTGACCACGTCGCGGAGCCGCAGCGAAGGCGCCTCGAGCGCGCTCCTCGACGCCGCGATGGACCGCTACGCGCGCGGCGAGGACGCGGCGTTCGAGGCGCTCTACGACGGGCTCGCGCCGCGGCTGCTCGCGTTCCTGGCGCGGCACACCCGCGACCGCGCGCGCGCCGAGGACGTGGTCCAGCAGACGATGCTCCAGATCCACAGGCATCGGGGGCGCTTCGAGCCGGGCGGACAGGTGGTGCCGTGGGCGTTCGCGATCGCGCGTCGTGCGCTCGTCGACGCTCATCGTCGTGGTGGTCGCGAGGTGCTCGCGCCCACCGACGACGACTCGCTGACGCGCCTGCTCGCGGCGGTGGACGCGCCCGCCGACGATCTCGCGATCGCGAAGGAGGTCGCCGCGAAGGTGAACGAGGAGCTCGCGCGCCTGCCCGAGAACCAGCGCGTCGCCTTCGAGCTGATCAAGCAGGACGGGCTCAGCGTCGCCGAGGCGGCGCAGGCGCTCGGCACGACGGTCGCGGCGGTGAAGCTCCGCGCCCACCGCGCCTACGAGGCGCTCCGCGAAGCGCTCGGCGCCCTCGGCATCGACACCAACACGCGAGGCGACAGGCCGCCGGGAGGGCAGCGAGGATGAGCGCACGTGATCCTCAGGTGCTCGACCTCCGCGCGCGCATCCTCGCGGAGGTGGCGAAGACTCCGGCGGCGACGCGCGCGAAGCACCGCCGCCACGTGCTGCTCGTCACCGCGCTGGGCGCCCTCGCCGCCGTGTTGCTGTTCATGGCGATGGGCGGACCGCGCATCGGGCTCCGGCCGCTGCCGATGATCGCCTTCACGTCGGGGACTGGCCTGCTGCTCGCGATCGCCCTCACGCGCGTCGCCGCCGGGCCACGCTCCTCGCCGCTGGGTCGGCCTCGCCCGTTCCTCGCCGGTGCCGCGCTCGCCGCCGCGCCGCTGCTCGCCGTCGCGCTCCTCGCGGCCGCGACGCTCTGGCCGGAGCACGTGGAGCCCGCGGTGGCGGCCCGGTCCGACGTCGGCTGCGCCCTCATGAGCCTCGTGCAGGGCGCGCTGCCGCTCCTCGTCCTCGTCGTGCCCCGCCGCGGCAGCGATCCCGTGCATCCGGTGGTGACGGGCGCCGCGCTCGGCGCTGCGGCAGGTTCGTGGAGCGCGGCGATGGCGTACGTGCGCTGCCCGCACACCGCGCTCGAGCACTGCCTCGTCGCCCATGTGGTGCCGACGCTCGTGCTGGCGGCGCTCGGCGGCGCGCTCGGCTGGGCGCTTCTCCGCCAGCGCACGTCATAATGCGGCTCTCCGCGGCGTGGCCCGTGGCATAGTCGCGCGTCCGTTGGCGCGCGTGGTCATGATCTCGTCGGAGGTGGAGTCGCTCGCGCGCACGGGCGGGCTGGGTGACGTCGTGCAGGCGCTGTCGCTCGCGCTGGCGGCGCAGGGCGAGCAGGTGCTGGTGGTCACGCCGCGCTACGGGATCACCACCGTGCCCGCGGGCGCGCAGCACTGGGACGAGGGCGTCTCGATCCGGCACGGCTGGGGACCGGACGACGTGCGGACGGCGGGCGTCCTCGAGCTGCCCGTCGCGACGTTTCCCTCGGGCGGCAGCCGGCGCGTGTGCCTCCTCGACGACTCCGGCCTCTACGATCGCGCCGGCATCTACGGCGACGCCAGCGGCGCGTTCGGCGACAACGAGCTTCGCTTCGCGGTGATGTCGCGCGGCGGGCTCGAGATCGCGGCGCGCGTCTGGGAGGGCGGCCCCGACGTCATCCACGCGCACGACTGGCACGCGGCCTTCGCGGTGCTCTACGCGCGGCTCGTCATGGGCGAGCACTGGGCGAAGAAGAGCGTCGTCTTCACCGTGCACAACCTCGCGTTCCAGGGCGTCCTCGATCCTGGCGCGCTGGATCGCTTGCACCTCCCGCGCGACGCCTTCCGCCCCGAGCTGCTCCTCCACCAGGGCAACGTGAACCTGATGAAGGGGGCGACCGCCCTGGCCGACCGCATCACGACGGTGAGCCCCACGTACGCGAAGGAGATGCTGACGCCGGAGCTCGGCTTCGGCCTCGACGAGCACCTGCGCGCCCACGCGCACAAGCTGGTCGGCATCCTCAACGGGATCGATCGCGACGCGTTCGACCCCGCCCGTGACGCCGCGCTCACCGCCCGCTACGGCGCCGCCGATGCGCCGGACGCGCGCAAGGCCAACAAGGACGCGCTCGCCGAGGAGCTCGGGCTCGAGGCGGGGGACGGTCCGGTCCTCGGCTGCATCACGCGGCTCACGTGGCAGAAGGGCGTGGACCTCCTCCTCCCGCTGCTCGGCGAGATCGTGGAGCGGGGCGGCCGCGTGATCCTCGTGGGGCAGGGGGAGCCCGACCTCGAGGAGCGGGTGCGCGCCGCGGCCGAGCGTTTCCCGCGGCGGGTCGTCGCCCGCATCGCCTTCGATCCGCCGCTCGCGCGCCGCGTGTACGGCGGCGTCGACTTCTTCGTCGTGCCTTCGCGCTTCGAGCCGTGTGGCCTCACGCAGATGTACGCGATGCGCTACGGCGCGATCCCGATCGTCACCGACGTGGGAGGCCTGCACGACACCGTCGAGCCGATCGACCCCGCGACCGCGCGGGGAACCGGCTTCGTGGCCGCGCACGCCGAGGTGCCCTCGCTGCGGACCGCGCTGCTCGCCGCCTTCGAGCTGTGGCGCGATCGCGGCCTCGTCGACGAGGCCTCGGCGCGCGCGATGGCCGCCGACTTCGGCTGGCCCGGCCCTGCTCGGGCGTATGCGGAGCTCTACGCCGCGCTCCTCACGCGCGCGTAGAGCTCGGGGCCTCAGGGGCTCAGGCGGTTCAGCATGCGCGGAAACGGGATCGTCTCACGCACGTGCGACAGGCCGCACAGCCACGAGACCGTCCGCTCGATGCCGAGGCCGAAGCCGGCGTGCGGGAAGGTGCCGTAGCGGCGCAGATCGAGGTACCACTCGAACGCCTCCTTCGGCAGCTTGTGCTCGGCGATCGCGTTCTCGAGCCGTGCGAGGTCGCCCTCGCGCTCGCCGCCGCCCACGATCTCGCCGTAGCCCTCGGGCGCGAGCACGTCCATGTTGAGCGCGAGCGACGCGTCGTCGGGATCGCGCGCGAAGTAGAACGCCTTCAGGTTCATCGGGTAGCGATGGACGATGACCGGCCGGTCGAACTGGTTCGAGATGACCGTCTCCTCGTCGGCGCCGAAGTCGTCGCCGACCTTCGCCTCGGGGTGCCCGTTCTTCTGCAGGATGTCGATCGCCTCGTGGTACGTGATGCGCGGGAACGGCCCGACGACCTTCTCGAGCTTCGAGGTGTCGCGCTCGAGCGTCGCCAGCTCGGTCTTGCGCGTCTCGAGGACCCGCTGCACGACGAAGGAGAGGAAGTCCTCGGCGAGCTTCATGTCCTCTTCGAGCTTCATGAAGGCGACCTCGGGCTCGACCATCCAGAACTCGGCGAGGTGCCGCCGCGTCTTCGACTTCTCGGCGCGGAACGTGGGCCCGAAGCAGTACACCTTGCCGAACGCCGCGGCCCCCGCCTCCATGTAGAGCTGGCCCGACTGGCTGAGGAACGCAGGCTCGCCGTGGTAGTCGGTCTCGAAGAGCGTCGAGGTGCCCTCCGCCGCGTTGGGCGTGAAGATGGGCGCGTCGATGAGCGTGAACTCGTTCTCGTCGAAGAAGTCGCGCACCGCCTTGATGATGGCGTGGCGCACGCGCATGATCGCGTGCTGCCGCTTGGAGCGGAGCCACAGGTGCCGGTTGTCCATGAGGAAGTCGGTGCCGTGCTCCTTGGGCGAGATCGGGTACTCGCGCGAGGGGGCGGCGAGGAGCTTCACGTCCGTCGCCTGCACCTCGTACTGGCCCTTGATCTTGCCGTGCTCCTTCACGAGGCCGACGACCTCGAGGCTCGCCTCCTGCTGCAGCTTGTCGGCGCGCTCGAAGAGCTCGGGAGAGACGTCGCCCTTGAAGACCACCGCCTGGACGATGCCGCTGCCGTCGCGCACCTCGAGAAAGTGCAGCTTGCCGCTGGAGCGCTTGTTGTAGAGCCAGCCCTTCAGCGTGACCGTCTCGCCGACGTGGCTCGCGAGCTTCGCGATCGCGACGGTGCGAGGCTGCTCGCTGGCTGCACTGGAAACGCTGGATTCGGTCGTGGGATCGCTCATGGCGGCGTGACCGTTACCACGACGCGTTTCAGCGCGCGAGCCGTGCCGCGCGGCGCGCCTGGCCCGCCTCCTGCGATGCGCGGAGCTCCTCGGTATCGCAGAGGAGGGGAGGCACCGCGGTCGGCTTCCCGTCCTCGTCGATCGCCACGAACGTGAGGCGCGCGTCCACGCATGGCCAGCGCCGGCCGCTCCGCGCGTCCTCGCCCTGCACGACCACCTCGAGCTCCATCGACGTGCGGAAGACCGCCGTGACGCGCGCGTCGAGGACGAGCACCTCGCCCACGCGGACCGGCTGCTCGAACTTCAGGTCGTCGACGAACGCCGTCACCGCCATGCGCCCGCAGTGACGCTGCGCGCAGATGGCGGCGCAGAGGTCGACCCAGGCCATGACCTGACCGCCGAAGATGTTCCCGAGCGCGTTGGCGTGCTGAGGCAGCACGTACTCGGTCATCTGCGTCCGGCTGTGCGACTGCGGGCGGGCCTCGAGCATGACGACGGTTCTAGGGCGGAAGGATGCGCGCGTCGAGGTTCCACGCGCCCTGCTGGCCGGCGTACCCGTCGACCTGCAGCCAGTACGTGCCGGCGGCGAGCGGGAGATCGAGGAAGCTGCGGCCGCTCTGGAAGCCCACGTAGCAGGCGTCGGGGACCTCGGCGCCCGGACAGGTGCCGCCGGCGCGGACGTCGAGGATCGTCGTGTAGAACGAGCCGCTCATGTCGAGGACCACGCGGCGCGGCTGCGCCAGGTCGAGCCGCAGGAGCTGGTCGGGCGCGCCGTTCACCGGTTGCCCGGGCGCGTCGCATCCGGCGCTCTCGCTCGGCATCCGGCCCGTGGTGTCGCCCGTGAAGAAGCCGCCGCCCGCCGCGACCGCGACCGCGCCCGCGCAGCCCGCGGCGCCGTTCACGACGGTGGGCGGCGTGGTGGGGCGCACGAGCACCGTCACGCGCGCGCTCTGGGCGAGGCTGTCGCTCACCACGATGCGGTAGCTGCCCGCGGGAAGGTTGCGCCGCGACACGCGCTGCGGGGTCGCGCCCTTGGCGCACGCGAGGAGGTCCCCCGTCGTGCAGCCGGGCGCGTCGATCGAGATCGAGCCCGTCTCGTTCTGGGCGAAGCGGGCGACCGCGAGCACGTCGCTCGGCTCGGTGAGGACCAGCGCGTACGCGGCCGACGAGGAGCCCGGGAAGCAGCCGTCGTCGATCGCGTCCTCCTGCGCGGAGAGATCGACGAGGACGTCCTGGTCGACGGCGATCGGCGGCGCGGTCGCGCACGACTGGTTCGGCGGCGGCGCGGTCGGCGGGTAGGTGCGGACGACGATGCTCGCGTCGAGCTGCTCGGTGCCCGACACCGTGAACACGTGGGTGCCGGCGGCGAGGCTGCGCGCGAACACCGGCACCGCTGCGCCGGCGCGGCAGCGCAGCTCGCCCGCGCAGGTTGCGTCCCGGAGCGACACGACCGGGTCGCCGCTCGCCGACAGCGTGCTCGCGAAGATGCGTACGTCCTGCGCGGCGGCGAGCGTGAATGCGTAGGTCAGCTCGCCGGTCTGCGAGGCGGCGCAGTCGGTCGGCAGATCCTTCGCGGGGTCGACGAGGTGCACGGTGAAGGGCGTGCCGACCGCGACCGGCTCGGGGGCCGCGCAGGACTCGTTGGTGGGCCGGGGCGCGGCATCGGTGATGTCGACCACCAGATCCACGGCGCCCTCCTGCTGGGTCACGACGATCGCGCTCAGGACGCTGCCCGCCGGCACGCTGCGGGCGATGGCGCGCGCGCGCGCGGTACCGGCGGTGTGTCCGCACGACACCTCGGTCGCCGCCTGTCCGCACGCGGTCTGGAGCGCGAGCGCGACCTCGTTCGTCGACACCTGGGCGGCGGCGCGCACCTCGACGTTCTTCGGCGGATCGCCGGCGGCACCGGGAACGGTGATCGCGACGACCACGTCCTTGGCGGCGCTCGCCGTCGCGACCGAGCAGCTCGTCGCGTAGTCCTTCTTCGCGGCCGCGGTGGTCAGTAGGTACGTGCCGGACGCGGTCACCGGGAAGGCGGTCGCGCAGACGTCGCTCTGCGCGGCGACGCAGCCGGGCTCGTCGACCTGGCCGTTGCAGTTGTCGTCCTTGAAGTTGCCGCACACCTCGGAGTGGGTGCTGCTCACGTCCGGATCGAGATCGTCGCAGTCCTTCGCGCTGACGCAGTGGTCGTCGGGGTCGCCGTCGCCGTCGAGGTCGCGGGTCGCGTGCTCGCAGGTCTTCGTCGCCTCGTTGCAGCGGTCGCTCGAGCAGACGCTGTCGTCCTGGCAGGTGACCGGAGGCCCCGCGGCGCAGCCCTGGCGGAGCACGCACACCTCGCGGCCGTTGCAGTACGTGCTGTCGGCGCAGAGCGAGTCGTCGGGGGTGTTCCGGCAGCGCGAGAGGGCCTGGTCGCAGCGGTCGAAGGTGCAGGCGATCCGGTCATCGCACTGCGCGTCCTCGCTGCACGGGCCGCCGAGCGTCGGGTCCACGACCGGGCCGTCCTCGTCCGTCGCGTCGGCCGGGACCGCCGCGTCGTACGGACGGACGAACAGCTCGCGTTCGTCCGAGCCGCAGGCCGGGAGCCCGGTGAGCGCGCCGAGCGCCGTGAAGGCCGCGCCCCACGTCAGCAGAGCGACGAGGCGGAGCGGCCGCGCCACTCTTCAGCCCAGGGCCTTGGCGAGCGGGATCTCGTGCCCGTTCGGGCAGCGCGCCTTGTTGTCGCGCTCCGCTTTCTCGACGGAGACGCGCACGACCGCATTGCACTCCGGGCACCGGACCTCGATGTCTTCGTCGTCCTTCGGCATGATCGGAGCGTAGCAACTTTCTCGGGTCAGCTCCGGATCTGATACCTCTGGATCGCCTTGAAGAGCCTGCTTCCGTTGCGTGCCGTGCTCGTCACGGGCAAGGGTGGAGTCGGTAAGACGACCCTCACCGCCTCGCTCGGCCGCTATGCGGCCAGCCAGGGCAAACGCGTGCTCTGCGCAGAGATGGTGGGCGGCGAGGACGGCACCTCTGCGCTCGCCGACGCGCTCGGCGTTCCCAAGCTCGAGATCGAGCCGGTGGCGATCTCGGGCAGCCTGTCGGCGGTCGTCCTCGCCCCGCAGCTCGGTCATGCGCGGTTCCTGCGCGACGTGCTGCCGATGAAGATCCTCGCCGACGGCGCCATGAAGTCGGCGGCGATCCGGCGGTTCCTCGCGGCGGCGCCGACGTTCCCGGAGATGGGCGTCCTCTACCGGCTCCTCGACCTCGTGCGCATGAAGAACCGCGATGGCTCGCCGACGTACGAGACGATCATCGTCGACCTGCCGGCGACCGGCCACGCGCTGGCGCTCGCGCAGATCCCGGCGTCGCTCCTGCGCGTCATCCCGACCGGCCCCATCGCCGAGGCGGTGCGCGAGGGCCTCGATCTCCTCACCGACGCGACGCGCACCGGCGCGGTCGTCGTCACGCTTCCCGAGACGCTCCCGATCAGCGAGGCCCTCGAGCTGTGCAGGGGCATCGAGGAGCACCACATCCCGCTCGCACAGGTGTTCGTGAACCGCGTGCCCTACGACCCGTTCAGCGAGGAGGAGCGCGAGGCCGTGCGCGACCTCCTGAAGGACCGCGGACCGACGCTCGGCGAGCGGACGATGGAGCGCATCGACCGCGCGCGCGTCTCGCTCGCCCGGCTGCAGCGCGAGGTGAAGGTGCCGATCGTCTCCCTGCAGGACGTGTGGCTCGAGGGCCCGCGCCTCGCCGAGGAGATGGCCTCGCTCATGAACCTCGGAGGAACGGTTTGACCTCGCGCCCGCCGGACGTCGCGCCCGTCCGCCCCGACGATCTCACGTTCATCGACCCGCTCGTGCAGCGGAAGAAGGTCATCGTCTGCTGCGGCGCGGGGGGCGTCGGCAAGACCACCACGGCCGCCGCGGTCGGCGTGGCGAGCGCGCTCCACGGGCGGAAGGTCCTCGTGCTCACCATCGATCCGGCGCGTCGCCTCGCCGAGGCGATGGGCATCGATCTCACCCCGCAGGCCGCGCGCGCGCCGTCGGCGGTGCCGCGCGCGAAGCTCGACGAGCTCGGCGTGCCGCCCGAGGGCGAGCTGCACGCGTGGATGCTCGCCCCCGAGGTGGTGTTCGAGCAGATGGTGCGCCGTCTCGCGACCGACGAGGGGCGGGTGAAGGAGATCCTCGAAAACCGCCTCTACCAGCACCTCTCGAAGATCGTCGCCGGCATGCAGGAGTACACCGCGGCCGAGGCGCTCTACACGCTCGCCACCGAGGGCAAGTACGACCTCGTCGTCCTCGACACGCCGCCCTCCCGGAACGCGCTCGAGTTCCTGGAGGCGCCCCGCAAGCTCTCCATGTTCCTCGACGAGCGCGTCATCGGCGTCTTCCTGCCGAAGAAGGGCGGGCTGATGGCGGCCGCCGGCGGGCTCATCGAGCGGGTCTTCACGCGCGCCTTCGGGGTCGGCTTCTACGGCGATCTCCAGGGGTTCCTCGGCGCCTTCTCGGGGATGTTCGGGGGGATGCGCAGCCACGCGGAGGCGGTGCGCAAGCTCCTCTCCTCGGACGATGCGGCGTTCCTCCTCGTGACGAGCCCCGAGCCCGCGGCGCTCGCGGAGGCGTCCTACTTCCAGACCAAGATCAAGGAGCTCGGCCTGCCCTTCGCCGGGTACGTCCTCAATCGCAGCTGGGCCTACACGCGCGGATTCCTGGGACCCGAGACGATTCCGCTGGGACCCGACGCCACCGAGGTCCAGCGCGTCGCCTTGCGCAAGCTTGCGCAGCTCGCCGACGCCGAGCGGTGGCGCGCCCAGCGCGATCGCGACCTGCTCGCGCGCCTTCGCATGGAGACCGAGTCGGGGTCGGCCATCGCCACGCCCCACCTGGGCGGCGCGGTCGAGGACCTCGTGGGGCTGAAGGCCCTTGCACGTAACCTCGTGCGCTTCGAAGGCGCCTGATAGGCTCGGCTCGAGGCCACCCCTCGAGCATGAAGCCAGTCGACTTCTACAAGCTCCCACGCGCCATCCAGGACCGCTTCGTCGGGTCCGTGATGAGTGGGTTCCCGCCGGCGCCGGTCCTCGCGACGAAGGGCGGCACGCCGCTGAAGCTCGCGTGGATCGCGCTCTCCGTCGCGAGCTTCCTGCTCGTCGCCGTCGTGACGCGCATCGGGTACGGATCGCTCGAGAGCGCGCTCGCGCTGCACTCGGCGAAGGCGCTCGTCCTCTACGTCGCGCTCGTGTTCGGCGGCGTCTTCGGCATCGTGCAGGCGGTCGGCCTCAGCACGCGCGAGCGCGCGCTGCCGTACGCGGCGGGCATCTATCTCTTTCCGGCTTGTCTCATCGACGCGCGCAGCGACCAGTTCAAGGTCTACTCGACGCACGATCTCCAGACCGTCGACACGCAGGGCGCGGCGGTGCGCGTGGTCTTCGGCGGCGGCCGCACGTTCCTCTTCGCCTGCGCCGACCCGTCGCGCGCCGCGGCGATCGTCGCCGAGGTGCAGACCGGACGCGACCGCGCGATGCATGCGCGCGCCACCGAGGACCCGAAGGAGCTCGTCGCCGCCGATCCGCTCCACAACCCGCGCTTCTCGAGCCCGGTCGGGCCCCGTGATCCGCACGCATTGCGGCGTCCGCCGTGGCGGCAGTTCGGCTGGGCGCTCGCGCTGCTCGTCGCGGTCATCGTCGCGCCCACCCTCTGGCTCGCGCGGAACTCGGGCAGCGATCGCACCATGTACGCGCGCGCCACGCAGGCGAACGACACGGCCTCGTACCGCGCGTACCTGGAGCGCGGCACGAAGTTCAAGGACGAGGTCGGCAATGTCCTCCTGCCGCGCGCCGAGCTGCGCGACGCGGAGCGCACCGGCACGGTCGAGGCGCTCGTCGACTACCGGACGAAGCACCCGAGCTCCAAGATCGCGACCGAGGTGGCGGCGTCGATCCGCGGCGCGATGCTCGGCGAGCTCGAGAAGGCGAAGGCGGTCGGGACGCTCGCCGCGCTCGACGAGTTCGGCAAGAAGTTCCCGGACCACGGCGTCGACGCCGAGCTGAAGGACGCGGTCCACGCGATCTACGTTCGTGACCTCGAGGCGTACAAGAAGCGCGCGCCGCAGCCGCCGAAGGACAAGAACGCCGTTCCCTTCGTGGAGCGGCTCTTCGCCTGGGCCGAGAAGAACGGACCGCGCGTCGAGCTCCGGTTCCGGCGCAAGAAGAACGAGTCGATGGGCCGGGCCGACCAGTACGTCGCGAAGACGCCATCGTTCATGGGCGAGGTCTCGTACCCGTCGCGCCAGTTCGACGACCGCCACGGCACGAAGCGGGAAGGGGTACTCGCGAAGCTCCTCGCGACGCGCCTCGACGCGGGCCTCAGCCCCGAGCTCTTCGACGTCCAGCAGGGCGCGCAGATCCCCGTCGACACCGACGTGCTCCCCGACGTGAAGGTGCCGACGCTCTTCGTCACGCACAGTGCCGAGTGGTCGGGCCTCACGTACGTGAGCACGAAGCCGCGCGGCAGCTACGTCGGCGTGGGCTTCCCGTTCGAGGCGGTCTTCGTCATCCCGGGCGACGCGAAGCCCCTCAAGCTGAAATGGGAGACCTCGAAGCAGGCCCCGCTCCACGTGCTGAAGGAGGAGGACCTCCTCCCCGGCCCGGCGGAGGAAAAGGTGTACGAGACGATGGCCAGCGAAGCGTTCGACCAGTTCGGCGGCAAGGTGCTGGGCCTGTTTTTTGCGAAGGAACCAGCGGCGAAGTAGGGGCGGATTCGTGTGGCCACCGCCCGTCGGAAGACCCCTTTGCACGCTGATGGCATGGATCCAAGCGAGGAACGTCTGCCGATGATCTCGCGACGCGAAGCAAAGCGGCTGGCCGGATTGACCACCCGTTACATGCAAGCGACCGGCGAGCTGCTTGCGCGTTGCAACTCGGTGATGGCTCCAGACGAGTGGGCGCGCCTGGGCCAGACCCTCGGGCACCTCTATTCGGTGCTCGGGGACGAGCTTCTCTATCCGATCGGTGACAGCTACCCGGACCTGATCGAGGCTCATGACCTTCCGGCCCGTCCTGGGCTAACGCGCCGCTGGGGGCCGCGCTGCCTTGCGATGCGCTCCGAGCGCGCCTCCTCGTCGGGCGCAGTGCAGCCGGTGCCGACGCGCACGAAGCGCGCGCGCAAACGGGCTTAGGATTCTCCGGTGGAGCCCAGCGACGGAAGATGGCGGCGACGGTCCATGATGAAGGGCCTGATGAGGGCGGCGTACGCAGGCATCGCGACGTGCGAAGCACGGATTCGTGCCCAACCGGCACGGTCCCCATCGATGGATCCCGTCTAGGTCGAAAAAGGACCAATAAAGAAGGGAGATTCGGGCCAAGGTCCTCAGGATTCGGCCGGGAGCGACGACGGCAAGCCGAACCTCCATGTCACTTCCGAATCGGAACTACGGTGCGGCGCGCGCCTTGTGGTGCATCTCGGAACCCGTTTTCAGCAGCCTCCTAGGCAGTCCTGTCAGTACTACTGCCCGGCGAGCGGGGCATCTTGTGATGCTGTCAAGGCCGCCAGCTGGCTCACGCCATCGTCAGCGCCGGCTCCGAACGCTGACGGCGCGCAGCGCTTCCGACGTCCCGCAGACATGCGCCCTGAGTCTCGACCGATGCGCGACCCACAACCCAAACCGAGCTCCAGGTCGCGACCGCCGGCCCCGGCGAATGGCGCGCCTTGCAGGCGGTGGTTGGACGTCATGGTTGCCGTCGTCGCACTCGCGCTGGCGAACCTCCTCACGACACGTGCGAATGCCGGGACCGGGATCGACCATCTGTTCTTGCGACTCAGCGGTGGACCGATCTCTGGCTGGTGGGGCGCCTTGCAAGCGGAGGCCTTCCGCTCGTACCCCGCGGAGGCGCTGACTCTCCTCGTACCCACTACTCTCGCGGCGGCGGCGCCTCTTTACTTCTACCTCCGTAGGCCATCGCGCGGCGTGTTGGCCCTCGGGGTCCTGCTCTGGTATTTCACGGGATACCTGTTCAGCATCGGAATCGCCACCTGAGGTGCACAAACGCGATGGCCTCGCTCCACACTGCTCTCTGGGTTGCTGTCGTCATGACTGCCTTCGCCAGCCTCTGCAACGCACCCTCACTCGAACGCCTCGGCAGCGCGGCGTCGCGTGCTCGTGGACCTCGTTCTCGCGATGGTCTCCGTGCTGCTGGCCGCGACGCTGAGCCTGGATATCGTTTGGTGGGTTCCCACCTTGGCCGGCGGAATGTGCCTTGCTGGGGGGGGCGATCGCCACGGCTTTGACCAGGTCTCCGCTTCCACGGCGGCTTTGCTTTCAGCTCACTGGTCGCTCGTTCGATGTGGATTGCGGTATGCGCAATTACTCTCTTGATTTCGATCCAGGCGGACCCGGCATTCTGAGATGGGCGCTCCAGGCTCGGGGATGACATCGTCGAGCAGGTACCCGGACGACGTTTTGCTCGTGGAGCTCCACGACGCGATCGTGGAGCGCTTCGAGATGACGAGGAAAGGCGATGCACGTATCGAGCTCGCCCATCTTGCGGTCTATCTGCGGGAGACGGGTGAGACGTGCGGAGTCTGGTCGTTCCGGGCGGAGCTCTCGTTCGTGGGGCTCGAGTCCTTCGACCTCCATGGGTCGCCGCCACGCGACGAGGCGGACAGCGTCTTCGAATGTGAGCTGCGAGGCAGCGACGGAGCGTTCATCGACCCCGCGGCCCTCCTGCGCGACGTCGCCTGTGAGCTCGGCACGGCTCACATGACCTGGGCGCTATCGGACGCTACGATCACCCTGCGCGGCGGCGCGGTCTCGCTTCGACTGCTCGAAAGGCTGGAGCGGGTCGAAACGTGGACCGGCCCGCTCGCGTGATCGGTGCCGCTCACCGGACGACCGCCACGAGAGGAAGCAGATCAACACGCCACGGCTGCGTCTGGCCGCCTCCGGAGCACCTCCTGCGCTTACGGAATGGCGCCTCCTCGCCGCAACGTGACAGCGCAGCCCTTCTCGCCACTTCCGATTAGGAAGTGGCGCCGCGTCGGCGGCATCGCCCCTCGACCCTCACCGCCCTGCCGTCTCGAGCAATTCAAAAAATCAGTCGTAGAGCCTGTGGAAAGGGTGGGCAGCGGAAGCAGCGACGGGGGGCAGCGGGGGCAACGGCGCGCGGGACCGCCCCCGGCTCGCGTCGCGCCAGCCGCGCAGTTGTCCCCGCTGTCCCCCGGCGCGCCGCTGTCCACGCTTTCCACAGGCTGCAAAGCTCGGTGCGTCTCCTGCAAAAGCCGATAAATCGATAATCGAAATATCGAAAATACGCACGATGCGAGCTAATATCTACGGATGCAGTCTGACCTCGACGGATATGAAGACGACCAGCTCCTCGCCGCCCTCCAGGCGCTGCGCTCGACGAAGCGCCGCATCGACGCGCGGATGCTCCGCATGCTCGTGGAGGTCGAGGACCGGCGGCTCGAGCTGCGCACGGCGTACACCTCGATCTACGATTTCTGCAGGCGCTTTCTCCTGATGAGCGAGTCCGGCTCCTTTCGGAGATCGGTGGCAGTCAAGATGGTGCGGCGTCATCCGGAGCTGCTCGACCACCTTGCGGAGGGGCATCTCACGCTCTCGAGCATGGTGATGCTGGACGGGCTCCTCACGGCCGAGAACGCTGCGTCGCTGGTCGCGCTGGTGGCTGGAAAGACGACCAGCGAGGTGAAGGCGCTGCTCGTCGAGCGTGCGCCGCGGCCGGCCGTGCCGACGCGATTGGAACGTGTCGTGGAGCAGGCACCTCTGCTGGCGTCAGCAGAGGCCGCGCCCATGCCGACGCCGCGCGCACGCATCGAGCCCCTCGGCGAGGCGCGGTATGCGCTGCAGATGACCGTGAGCCAGAAGCTGCACGACAAGCTCGAGAGGGCGCGCGATCTCCTGAGCCATCGGCAGCCCGATCGAGACCTGGCCGTGACGGTGGAGGCGGCCCTCGATCTGCTGCTCGCGAAGCTGGAGAAGGAGCGGCTCGGGCTCGCCGAGCGTCCGCGAACCACACCGGAAACCGCTGACGCGAAGGCAGGAATCTCACGCGCGGCGGTGCGCGCGGTGTTCGCGCGGGATGGGCATCGCTGCGGATATCAGGACGACAGTGGGCGTCGCTGTCCGTCGACGCACATGCTGGAGCTGGATCATCTTCACGCCCGCGCGCTCGGGGGCAGTGACAATCCTGACAATCTCGGCGTGCGGTGTCGCGCGCACAACCGGCTGCATGCCGAGCAGGACTTCGGGCGCGCGCACGTCGAGGCGAAGATCGCGGAGCGTCGCTCCGGCACGACACCGGTCATGGACCGGACGCGCGAGCTGCTCCGCGGCGCGCTCGTCGGGCTCGGCTTCAAGGCGACGGAGGCCGCGCGCGCCGTGACGTCGGTGGTATCGGCTGCATCGCATGGCGAAGAGCCGCCTCTGCCCGATCTGCTTCGCGACGCGCTGCGGGTGCTCGCGCCTGCGTGAGGGGTTACTTCCGAATCGGAAGTACGGTTGCCCCGCCGGCGCGTTCTCGTGCGTCCGGGAATTTCAGCAGCCTCGTCACGCAGCGCTATCATCGCCGCGGCCTTGCTCTCCTACCAGACGAGATTCACTTCGATCACGACGTAGCGACACGCAGAGCCGCTCGTCACCCTTCACGATGGCGAGGGACGCAGCCATGGCCCACGTCGATGCTCGTGAGATCCAGCCGCTCGCCGGCTTGCGTGTAGCCGCCGTCGAAGGGGTCTTCCGCCAGGAACAGCGGCGTGTCGAGGTCGACGAACGCGAAGCCGCCGAGGCCCGCGGCGAGGCACGCCGACGTGCCCATCGCCACCCGCGCCTCGACCATGCCGCCGATCATCGGTAGGAGCCCGCACGCGCGGATCGCGGCGGCGATGTCGATGGCGCGCGCGATGCCGCTCTTCATGATCTTCACGTTCGCGGCGTCGGCGGCGCCCGCGCGATGCGCCGCGACCACGTCCTCGGGGCGCGTGACCGACTCGTCGATCGCGACGAGGAGCCCCGTCTTCGCGCGCACCTCCGCGAGCGCCTCCCAGCTGCCCGCCGCGACGGGCTGCTCGAAGAGCGCTGGCACGACGCCCCGCGCGCCCAGCTCGCGCGCCAGATGCAACGCGCCCGCCACCGACAGGCCGCCGTTTGCATCGAGCAGGAGGCGCGCATCGGGCCGCGCCTCGTGCACCGCGAGGACGCGCGCGACGTCGTGGTCCACGTCGTGATCGGCCGCGCCGCCGACCTTGATCTTCAGCGTGCCGAACGCCGCATGCTCGCGCGCCTCGGCGGCCGCCTGCGCCGCGGTGCCCGTCGTGATCGTGACGTCCGTCACCACCGACGCCGCGGCCCCGCCGAAGAACGCGAGCAGGGAGCTCCCGTTGGCGCGGCAGAGCGCGTCGAGCGCGGCGGTCTCGAGCGCGCACGCCGCAGACGCCGATGGCGTTCCACGCGCGGTCAGGTCCTGCGCCCGCTCGGCGAGCGCGCGCCACGAGCGGACGTCGGCGCCCACGAGCTCGGACGCCGCGGCTTCGATGGCGGCGAGCGCGTTCTCCTGCGTCTCGCCGTTGAACGGCGGCAGCGGCGCCGCCTCGCCGTAGCCGCGCGCCCCCGACGCGAGCGTCACCTCGACGAGCACGTTGCGCGCGACCTCCTGGGCGCCTCCGGCGATGCCGAAGGCCTTCTTCATCGGGATGTCGAGGCGCCGCGCACGGACGCTCGCGATGGCGAAGCCGCTCATGCGACTACTCGAGGAGGAGCGCCTTGTAGGCGGCGTCGCTCGGCGGCCGCCCCAGGAACTTCGTCACGAGCTTCGTCTCGTCGTCGCTCCCGCCGCGCGACAGGATGGCGGCGCGGTAGTCGGCGGCCGTCTTCGTGTTGAGGAGCCCCTCGCGCTTGAAGCGCGTGAAGAGGTCCTGCGCGATCGACAGCGCCCACTGGTAGCCGTAGTAGCCCGCGTCGTACCCGATGAGGTGCCCGAAGGTCGCCTGGAAGTGCGTGCCGTCGACGTACTTGAACGCGGTGTACGCGTCGTTCGTCTCCTGCAGGACCTTGGTGGTGTCGAAGGGGGGCGTACGCGTGTGGTACGTCTGGTCGAGGGCGGCGAGGAACAGCTGACGCTGCGTCGCGAGCGCGCGGCCGAACCCGCGCGAGCGCACCATCGCGCTGTGCAGTGCCTGCGGCATCGGCTTGCCGGTCTCGTGGTGCACGGCAAACAGATCGAGCGTCTGCTTCGACCACGCCCACTCCTCGAGCATCTGCGACGGCGACTCCACGAAGTCGCGCGCCACGCTCGTGCCGGCGAAGGTCGACAGCTCGGACTCGCTGAGGACGTGGTGCAGGATGTGTCCGAACTCGTGGAAGAACGTGACCGCGTCCTGATGGGTCATCAGCGCGGGCCCGCCGCCGCCCGGGCGCGGGAAGTTGCACTCGATGGCGGCGATCGGCACGAGGCGCGAGCCGTCCGGCAGCTTGACGGTGTCGCGGATGCTGAAGACCGCCGCGTGCTTGTACTTGCCCTCGCGCGGGTAGAGGTCGAAGTAGAAGCGCCCGATCACCTTGCCGTCGTTGTCGGTGACCTCCACCGGCTCGACGTCGGGATGCCAGGTCGGCATGTCGGGCGCCGGGCGGAACTTGATGCCGAACATGCGGCTCGTGATCGTGAGGAGGCCCTCCTTCACCTTGCGCACCTCGAAGTACTGGCTGACCTCTTTGGAGTCGAGCCCGTACTTCGACTGGCGCAGCTGGTCCTCGAGATACAGCCGGTCGGACGGCGGGATCGGGTCGTTCGCACTTCCGCCGAGCTTCACGTGCAGCGCGCGGAACTCCGCCATCTCGGCCTGCGCCTTGGGCGCGACGTGCTTCCTGAGGCCGTCGAGGAACGTGGCGACGGTCTTCGCGTCCTTCGCCATCCGAGGCTCGAGCACGTAGTCCGCCCACGTCGGGTAGCCGAGGAGCTTCGCCTTCTCGTTACGCAGGGCGAGGATGCGGTCGAGCAGCGGCACGTTCTTGTCGGCGGCGCGGTTGTCGAACTGCTTGAACAGCTCGAGGGCGACCTTGCGGTCCTTCGCGTAGGTGACGACCGGGAAGTAATCCGGGTAGTCGGTCGTGACCCGGATCTTGCCGTCGGCCTCTGGCTTGTGGGCGGCGAGCCACTCCTTGGGAAGGCCCTCGAGCTGCTGCGGGGTCGCGTCCACGGTGAGGTGCGAGGCGGCGAGGTTCGTGTCGAAGTCCTGACCGAGCTTCGTGAGCTCCTCGTTCAGCGAGCGCACCCGCGCCTGGCCCTTCTCGTCGAGCTCCAGGCCGTTGCGCCGGAAGTCACGGAGGGTGTGGGCGAGGAGACGGGCCCGCACGCCGACGAGGGGCTCCTTCTTCGCGGCGTAGCGCTTCACGACGCGCGCGAGGGCCGCGTCGAGCCACATCTCGGTCTCGAGCTTCTCGACCTTCGGCTCGCAGCTCTTCGCCTGCTCGCGGACCGCGTCGTCGGGATGGGCCACCGCGAGGAGGCCCGGAAAATCGGCGGCGTTGCGGATGGCGATCTGCGCGCGATCGAGGCCGCCCAGCGTCGCCTCGAAGGTGAGCTCGGCGTCGGGCTTGGTGTCCATGGCCCGCACCTCACCGAGGATCAGCGCGGCGCGCGCGAGGCTGTCGTCGCAGAGCCGGACCACGCCCGTGCGCGCCTTCGCGATGTCCTCGGGAGTGCCCGGACCGGCCGTGCTGCGGCCGAGCGCGACGACCACCGGGTCGATGTCGAGCGCAGCCGGCACGGCGGGCGCCGCGCTGGCAGCGCCGGGCGCGCCGCCCGGGGGCACGAG
>JAQBQL010000110.1 GCA_028287035.1 Labilithrix sp. | reverse complement strand
ACGCCGGCGCCGGCGAGGGCGACGGCTCGGTGCGCGCTGCCGGGCTGCTCCACACCTCCGCCGCGCTCGGGCTGCCGCTTCGCCGCGGTGGGCCCGCGTCGGCCGAGTCGCCGCTCGAGCCCACGCGCGAGACGCTGGCCGCGGCGCTCGCGCGAGCGACCCTCTCGTGGGAGAAGCCCGCGTGCGAGGGCCGGGTGCGCGTCGAGCCGGGCCAGGGCGAGACGTGGGTGCTGCTCGCGTCGCCATGCGGCACCGAGAGCGAGACCGAGCAGGACGCAGGGCTCACCGCGCTCTTCATCGCGGCGGCCGCCGAGCTCGCGAAGACGTCGCCCGACACCCACGTCGAGCCGTGGATCACCCCGGACGGCGCGGGCCTCCTCGTACACGGCCCGGCGCTGCCCGGCGAAGGTCCGGCGGCGCACGCCCGCCGGCTCGCCGACCTTGCGGGACGCTCCTTCGCGGCGGACGCGCTGCCCCTGCCGGCGCTCGGCCGCGCGCGGGCCGAGCTCCTTCGTCGCGACGCGCAGGCGGACGGCCGGGCCCTCGGTGTGCTCGCGGGCGCGCTGACGCCGGGCCATCCGTCGTGGGTGCTGGCGACGGGCCGCGACGAGATCCTGGCGCGCGCCTCCGATGCGGCCATCGCGGCTCGCGCCGAGGCGCTCCGCACGGGTCCCCTGCGCGTGGCGGTGCTCGCGGGTGACGGGGCCGCGCAGGGCGATGCCGCGGTGCGCGCCGTGGACCGGTGGATCGATCGGCGGGGCGGCGAGACCCGCGCGTGTCGCTCGCCCACCGCGACGGTTGCGCCGCGCGCCGGGACGTACGGGATCGAGCTGCAAGCCGGAGGGATCGTCGCCGAGGCCTACCTCGCCTTCCCGCTGGCGCCGAACGACGTCGCGGAGCGGAGCGCCGCCTCGCTGATCGCGGCGGCCCTCGACGGCGCGGGGGGCGTGCTCGAGAAGGCGCTCGGCGGCGGCGCGCCGCTCGCGACGTCGTGGTCGGCGCGGGTCCTCGGCGTGCCCCGCGCGCCCGCGCTCGTGATCCGCCTCGTCGCGACGCAGGCCTCCCTCGACGGCGCGGTCATGCAGACGCGCGCGGTCCTGGACCGCCTGTGGAGAGGCGGCCTCGGGGCGGCCGATCTCGAGCGCGGCGTCGCCGTGTCGGCGCGCGAGGCCGTCACGACCGCCCTCGATCCGCGGGCGCGCGTCGTCGCCACGTGGCGCGGCGAGCCGGTGCCGACGAGCGCGCAGTCCGCTTCCCGCGGAAAGACCTCGCTCGA
Organism: Labilithrix sp.; assembly: GCA_028287035.1. Next base: position 15,162 of record JAQBQL010000110.1, on the reverse strand, counting down.
CGAGCTTCGCGCGTTCGCAGCGAAGCGCCTCGGCGAGGAGAGCCTCGTCATCGTGGCCGCCCGTCCGCCCCTCGTGAAGGCGGTCCCGGCCGAGGCGCCCGCGACCGCCCCTGCGGCGAGCAAGGCGCCATGACCGTCTCCTCCGGCGAGCTGCACGCTATGGTGACGACGTGAGCGCGACCGACACCGCCCGCGAGGAGCTCCGCAAGACGGTCCGCGCCGGCGGGTTCGTGGGCGTGACCGCGGCCCTGCTGACCGCCTATCTCGCGCGTCGCAAGCTGGCGCCGCCCGCCGAGCAGGACGAGCTCCGGGACGCGTGGGTCGGCCGCTGGGCGCGCACGCTGCTCCGCCTCTTCGCGATCGAGGTCGTTGTCGACGGCGCGCTGCCGCCGCGCACGCCGGGCCGCGGTCGCCTCGTCGTGCTGAACCATCGCTCGGCGATCGACATCGGGGTCGTGCTCTCGGTCTTCGGCGGCCGGATGGTGAGCCGCGCCGACCTCGCGTCCTGGCCGGTGGTCGGCGCCGCGGCGCGCGCGGTCGGCACGGTGTTCGTCGATCGCGAGAGCGCCAAGAGCGGCGCCGCCACGATCCGTGCGATCCAGAAGCACCTCGCGGGCGGCGAGGCCATCAACGTGTTCCCGGAGGGCACCACGTTCCCGGGCGACGAGGTGCGTCCGTTCTTCGCCGGCGGGTTCGTGTCGGCGGTGCGCGCCGGGGCAGAGATCGTCCCGGTCGGTCTCGCCTACCCTCGGTCCTCGGGCGCGGCCTTCGTCGACGAGACGTTCCCGGAGCACCTCGCGCGCATGGCGAAGAGCCGCGGCACGCGCATGGTCGTCAGCATCGGTGAGCCCTTCGTCGTGAGGCGCTCGGACCGCGCCGCCGACGTGACGAGCCGCGCCCACGAGGCGGTCAGCGCCCTCGTCGCGCGCGCCCGATCGCGCTGCGTGGAGTGACCGAGGGCGCGTAGGGCGCGGTCAGCCGCCGCCGACGAAGTGCACGATCTCGATGGCGTCACCGGCGATCACCCGCCGCGCCGCGTGCTCGGCGCGCGGGACGATCTCGCGGTTCACCTCGACGGCAACGGGGCCGCCCGACAGGCCGAGATGGGCGACGAGGCCGGCGACGGTCAGCTCGTCCGGTACCTCGTGAGGGGCTCCGTTCACGACCACCTGCATGGCGCGGACGCTACCACGCCTGACGAAAGGCTTGCCAAGCCCGGCCGCTTGCCCGACGATCCGAGCTGCGCCATGGCAGCCGAAGACGAGCTCGCGCTTCCCCAGGTCCCGGAGGCGCGTCCGGACGACCCCGAGGACGTGTCGTGGGCACTCTCCACCGCCGAGGCGATGTGGGCGCGCGGCGATCACCTCGAGGGCATCAAGTGGGTGCGCAAGGCCGCCGAGGCCGCGTCGGAGGTCGAGGCCGATCAGCGCGCGCTGGATCTCGCGAAGGCGGCGTCCGAGCTGACGTCGCTCGTGGCTCGCCGCTCGCGTGCCTCGGTGAACGAGGGCGGGCAGCCTTCGGAGCGCCTGCAGGCCGCGCAGGCCTCGCAGGCCTCCCACGCGGCGACCTCGATCACGGCGGTGCCGCCGCCCGACGCGACCTTCACGCCGGCCGCCAACCTCCCGCCGAGCGGCATCCCGACGACCACGCGCTCGCAGCCCGCGGCGCAGCTCGATCCCGCTCGCGCGAGCCTCGCGCCGTCCCCGGTACGCTCGGGCGCCCCGCCGCGCGCTCCGCTCACCGGGCGCGTCCCTCCCCGTCCGCCCGCGGCCTCCGCCGACCCGAGCTCGGTGCAGACCGCCCAGCCGCCGAGGGTCTCGCAGGTCCCGCTCGCCCCGCAGACGCCGCGCGGTGGGCTCGCCCCGGCCAGGCCGGCGGGCGCGGGCGCCATCGAGACGTCGCCCCATCCCGCGGTCGACGGCGAGGCGGCGGCGGCGCTGCTCCGCGTGCGTGACCGCGCCGTCGACCCGGACGCGACCGTGGTCGGCCTCTCGCCGTTCCGCAGCAACCCGCCGCCCGCCGCCGCGAGCAGCCGCCCGCCCCGCCGGCCTCAGCTCGATCGCGAGCCGCCTGAGGCCTCCACGGTGGTCGCGCGGTTCGAGGACCTCGCGCGGCAATCGCAGCCCCACGAATCGCATCGGCGCGAACGATCCGGCGCGAAGTCCGCGGCGGAGTGGGACGCGTCCCCCACCCAGAACCTCAGCGGCTCGGACGAGCTCGACGTGTCCCCGTCGGGCGACCGCGCGACGGCCTTCGTCGGCCAGGCGGCGTACGCGAGCGAGGTCGCCGCGTCCGTCCCGCCGCCGCCGGTCGCCACCGCCGTCCCCGAGGCCCGCCCCGACGCTCGGCTCGATGCCCGCAACGAGCCTGTTCCGCCCCGCGACAGCCCGGTTGCGCATGCGCGGAGCGCACCTCGCGCGTCCCTGCAGCCCCCCGTCCACGACCCCGCCATCCAGACCACGCAGGCGGTGCGGGTCATCGTGTGGCGAGACGCGGCCGGCGTGCACGTGGCCCCGGCGGGCACCGTCGTGTCGGCGATCTCGATCGACGCGGTCCTGGTCGTGCTCGAGCAAGGGGCCGATCTGACGGCCTGGCTCTCGCCGCGCGAGCGCTGAGCTGCAAAAAATGCGGGAAATCCGCGGCCGTTGACGCTCGACCCGGTGGGCGGCTTTCCCTATAAGAGAGGGATCCGCAATGTTCGAGGACTTCGGTATCAACGCTGGTTTCGTCGAGGATCTCCACGCTCAGTACCGCCAGAGCCGGCAGTCTGTCGACGAGCAGTGGCGTAGCTTCTTCGACGCGCACGAGCGCGGTGAGTCATCGCAGACCCGCCCCGCTCCCTCCTCCGACGGCGAGGCGAACGGCCATTCGTCCGGCGGGGACGGAGCGGTCGCGCAGGCAAAGGGGACGAACGGCACGAACGGGCATGCGTCCCGGGACTCGTCGCTCGTGCTCGCCGGGCGCGACGAGCACCTGCTCGCCGCCGCCGCGCTCCAGGGACGCGTCTACCAGCTGGTGAACGCCTACCGCGTGCGCGGCCACCTGTTCGCGAAGATCGACCCCCTCGGGAAGGCGCCCGAGGCCGCGCCCGAGCTCGAGCTGTCGAACTTCGGCCTGACCGAGGCCGACTACGACGTGACGTTCCCCACCGGCGGCGTCGCCGGCATCGGCGAGCGCGCGACCCTGCGCGAGGTCATCGCGCACCTCGCCGAGACGTACTGCGGGGCCATCGGCGTCGAGTACACGCACATCGAGGAGCCCGAGGCCCGCGACTGGCTGCAGACGCAGATGGAGCAGTCGCGCAACCGCGTGAAGCTCGGCGAGGAAGAGGTCCTCCGCGTCCTCACCAGCCTCACGGACGCGGAGATCTTCGAGCAGTTCGTCCACACGAACTTCCTCGGCGCGAAGCGCTTCTCGGCAGAGGGCGCCGAGAGCATGATCGCGACGCTCGATCTGCTCATCGACTACGCGGCCGGGCACGGCGTCGAGGAGATCGTCATCGGCATGGCCCATCGCGGCCGCCTCAACGTCCTCGCCAACGTGATGGGCAAGAACGTCCGCGAGATCTTCGCGGCGTTCCGCGACTCGAACCCCGAGCGCAACCTCGGGCGCGGCGACGTGAAGTACCACCTCGGCGCGAGCACCGACCGCACGACATCGACCGGCCGCAAGATCCACCTCTCGCTCGCCTTCAACCCGAGCCACCTCGAGTTCGTCAACCCGGTCGTCGAGGGACGCGTGCGTGCCAAGCAGGAGCGCGGCAAGCGCTTCGGCGTCATGCCGCTCCTCATCCACGGCGACGCGGCGTTCATGGGCCAGGGCGTCATCCCCGAGACGCTGAACATGGCGGGCCTCGAGGGCTACGCGACGGGCGGCACCGTCCACCTCGTCGTCAACAACCAGATCGGCTTCACGACGCTCCCGTCCGACTCGCGGTCGACGCGCTACTGCACCGACATCGCGCGCATGCTCAAGATCCCGGTGTTCCACGTGAACGGCGAGGATCCCGAGGCGGTCATCCAGGTCACGCGCCTCGCGGCCGAGTTCCGCCAGCGCTTCGCCAAGGACGTCGTCATCGACATGCTCTGCTACCGCCGGTACGGCCACAACGAGGGCGACGAGCCGCGGTTCACGCAGCCGACGATGTACGAGAAGATCGACCAGAAGCCGACCGTCCGCGCGGTCTACGTGAACCGCCTCACGAAGAGCGGGCAGCTCAGCGCCGAGATCGCCTCGAAGCTGATGGCCGAGCGCAAGGCCGCGCTCGAGCAGGCCCTCGTCGAGGAGAAGCAGGGCGACTTCCTCCGCGCGCCGAGCGCGATGGAGGGCGTGTGGACGCCCTACCTCGGCGGCCCCGACGGCAAGGTCCCCGACGTCCCGACGAAGGTGGAGGAGCCCGTGCTCAACACCCTCGCCGCGCGCCTCGCGCAGCTGCCCGAGGGGTTCAACGCGAACCCCAAGATCAAGGCGATGATCGATCTGCGCCGCGACCGCGTCGCCGCGAACGAGCCCTTCGACTGGGGCACCGCCGAGCACCTCGCCTTTGCGTCGCTCGTCGCCGAGGGGCGGCGCATCCGCCTGTCCGGCCAGGACTCGCGCCGCGGGACGTTCGCGCACCGCCACGCGTCGCTCTACGACAGCAAGACCGGCGTTCGCTACACGCCGCTCGCGAAGCTCGCCGAGGAGAACGGCGGCAAGTTCGACGTCTACGACAGCCCCCTCTCCGAGCAGGGCGTGCTCGCGTTCGACTACGGCTACAGCCTCGACACCCCCGATGGGCTCGTCCTGTGGGAGGCGCAGTTCGGCGACTTCGCGAACGGCGCGCAGGTCATCATCGACCAGTTCATCGTCTCGGCCGAGGACAAGTGGCTGCGCCTCTCGGGCCTCGTCATGCTCCTCCCCCACGGGTACGAGGGTCAGGGGCCCGAGCACTCGAGCGCGCGCGTCGAGCGGTTCCTCCAGCTCGCGGCCTCGGACAACATCCAGGTCTGCAACCTGACGACGCCGGCGCAGCTGTTCCACTGCCTGCGTCGCCAGGTGCTGCGTCCGATCCGCAAGCCGCTCGTCATCTTCACGCCGAAGAGCCTGCTCCGTCACAAGGAGGCGGTCTCGACCACCGCCGATCTCGCGAATGGCTCGTTCCAGCGCGTCATCCCCGACACGCAGGTCAAGCCGAAGAAGGTGAAGCGCGTGCTGCTCTGCACCGGCAAGGTCTATTACGACCTCCTCGCGGCGCGACGGGACCTGAAGCGCGACGACGTCGCCATCATCCGCCTCGAGCAGCTCTATCCGTTCCACGAAGAGCTCGTGAAGGCGCTCGCGCCGTACGCGGACGGCACGCGCCTCGTGTGGGTCCAGGAAGAGCCCCGCAACGCCGGTCCCTGGTACTTCATGAACGCGAACCTGCGCGGCGTCGTCGGCGAGCGCCTGCCGCTCTCCGTCGTGTCGCGTCCGGCTGCGGCAAGCCCCGCGACGGGCAGCTCGGCCAGCCACAAGCTGGAGCAGCAGCGCCTGATCAACGAAGCGCTCGCCGACTGAGCGGCAACGTCAGAAGGCGTGCACGACGCCGAGACCCACGGTGCCCGAGACGACGGACGCCTTGTAGATCACGTCCTCGTCGCGCGTGATGCTCCACGGGATCGGGTGCACGAGGCCCTCGACCGTGAAGCGCACCGCGAAGTCGTGCGGGAGCCGGAGATGCGCCGCGAGACGCGCGCCGACGCCGAGCACGAAATGGCCGCTCTGCTCGGCGGCGCCGGTGGGCCCTTCCCCGGTCGCGGTCACGCCCGACGCGAGCACGACGCCGCACGCCCAGAGTGACTGCGTGCGCGCGCACGGAACGAACGCGAGGCCGAGGAGCGACGAGCGGGCCCGGGCCCCGGCCCCGGTGTGGCCGCTGGCGGGGAGATCGTGGCGGCCCTCGAGCCCGACCGACCAACGCATCGTGGCGAGCTCCACGGCAGCATGGACCCCGAGCGCCACCTCCGGCGCGATGCCGACGCCCGCATGCACGCCGGCGCCGAGCACGAGGCGCGGGACGTCGACCGGCGTATCACCCGGCGACTCGGGGTTCGTGCCGGAGGGCTTCTCCGGCGCAGGCGCGCGGCCTGGACCGTCGGCCGGCGGAAAGTCGGGGTTCAGCTGCGCGCGCGCGGTGCCCGTGGTGAGCAGGACGGCCATGACGAAGAGAAGGGCCCGCGAGCGCACGGCCCCAGCATCGCGGAGGAGACCCACGGCGTCACGACCAGAAGTGCGCGCGGACGCGATACCGCAGCGCTTTTGCCGGCGGATGCTGAACGAGACCTTGACGGCCGGACGCGCGATGGTGTTCGTAGGGCCCTGGCGATGAGGTCCGAGATCATCTGGGCGCTGGGACTGCTCGCGGGCACCGTACTCACGGCGACCGTGGTGAACGCGCTCGCGCCCGGGCAGCGCGTCCGGGTCCGGCGGATCGTCATCCTCTACGTGGTGTACGCCGTGGCGCTGGCCGTCCACTTCGGGCTCGAGGCGGCCGGCTCCACGCGGCGGGCGGGCTACTTCATGGTGGCCGCCGAGCTGCTGCAGTCGTTCACGCTCGTGAACATCGCCGTCACGCTCTGCTTCGCCGTCGTGCTGCCGCGGCTGCGCCTCGCGGTCCCGATGATCGCGAGCGACCTCACGGTCGGCCTCTGCTACCTGCTCGCGACCCTCGGCGTGCTGGCGGGTCACGGGTTCAATCCGACCGGGCTGCTCGCGACGAGCGCCGTCGTGAGCGCCGTCCTCGCCATCTCTCTCCAGAGCACGCTCGGCAACATCCTCGGCGGCGTCGCCCTGCAGCTCGACGGCTCGATCAACGAAGGCGACTGGATCCAGCTCGACAACGGCAAGCAGGGGCGCGTTCGCCAGGTCCGCTGGCGGCACACCGTGGTCGAGACCCGCGACTCGTCGACCATCATCGTCCCGAACCAGCTGCTCCTCGCCGGGAACATCACCATCCTCGGCAAGCGCGATGGCCGCGCCGTTCCGCAGCGCATGTGGGTGTGGTTCAACGTCGACTTCCGCTTCCCGCCGACCCGCGTCATCCAGGTGGTCAGCGATGCGCTGCGCGGCGCGAGCATCGACAACGTCGCGGCCGACCCGGTGCCGAGCGTCGTGTGCATGGACTTCACGAAGGAGATGCGCGAGAGCTTCGCCACGTACGCGGTCAGGTACTGGATCCTCGATCTCGCCGCCGACGACCCCACGAGCTCGCGCGTGCGCGCCCGCATCTACACGGCGCTCCGGCGGGCGGACATTCCCCTCGCGGTGCCGGCGCACACGACGTTCCTCGAGGTGCAGGACGCCGACCGCGTCAGCCGCCGCGGCGAACGGCGCGCCAGCGAACGCCTCGAGGCCCTCCGCCACGTGAGCCTCTTCCGTCACCTCAAGGAGAACGAGCTCGAGACCCTCGCCGGCGGCATGGGCCATCTCATCTACACCGCCGGCGAGATCATCACGAGGCAGGGTGCCACCGCGCACTGGCTCTACGTGCTGACGAGCGGCAGCGCCGAGGTGCGCGCCAGCATCGACCCCGACGGTGACGGGCCCGCGCCGGCGCAGGTGAAGACCATCGCGACGCTCCAGGCGCCGGCGTTCTTCGGGGAGATGGGCCTCATGACGGGCGAGCCGCGCACCGCGGACGTGCTGGCCCTCACCGACGTCGAATGCTTCCGGCTGGGCAAGGAGACCTTCCAGGAGGTGCTCCTCGCGCGCCCCGAGATCGCGAACGAGCTCTCCGAGAACATGGCGACGCGCCGCCTCGAGCTGATGGCAGTGCGCGACGGCCTGGGCGCCGTGGACCGCCTCACACTGCATGCTTCCGAGCGGGACCGCATCCTCTCCGGCATCAAGGATTTCTTCGGGCTGTGATGAACGGAATCGAGATCGATACGCACACCGGCGAGGAGCTCGTGCGCCTCGTCCGCGCGCTCGGGCAGCATCGTTACGTCGCGGGACGCTTGCACCTCGTGCACGCCTTTGCCGTCGAGGCGGCGAGCCTCGCGGGTGACCCGGCACTGGCCGAGGCTTCCGCGTGGGCCGAGCGGGTCCTCTCCGACGACACCATCGACGCGGCGTCCAAGGACGAGCGCCTCTACCGGCGCGTCAGCGACGCGGAGCTCGTCGCGGTGCTCGGCGCCTTCTGGGTGCCCGGCCCGGCGCGGGAGACCGCGGCGACGACGCTGGCGCGGCGCCTTGCCGGCATCGGCGCGGACCTGCCCGACCCGGGCGCCGAGCCGTTCGACGAGTCACGCGAGGAGGACGTCTTCCCGGTGCTCGTCGACGGGGGCTGGGAGCTCGTGCCGCTCGAGGCCCTCGACCCGGAGCGCCACCGCGGAGCCATCGCTGCGTTCGGGGACGCGCTCGCGTTCGACGTCGCGAAGTTCGAGCAAGAGAGCGCCGGCGGCGATGAGGCAACGCTCCACGAGCTCCCGGCGATGGGCGCGGTCGAGCTCCTCGCCGCGGTCTCGGACGAGGGCGAGGCGCGCGCCCCGTTCGTGCTCTGGGCGAGCGGCAACGAGACGTATCTCGACTACGTCCTTCGCGGCGTGCTCAAGGTGGCGAAGCTCGAAGGGCGCTGACCGTCGGGGCCGCCGCCTCGGGCGCGGGCGCCACCACCATGGCGGCATCGGCCGCGCTCATCTCGTCGCCGTCGAAGCCCCGGAACGTGACGGTCCGGTGCGGGCGGACGAGCGACAGCGCGTAGAGCTCGTTGTACGCCGCGAACACCGCGGGGCGGCGCTTCACGTCGGCGAGCGCCCGGCCCACCGCCGCCGGATACTGACCCTTCGCCTCGGCGACGAGCCCCGCGACGCGCATCGAGGTGTCGGCCTCGAGCTGCGCGACCTGGAGACGCCCGACCTCCTCGACGTGCGCCTTGGCGCGCTCCAGGCGGGCGGCGATGGTCTCGAACATCTGCCGCGACACCTCGGGGAGGAGGCTCACGTTGCGGATGAACACGAGCTCGATCTCGATGCCCCAGCGCTGGGTCTCGGTGGCGATGTCGTTCTGGAGGAGCGTGCCGAGCTCTGTGCGGTCGTTCAGGATCTGGCGGAACTCGCGGCTGCCCAGGATCGAGGTCGCCGCATGAGCCACGAGGTTCGTGAGCGAGCGGTTCCAGTCCGCCACCGAGAAGATGGCGCGCGCCGGGTCGGCCACGCGGAGCTCGACCCAGAGATCGACGATGACCGTCGTGCCCCGCGCGTCGTTCACGTGCACGTTGGCGAAGTGCCGGAAGTCACGGCGGAGCGAGACGTGCGTGTGGCTCGTCCACGGCAGTAGCTTCGCGAAGTGCACGTGGAGACCGGGCGTGCGGTACGTCGCGACGAGCTTGCCGAAGCTGCGGACGAGGACCGCCTCTTCGTTCTCGACCTGCACCGTCACCGCGCGGAGGACGTAGAAGGCGGCGGGCAGGAGGAGGAACCCCAGGAGCGCGCCGATGACCATCTGCATGACGTTCGAGCTCACGAGGCCTCCTTCATGAACACGGCACGTGACTCGCTCGACACCTCGGCACGGCGCCGCGCCACGTACGCGTCGAGCACGTTCTCGCGGTCGAGATCCTCGAGGAACGCCGAGAGGCCGCGGATCTCCACCTCGACGGCGCCGGCGCGGGTCCGCGCGATGCGGATGCCGTGCTCGGCGGCGAGGACGCGCTGCTGGCACTCCGCCTCGCTGCGGAACAGCATGGCGCCCGCCTCGCTGTGGCTCTGCATGACCGCGTTGAGCGCGTCGGCGAGCTCGTCGGGCGGAAGGATGTCGGCGAGGTCCACGGCCACGAAGCGCACGCCGTAACGGTCGTCGATCTTCTCGTGGCAGAAGCTCTGGATGCGCTCGTTGAGGAGGCGCCGCTCGCGGCGGATGAGGGCGTACGAGCCGGCCTGACCGGCGAAGTCGAAGCGCGTGGAGAGCGGCGCCTCGGGCCCGTCGTCGGCCTGCCCGCGGAAGTTCGCGATCTCGTTCCGGAGGAGGCACGTGAAGAGGCCGGTGATGTGCTCGAGCGGTCGCTCGACGCCGAAGAGGTGCTCGTAGAGGACCTCCGGCACCGGCACGTAGCGAACGAACGAGTCGAGACGCAGGATGGTCCCGTCGTCGGCCATCGCGGTGCCCCCGCCCTCCTCGGCATTGAGATCGAGGTTCTGCTCCTTCACCGAGACCGTGCGCACCGCCTGCCACGGCTTCTTGCCGTGGAGCCCCGGACCGTGCGTGACGAGCCTTCGTTTGCCGTCCGAGGTCTCGGCCTTGCCGAACGTCGTGAGCACCGCGAGATGGCCCTCGTCGACACGGAACGTGCAACGAAGGAGGAGCGCCGCGAGAGCGACGACGAGACCCACGACCAGGCCGACTGCGAACATCAGAACCTTTCCTTGCCGGAGCTGACCGGCCACCTGACGTCCCAGACCGGCGCCTCGGCAACGTCGGGATCGAGACGGTGCCGGACGAGCGCCATGCCCTCGCGACCCTCGCGCGCATGACGGTGGTAGGCGACGGCGAGGCCACGATTGACCTCGACGACGTCCTCGTTGAACTCCATGTGCGCCTCGCTGACGAGCGGCAGCGCATCCACCGCGTCGGCGCTGTCGACGACGCGACCGTGCGGAACGAAGCGCCCGTCCGGGATCTCGACGCCCACCACGGTGGCGCCGATGCCGATGTAGCAGCGCGCGCCGACCACCGAGTCGTGGACGACCGCCTTGAACCCCACGAAGGTCTCGTCGCCGATGTAACAGGGGCCGTGGACGAGGGCGCCGTGCGCGAGCGACACGTTCTTCCCGACGTAGATGGCCCACCCCTCGCCGGCCACCATGACGCGCTTGTCCTTCAGCGCGTGCAGGATGACGCCGTCCTGGATGTTCGTGTGCGATCCGATGTGGAACGGCGCGCCCTCGTCGGCGCGGACCGAGGTATCGGCGGCGATGTGCACCTGCTCGCCGAGGACGACGCGGCCGATGACCGTCGCGGCGGGGTGGATGAACGCGCTCGCGGCAACCAGCGGGCGCTCGCGGATCTGTCCGAGCCACTTGCGCGCCTCGGCGGGCATCGCCTGATGGTGCGCGGGACGGCGAGCCTCCGCGCGGTCGCGCTGGAGCACAGCGCGAATGCCCAGGGAACGGTTGCTCGCCACCTCGGCCAGCGCGGCACGGTCGTGGCGTTTCAGCCAGCGGCTGCCGAAGTGCACGAGGAGCCCGCCGACGAGGCCGGTCATCAGGTGACCGGAGACCGTGCCGACCGCCGCGACGACGAAGGCGAGCGCCTCCAGCCGGTGGTCCCGCACGAGGTGCGCCAGGGTCCGGATCTCGACGAGGCGGAATCCGATCACGCAGAGGAGGCCAGCCAGCGCGGCGAGCGGCACGCGGCTGATGTGGCCGCTCAGGAACATGACCGCGCCGGCGAGCATCAGGGCGTGGAAGATCGCCGCGAGACGGGTCTTCGCGCCGCTCTGGACGTTGACGCCGCTGCGCGCGATGACGCCGGTGACCGGCATACCGGCGAAGAACCCGGTCACGATGTTGGCGAGCGCTTGACCGAAGAGCTCGACGTTCGAGTCGTGCGGCTTCTTGAGGCCCGCCATGCGGTCCACGGCGGACGCGGAGAGGAGCGACTCGGCCGCCGCGAGCACGGCGAGCGGCGTCGCGCGCACGAAGAGATCGATCCACTGCTCGTCGGGGACGAGGGGGAGCGCCGGGAGCGGCAAGCGGTCGGGCACGGCGCCGACGCTCGCGACGCGCTCGATGTCCCACCCGAGGTAGACCGAGACGAACGTGATGAGCGCGATGCTCACGATCGCCGCCGGGAAGCGCTTGAACGACTGGAACGACGTCACCGTGAAGGCGACGAAGACGCCGGACACCGCGGCCAGCCAGGACACGTCGTGCAGCCACTTCGGGTGGTGCATCATCGTGACGAGATCGATGGTGCTGGGGGTGCTCTTCGAGGCCCAGTCGACGACCTCGGGGAAGCCGAGGAGCTCGGGCAGCTGCTGATCGAGGAGCTTCAGCCCGACGCCGGTGGTGAAGCCGGCGAGGACCGACTCGGGGACGTACTTGATGACGCGCCCCGCGAGCGCGAACGCGAGGGCGAGCTCGACGACGCCCACGAACACGGTGGCCGCGGCCACGCCGGTGACGCCGAAATCCCGTGCGAGCGCGAGGACCATCACGCTGAGGGCGGCGGCCGGGCCCGACACCTGGAGCTTCGAGCTGCCGAACGTCGCCGCGACGACGCCGCCGACCGCGCCCGCGACGATGCCCGCCGAGGGCGGCATGCCGCTCGCGATGGCAAGGCCCACGTTGAGGGGCAAGGCCACCGCGGCGACGGTCAGGCCGGCGAGCAGGTCGGTCGTGAGCGACCGGGCGCGCGGGACCTCGCGCCAGCCCTCCACGAAATGCGCGGCTGCCCTGGCGAGGCCCGCGCCGTGCCCGCCGCGGGAGGCTGTCGACGCGGCGTGTGGAGCGGTTGCCATCGGGTATCGATATACCTCGTGGACTGACGCATCATTGCCAAATACGTCAGGAAATCATCGGTTTACACGTGGCGATACGCAACTGGAGCCTGCCACACCGCGGCGATTCACGGCGTCGCGAATTGCGAAGTAACCGGGTCTGCGGGGGAGGCGCTCCTTTACGGTCGGGCGGCCGGCGTGAGACGCTTCGGCGTAGCGTCCGTCGACCCACGCCTCCGGCGTGCGAGGACACGCTCACCGGAGGCCTCCCTTGATCACGCGCGGAACGACCCGAGCTCTCGTGGCTGCTGCCCTGGCGCTCGTCGGGGGCGCGCTCGTGCTCCCGGCGTGCAGCACGTCGGACGAGGCGGCGCCCGCGTGCGCCAACGGCACGAAGGACGAAGGCGAGGACGGCATCGACTGCGGCGGCGCATGCGCCGCGCGCTGCACCGGCGTGGCGTGCGCCGCCGACGCGGAATGCGTCAGCGGCCATTGCGTTGGGGGCGCGTGCGCGGCGCCCGCCGGCAAGCCGTGCGGGGTCGGCGCGGCGGTGGCGACGTGCGCCGACGGCGAGGCGTGCGAGCTCGACAAGGACTGCGCTTCCGGCTTCTGCGGCGGCGCCTCGTGCGCCGAGCCGCCCGCCGGCAGCCACACCGACGGGAAGAAGAACGGGGGCGAGACCGGCATCGATTGCGGCGGCACGGTGAAGACCACGCAGCCGTGCCCGGACGGCCAGACCTGCACCGACAACACCGACTGCGTCGGAACGTGCACCGCCAGCGTGTGCGGTCCGATGGGCCCCGCCGACGGCAAGAAGAACGGAGACGAGACGGACGTGGACTGCGGAGGCGCGGTCGCGCCGAAGTGCAAAAGCGGCAAGGCATGCGCGGCGAATGCCGACTGCACGGACGACTATTGCCCGGAAGCGACGCACGCGTGCACCGCCCCGCGTTACGACGACGGCGTCCTGAACGGCACGGAGACGGACGTGGACTGCGGCGGCACGGGCGCGGGCATGGTGACATGCGCGCAGGGCAAGACCTGCAAGGCGGACACGGACTGCAACGGCGCGTGCAACTACGCGTCGAAGTGCATGGATATGCCGAGCTGCAAGCGTCAGCACGGCGGCGACACCTGCGGCGGCGGAGACGTGGGCAACGGGCAGGCGGAGACGCACGCGACCGCCACCGACCCGAATGCGCCCGGCCACGAGGACTGCTGCCGGACCTTGCCGGTGGCGGGCTACACCGACCCGACGCAGCCCGGGAAGACGGTGTACGTCGACAAATACGAGATCACGGCGGGGCGGATGCGAGCCTTCCTCGAGGCGATCGGCGGCGGCGCTGACCCGGTGCTCCCGGCGGGGAGCACCAATCCGAAGCCGGCGAACGTCAGGGCGTGGATCGCCGCTCACAAGCCGGCACGCTGGAACGACGGCTGGGACAACGTGCTGCCCCAGGGAAACGTTGGATCGAATGCCACCTACGTCGTGAAGTCGCCGACGACCGATCTGCAGTACCCCGGGCAGGACGTCTACTCGATGCCGGCGACGAACACGCAGGGTACGACCTGGTACATCCGCGCCACCGGTCCGACCGACACCGCAATCCAGCAGGCGGGACAGCAGGGCACGTACACGATCGATACGAGCGTCTTCAAGGCGCTGAACTCGACCTCGTTCTTTCCTGAATACCGGGCCGACCCGAGCAAGTGGGCGCAGGGCGAATATTACGCAGAAGGGCACGCGCTGAACTGCTCGAACGCCGACCAGGCCTACGGTTGGTCCACCTTCTGGATGGATGCCGCCACCATCGCCGGCAACGACATGGGACTCGGGAAAGCGTATCCCGAGGATCTGATGGACGAGAAGTCGATGAACTGCGCACCCAATGCGCTGTTCGCGGCGTTCTGCGCCTGGGACGGCGGGCAGCTCGCGACCGCCGAGGTGATGGACGCGATCAGTGGCAATACGGTCGAGGCCGCCTACGTGAAGACTGCGCAGAACGGAAAGCTCGCAAGCGCTGGCGGCAACCAGCAGTGCGGGGCGGGCGGCGCGTCCCTCAACACCTTCGCGGACGGCACGCAGGGTTGCTACAACGTCTGGTACTACCCGTCGGACGGAAATACCCACGACGATTCAGGCAAGGTCGCGATGCCCGGCCGCGTCGCCGCGGATCGGATCAGCTCGAATCCCGCCGACGAGCCCTGGATGGACATGATCGGCAATCTCCAGGAGGTCGTCATGAAGCGCGGCGAGACCAACCGCTTCGACTATCGCGGCTTCGGTCTGGAGTTCAGCAGCATCCAGAACCACAAGACGCAGCAGTCGACGCCGCGGTTCCGGGGCGGCGCGTTCGGCGCCCGCTGCATGCGCTTCAGGTGACGGGTGGGCGTGACGGAGGGGGGGCGTCCCCCGCGACGTCCGCTTGCTCGACGCGCGCCTCGTCCGGCCGAGCCTGTTCGCTGACCACCGCAGGCGCCACCGCGACCTCCCGGGCCCACGGCTCCTTTGCGGTCGTGAGCACCCAGCCCACCCAGGCCACGAGGCCGAGCACGACGACACCGGTCACGGAATAGAGGAGGCTGGCTTCGGGCATGCGCCGGCATCGTAGTCATGCGACGATGCGCGCGTGAAGTCCCATTCGCAGGGGCGCCGAAGGGCCTCGCCGAAGCCCGCGTCCTCCGCACCCGGGCCCGCACCGGGC
>JAQBQL010000239.1 GCA_028287035.1 Labilithrix sp. | reverse complement strand
CCCGCGCCGCTGAAGCGCACCACGCCCTCGCGCGCGCGCCCCGTGGCGTCCGCGAGCGCATCGGGTCGACGCCAGAAGGTCGACGCCGCGAGCGCGACGGCGCGCGTGCCCGCTCGCACGACGACGTCGACGGGCTACCACCAGCCGCGCGCGCCGAAGACCGGCTTCGTGATGCTCGTCCTCACGCTGCTCGTCCTCGTGGCGGGCGGCATCGCCGTCTACATGTTCAAGCCGGCCTTCTTCTCGGGCCGCAAGAAGCCGGCCTCCGCCGACGCGAGCGCCCCGCTGGCCTCGGGCTCGGCAGCCGCGGTCCCGCGCTGCAAGGTGGCGCTCGTCGTCACCGACGTGCCCGCGAACGCCGAGATCCTCCTCCGGGTCGGGCCCGCGCCGCTCGACGTCGAGCGCATGCCGGTCGGCACGCGGCTCGAGTTCGTCGCCACCGCCGAGGGTTACGTCCCGCGCCGCGCGGTCATCAAGGCGGAGTCGACGTGGGAGAAGGCGCCCGATGGCCGGCCCCGCATCGATGTCCCCATCCAGCTCGACCCCACGAAGCTGAAGCCCGGCACGCTGGATCCCTGGCCGGTCGCCGAGCCGGGTAGCCAGGTGGGCGGCTCGGGCGCGCCCGGCACGGTGCACGTCGTCTCCAACGTGCGCGGCGCGGAGATCTGGCTGCTCGCCGGCCTCGGCCCCGAGGCGCGCATCGAGCAGCTGCGTTGCGAGGGCGACATCGACGTCCTCCTCGCGGGTCCGCCCCAGCTCCGCAAGCGTCTGCACGTGCCCGACAAGGACATCCTGGCGGCGGCCGCCGACGCCCAGGGCAACCGCGTCGTCACGGTCAGCGCGAAGTAGCTGCGCGGCGCCGCCGACCTCTCGTATCCTTCCTCCCATGCAAGAGGAAACCTTCGCGCTCATCCAGGCCCTCGTCCCCGTCGCATGGGCCGACGGCGACTTCGCCGCCAAGGAGAAGGAGATGCTCGACGCGCTGCTCGACGCCTACGCCGCCAGCCCCGAGGAAAAGGCGCGCCTCCAGGAGTACGCGAAGGAGAAGCGGACCCTCGAGGACATCGATCTCCAGGAGCTGTCGGCCGCGAGCCGGCGGGTCCTCCTCCAGCACGCGGTCCTCCTCAGCTTCGCGGACGGCGAGCAGCACCCCGCCGAGACGCAGCTCATCACCGATCTCGGCGCGAAGCTGCGCATCCCCGCCGAGGAGGCAAAGGCGGTGGTCGCCGAGGCCGAGGCCCGGGCGAAGAAGAACCTCGGCCTCCTGATCTAGGAGGTGGGCGGCGCGGCCTTCATACGCGCCTCGCTGCGCTTCGTGAGCGCCTCGATCTCCTTGAGCAGCGCCAGCGGACTGAACGGCTTGTCGTAGAACGCGTTTGCGCCGGCAGCGGCGGCGCGGCGCTTCACCTCCTCGTCGATCATCGCGCTGAGAATGATGACGGGGGTGTCCTTCGTCGCCTCGGTCGCGCGCAGCTTCGCGCAGACCTCGAGGCCGTCGTACGAGCCCGGGAGGTTGATGTCGAGGAGCACCACGTGGGGCAGCCACGCGAGCGCCTCCTCGAAGCCCTTCGCTCCGGTCGCGGCGCTGCGCACCTCGAACCCACGCCCGGCGACGAGCGCCTGGATCATGCGGCAGATCGCGTCCTGATCCTCGACGATGAGCACCCGCATCTGGGCGCTCAGCCTAGCACGCGGTCACCGGTTCGCGAACGTGACCACCACGCGCAGGCCGCCGCCGATCGTCGCGCGTCCGCCCGCGTCGTCATCGTCCGCCTCGGCCTCGCGCGACGGAGCATCACCGAGCTCGAGCCGCGCGCCGACGCACGCCGCCAGCTCGGCGGCGACGAAGATCGGGAGCGCGCTCGGGCGCCCGTACTGTCCGGCGTGCGCCTCCAGCGCGAGGAACGGGCGGCGCGCCGACGCCGGCAGCGGCGAGCCGGCATCGTCGACGACGAGCCGCGGACCTCCCGCGTCGCCGGTGACCGACAGCTCGACGATTCCCCCGCCCGCCGAGGCGGCCACCGCGTGCGTGACGAGCTCGCGCGCCAGCGCCGCGATCGCCTTTCCTCCGGCCCGCACGTAGATGCGCTCGGCCGAGGTCCCGGGGCGGACCACCACGCGCGCGCCGGTCCGCTCGCCGGCGCTCGAGCCTTCACGGGCGGCGACCCGTGCCACCTCGTGCAGGTCGATCTCGGTGGCGAGCTCGTGGGACGGCACCCCGCCGATGACGTGCAGGGTGCCGAGGAGATCCTGGGCAAAGGACGCGCGACGACGCAGGGTCGCGAGCTGCTCGTCGGTGACCTCGTGCCGGCGGATCGCGCCAAGCTCGCGCACGAGCGGTCCGAGCGCCGCGCGCAGCTCCGTGGAGACGCCGGCGCACAGCTTCGTGAGCGTCTCGAACCGGTCGCCGCCGGGAATCGCGAGCGGCGGCGGAACGGAGGAGATGGTCGTCACCTCCTCGCCGCGTTCCATCATCGCGGCGAGCTCGCGGGCGTAGACCTCGCCCTGCTTGCGCGCCTCGTCGAGCTCGCGGCGGAGCGACTCGCGCTCACTCCGTTCGGCGGCGCCGTCGGCACGGAGCACGATCGACTCGGCGCCGCCGTCGAGGTCGTGGCGACCGCCGTAGCGGACCGCCATGCGGCTCAACCAGGCGCGCTCGGTGCTCGCGGTCGGCGAGATCTCGGGCCCGAGGGTGGTCGAGATGCGGACCTCGTCGTCCTCGCGCCGGATCGTGACCGACGCGCCCTCGCCGGTTCCGCTTCCGATGAGCACCTGGATCATGCGCCGGAAGTCGGCCTCGTCGCCGTACACCTCGGTGCCGCCGCCCGGCTCGAAGGACAGGCGCGCCGCGGGCGCGATGTCGACGACGAGGGCCGCGAGATCGATCCGGCCGCGGCGCGTCGCGTGGGCGGGATGGCCGCTCGCCTGACGCTGGTTCAGGTTCGACAGCATCTTCATGACGTCGTCGAGCGCGTCGAGCGACGCATCGACGTGGAGATGCTCGACGGGATCCGGGACGCTGGGCGGCGGCGCGCCGGTGCGGAGGACCTGTACGCCCGCGCGAAGCCGTTCCGCGGCGTGCTGCGCCTCCTGCGTGAGCAGCCAGCTCAGCTCCTGACGGGTGAGGCGCCCCTTCGACATCCACCGAGGATAGGGGAAATGGGCGCTCCGGGACCGAGAACGCGATCGCGGGCGCCGCGGTCAGCCGCGGGAGGCGCGGGACGGCGCGGCGGGCGCCGGCCGCGAGGAGCCCGAGGCGAGCCAGGCCCGCTCGATGCCGAGGGCGAGCCACGTGACGGCGACCTTCTGGGCGCCAACCGTCGCCTGCCCGACCTCCTTGTCGTTCGCCGCCGGAGGAGGCGGCAGCACGATGGTCGGTTGCCCCTTCAGCGCCTTCGCGCCGGCCGCGTCGAGCCGCAGGGCGGCGATGCCGACCCCCGCGAACAGCGAGACCTGGCCGCTCGGGATGAACGGCGCGAGCACGGCGCGGACGTAGGGCGAGAGCTCCACGGCGCGCGCCGCGATCTCGCGCACCTCGTCGATCGTGCTGCACAGGATGGCGAGCGGCGCGGCGCCGCCGGCGGCCGTCGTGCCGCGGGCCGCGACGAGGAGCGCCGGGCTGTCGACGAGGTCGAGGCTGAGCGGCCCCTTCCACGGCGTCGGCGGGACGGCGGTGAGCGACGCGGCCTTCTTTCCGGCGTCGAGCGCGCCCTTGCGATCGCGCACCACGAGGACGTCGTCGGTGGGGAGCGCGCGCGGGATGGTGACGCGCACCGGCCGCTTGAACGTGCGCGGGTCGCCCATCTCGCCGGTGGCGACGGCGTAGGCGAGCGTCTCGGCGGAGGCGATCGCGACGTTCTTCGGCATCGTGACCGACGGCTCGAGATCGTGGGTCCGTGCCGACAGCCCCGCGGGAGCCGGCGGATAGAGCTCGCCCGACATCACGCGGGCGTCGGGCTCGATGAGCCGCGCGCCGGTCGCGATGAGGTCGGTGAGGGCGCCGCTCGACGCGAGCACCTCGAGCATCTGCCGCGACGGAACGGCGACGAGGAACTCGACCCGCGCCGGGACGCGCTTGCTCTTGAGGAGGGCGGCCGCCGCGAACAGATCGCGGAGCGTCGCCCCGCTGTCGCCGCCGAGCAGCACCTGCGACACCGGCTTGCCGTTGAGATCGCGCACCGAGCGGACCGCGCCGCTCTCGTCCATGTAGAGGGGATCGACGGCGCCGAGGTCCACGTTGAGGACCTCGTCGCACGGCGCGCCCGCGTCCGGCACGAGCGCGCGGTGCGCCTTCGAGCGACGCTGATCGCGGAGGAACACCTCGGTGCGCTCGTCCGACACGAAGAGCGCGCCCGCGGCGCCGAGCTGCGGGGCGAGGCCGGCGAGGACCGCCCGCTCCGAGACGGAGAGGAGGCGCGCCGAGGGACCGGCGAACTCGATGACGACCGGCGCGTCGTAGGCGGCCTCGATGCGCGTGACCGCCTCGCCGAGGCCGCGACGAACGAGCTCGAGGGCGACGTCGCGGGCGCAGACGAACGGCCGCGTGCGGCCGGAGAGGAGGACCTGCACGCTGCGCGGCGGGCGGAGCGAGATCGACCCGTGCGCGAGCGCCGCACCGAGCAGGCCGGGCGACACGACGAGCGTGAGCATCCCGATCCCGCCGACGCTGGCGAGCCGCGGATCGTCGGTGACGCAGAGCCGAGCGGGGCTCGCGAAGCGTTCGAGGTGCACCGGAGCCGCGAAGCCGACGCCGGGACGTCCGATGACGATCCCGTGCGCGAGCACGTCCGCGGTCGCCGCCTGCATCTCGTCGCTCTGGAGGCGCGACGCGGTGCTGGTGACGGCGTGGACGTCGTAGATGATCGCGACCTCCGCGGACGTCTTCTTGAGGCCGAGCTCGCGGGCCTCCGCCACGGCGCGCAGAGGCGCGCGGGTCAGGACGACCTGATCGACCTTCACGGAGATCACGTCTCCGGAAAGAGTCGGGTCGGCACATCGCCCAGCCAGGATCTTCTGGGCCATCGTGCGGGGCGGATCCCCTGCTCGTGCGCGCATCTTGGCGCGACCTTAAACGGCCTAGGGCGAACGGGTCAAGGGGTGGATCTCGTAAGGATTTCGCGGAGGCGCCCGCAGTGTTGTTGACGGCCCGTTCGCAAGGCCTTTAAGGTTCATTTCATGTTCAAAGAGGCGCTCGAGGAGCTGGTCGAGGGCACCGAGGGCGGTATGGCGGGGCTCCTCATGGATTCGAGCGGCATCGCGCTCGAGACCTACGCCAAGGAGGGATCTCCCTTCGACATCAACACGATCGGCATCGAATTCAGCGTGGTGATCGGCTCGATCAAGCGCGCCGCGGAGATGCTGGAGGCGGGAACGGCCAGCGAGATCGCGGTCGGGACCGACAAGCTCGTGACCATCATCCGGACCCTCGGCGACACGTATTTCCTCGCCCTGGCGATGCGGCCGGACGGAAACTTCGGCAAGGGCCGGTACCTGATGAGGACCGCGGCCCCGAAGCTGATGGCCGAGCTCTGAGCGCACGGATCCTGGTCCTCTCCGGGCCGAACCTGCAGCTCCTCGGCACGCGCGAGCCCGCGATCTACGGGACGGACACCCTCGCCGACATCCACGCGCGCCTCGAGGCCCGGGCCGCCGAGCTCGGCGCGGTCGTCGAGTGCCATCAGTCGAACCACGAGGGCGTCCTCCTCGATCGCATCGGGCAGGCCGGCCAGGCCGAGGGCGGATTCGACGGGATCCTCCTCAACGCCGGCGCGCTGACCCACACCTCGCTCGCCCTGTTCGACGCCCTGAAGGCGGTGCCGGTGCCGTGCATCGAGGTCCATCTGTCGAACCCGGAGGCGCGCGAGGCCTACCGGCACGTCTCCCGGATCGCCGGGGCGTGCGTCGGCAAGGTCGCGGGCTTCGGCCCCGACAGCTACGTCCTCGCCCTCGAGGGCCTCCTCCGTCGCCTGGCCCGGACGGGCGCCGGCGCCGCGTAGAACGATTCGCGGCGGAAGGGCCTTTCCGAAGGCAAGCCGATCCGACTACCTTCCGCGGCCTGCATGACGACCGTCGACATCGACAATTTGCGGGCGCTCCTCGAGGTTCTCGGCGAGCAGAACGTGGCCGAGTTCGAGCACGAGTCGGGGGACACGCGCATTCGCATCGTCCGCACCCACGCGGCTCCGGCGGGCGCCTCCTACTCGATCGCGCCCCACTTCCCTCAGGGCCAGCTGCCCCAGGGGAGCATGTCGCCCGGCGGCGGAGCGCCGAGCGCCGAAGCGGCGGCTGACCCCGACGTGGTGGACGTGACGAGCCCGTTCGTCGGCACGTTCTATCGCGCGGCCACGCCCGACACCCCCGCGTTCGTCGAGGTCGGCGCGGTCATCCGTCCCGGTCAGACGCTCTGCATCGTCGAGGCGATGAAGCTGATGAACGAGATCGAGGCCGAGGTCTCGGGCACGATCACCGAGATCTACGCGCAGAACGGCAAGAGCGTCGAGTTCGGCCAGAAGCTCTTTCGCATCAAGAAGGCATGAGCACCGAGCCGCCGCCGATGAGCCAGGCGCCGCGGTCGCTGCCGCGTCCGCTCACGCCGCCCTTCAAGAAGATCCTCATCGCCAACCGCGGCGAGATCGCGCTGCGCATCATCCGTGCGTGCCGCGAGCTCGGCATCGCGACGGTCGCGGTGCACTCGGAGGTCGACACGCGCGCGCTCCACGTGCGCTTCGCCGACGAGGCCGTCTGCATCGGACCGGCCTCCGCCGCCCGTAGCTACCTGCACATCCCGGCGATCATCAGCGCCGCCGAGATCACGGGCGCCGACGCGATTCACCCCGGCTACGGCTTCCTCTCCGAGAACCCCGAGTTCGCGCGCCTGTGCGAGAAGTGCGGCGTCACCTTCATCGGGCCCACGCCCGAGGCGATGCGCGCGTGGGGCGACAAGGTGACGGCGCGCGGCAATGCCAGGCGCTTCGGCCTGCCCCTCCTTCCCGGCAGCGAGGTCCTCCGCGATCCCGATCACGCCGTGCAGGAGGCGCGGCGCATCGGGCTGCCCGTCATCATGAAGGCGTCGGGCGGCGGCGGCGGGCGCGGCATGCGCATCGTGCGGAACGAGTCCGAGGTCGCGGCGGCCTTCCGCCAGGCCACGAACGAGGCCGAGTCGGGGTTCAAGAACCCCGACGTCTACATGGAGAAGTTCGTCGAGCGGCCGAAGCACATCGAGTTCCAGGTGCTCGCCGACAAGCACGGCGGCGTCTGGACGCTCGGCGAGCGCGAGTGCTCGCTGCAGCGCCGCCACCAGAAGGTGATGGAAGAGGCGCCGAGCCCGGCGATGACGCCCGAGATCCGCGCCTCGATGGGCGAGGTGATCCGGAAGGCCATCCTCGAGACCGGCTACACGTCGCTTGGCACCCTCGAGTTCATCATGGACGAGGACCGGAAGCTCTACTTCCTCGAGATGAACACGCGCGTCCAGGTCGAGCATCCCGTCACCGAGATGGTGACCGGGCTCGACCTCGTCTCGCTCCAGATCCGCGTCGCCTCGGGCGAGAAGATCGAGCTGCCCGACACGCGCCAGTGGAGCTTCCGCGGCCACTCCATCGAGTGCCGGATCAACGCCGAGGACCCGCGCACCTTCGCGCCCTGGCCGGGGCTCATCACCGAGTACTTCCCGCCCGGCGGCACCGGCGTGCGCGTCGACTCCGGCGTGTACGGCGGCTGGACCGTTCCCCAGCACTACGACTCGCTCCTCGCGAAGCTGATCGTCCACGCCGGCACGCGCGAAGAGGCGATCATCCGCATGCGGCGCGCCCTCGACGAGTTCATCGTCGGCGGCATCCGCACCAACATCGAGCTCCACAAGCGCCTCCTCGACGACGCCGAGGTCAAGTCGGGCGAGATGACGACGCGGACCATCGAGCGGATCATCGCCGAGTCCAGCGCGTGAGCTGACCCCGGCCGCGTCGCCGCCACTGGTCAGGCGGCGCGACCGACCGTAGCCTCGTTCTCATGCTGCCCGGTCGCATGATGAACTTTCCGCTGACGCTCACGCACCTCATCGAGCGCGCGCGGACGCAGTTTCCCTCCACCGAGATCGTGACTGCCCTCGCCGACAAGTCGGTGCGGCGGACCGACTATCTCGCCTGGACGAAGCGCGTCGCGCGGCTCGCGAATGCGCTCACCGGAAAGCTCGGCGTGAAGCCAGGCGACCGCGTGGCGACCCTCGCCTTCAACCACGCCGAGCACCTCGAGGCCTACTTCGGCATCCCCTCGACGGGTGCCGTCATCCACACCCTGAACCTCCGGCTGGGCGGCGCCGAGCTCGGGTACATCGCGAAGCACGCCGAGGACAAGGTGCTCTTCGTCGACGAGGGCCTCCTGCCGCTCTTCGCGCAGTTCCGCGCGAACGTCCCGTCCCTCGAAGCAATCATCGTGTACCGCACGCAGCCGGGCAGCGGCACTCCCCTGCCCCCGGGCATGATGGACTACGAGGAGCTCCTCGCCGACGTGTCCGACGAGTACGCCTGGCCCGACCTCGACGAGAACAGCGCGGCGATGCTCTGTTACACGTCCGGCACCACCGGCAATCCGAAGGGTGTACTCTACAGCCATCGTTCGATCGTCCTCCACGCGCTGATCCTCCTCGGCCGCGAGGCGATGGGCATCGGCAGCGACGACGCCGTGCTCCCGGTGGTGCCGATGTTCCACGCCTCGGCGTGGGGCCTGCCCTACGCGGCGATCGCCGCGGGCTCGAAGCTCGTCTTCAACGCGCATCACTTCGACCCGGTGTTCCTCCTCGACCTCATGGAGAAGGAGAAGGTCACCTTCGCGGGCGGGGTGCCCACCATCTGGATCGGTATCCTCGCGGCCCTCGATGCCGAGCCGAAGCGCTGGAAGCTGTCGATCCGCGAGATGGCCATCGGGGGCTCGGCGGCGGCGCCCGCGCTCATCGACGGCTTCGCCTCGCGCCACGGCCTCGAGGTGCTGCACGCGTGGGGCATGACCGAGACGAACCCGGTCGGCTCGATGGGGCGCATCAAGACGCACCTGCGAGGCGGCACGCCCGAGGCGGTCCTCGCGATCCGCGCCGCGCAGGGCTTCGCCGTCCCGTTCATCGAGACCCGCCACGTCGATGAGTCCGGCAAGGTGCTGCCGTGGGACGGCGTGACGATGGGCGAGCTCGAGGTGCGCGGCCCGTGGGTCGCCGCGAGCTACTACGGGGACGAGGGCGCGGACCGGTTCACGAAGGACGGGTGGTTCAAGACCGGCGACGTCGTCACCCTCGACGAGCACGGGTACATCCGCATCACCGATCGCTCGAAGGACGTCGTGAAGTCGGGCGGCGAGTGGATCAGCAGCGTGCAGCTCGAGAACGCGATCATGGGCCATCCCTCGGTGCTCGAGGCCGCGGTGTTCGCCGCCAGGCACGCCAAGTGGGACGAGCGCCCCGTCGCGGTGGTGGTCCTGAAGAAGGATCAGCAGGCCACCGAGGCGGACCTCGCGCAGCACCTCGAAGGCCGCTTCGCGAAGTACTGGATGCCCGACCGCTTCCTCTTCGTGGACGCCATCCCGCGCACCAGCACCGGCAAGTTCCTGAAGACTCGCCTCCGCGAGCTCTACGGCGACGTGCTCCTGAAGTGACCGCTCAGCGCTTGAAGAGGCGCGCGAAGAAGCCGCCGGCCGACTCCGGCGCCTTCGCGGCGTCCTTCTTCTCGGTGCGCATCCGGTGGAGGCGCACCTCGCGGGCGGCGTCGACGTTGCGCGGGTTCAGCTCCGCGGCGCGTCCGAAGTCCTCGACCGCCGCGGGCTCGCGGCCGAGCCGCTTGCGGAGCATCGCGCGGTAGAAGTACGCGCGCTCGGACTCGGGAGCCTTGCGGATGAGCGCGGTCAGCTCGCCCTCGAGCTTCGCGAGGCGCTCCTTCGTGGCCTCGGGGCCGGCCTGGATCCAGACGAGGAGCACCTGGTGCTCGTGGTTGCCCGGCGCGAGCTGGACGGCCCGTCGCGCGTGCCGCTCGGCGCCGACGAGGTCGTTCTTCTTGAGCAGGCCCTCGGCCTTCTTCGACTCGAGCGTCGCCTCGGCCGCCGACATGTCCGCGGAGCTCGCGGCGTGCTGCGGTCGGTCGACCTCCTCGATGTACTTCAGGCGGCGGCCGGGATCGCTCAGGGTGACGCGCGCGAGCTCGAGCCGCGCGAACAGCTTCCCGAAGAGTGGCTTCAGCTCCTCGAGCCCCGCCGGGATCCGGTCGGGGTGCCAGGTGCGGGCGAGCTCGAGGAACGCCTTCTTCACGTCCTCGGGGCTCGCCGTACGGGGCACGCCGAGCGCCGCGAAGTAGTCGACGGAGAGGAGCTTCTGCGCGGTCTCGCGCAGCTCGCGGAGCCGCTTCTCTTGGTCGGGGGTCATGGCGCGACCACCGAGTGTATCCGCGCTAGACCGCCTTCGTGCGACTCTTCTCCGCCTTGGCGGCGGCCGGAGCCCCCGGCTTCGACGCGGGCGCGGGTCTCGCCGCGGCGCGCGCCACCGTGCCGTCCGCGAACCCGAACACGGGACCCGGCCCGCTCCAGGCGACCCGCGTCGCCCCGGTGACCGGGAGGTCCTCGACGGCAGCGCGCGCGCCGAGCTTCACGATTCCGGCGGTGCCGTCGGCGAAGACGCACGCCAGGTTCCGGCCGCCCTCGTCGAAGGCGAGCGACACGGGCGTCTCTCGCACGCGAAGCCGGGCGAGCACCTTGCCCTTGGCGGGATCGATGAGCGCGATGCTGCCGTCGTCGGCCCCCGACGCGACGATGCGCCCGCGCGGATCGTGCGCGAGGCACGTCACGGCGAACGCCTCGTCGTGAGGCTCGAGGCGATGAAGCACCTTCGGCTCCGTCACGTCCACGATGAAGACGCGCCCGTCGAGGGCGCCCGTGCCCACCACGAGGAGCTTGCCGGGGAGGCGCGCGACCGCGGTGACGTCGCCGTCGGAAAGCGCGTAGCTCGTCACGTGACCGGCCGTCGCCAGGTCGTAGACGTCGACGGAGCCCACGTCGTTGCCGGCGAACGCGTAGTCCTCGTCGGCGGCGAAGGCCGACGCGGGCGTCCGCAGCGCGAGCGGCAGCGGCGCCGACTTCGGATCGGAGGGCGCGAGGCGGAGCGTCACCCGCGCGGTCGCCGCGACGAGCACGTCGGCGGCGGCGAGGTGCACGGACGCGATCGCCTCGCCGAGCGGCCGGGTCGTCACGTCGACGAGGGCGCCGGCGGCCGAGGCGCGCAGCACGCGCACGTTCCCCGCGGCGTCGCCGACCGCCACGAGATCACCGCGCGCCGAGATCGCGGTCACCGGCGAGCTCGTCGCCTTCGTGACGTCGAGCCGCGCCCGCGGGAAGGCGCGGATCGCCGGCTCCTCGCCGCCGATGAACAGGGTCTTCTTTCCGAGCGCCAGCGACGTGATCCGGCCCTGCTCGGTCTCGAACACGCCGCCCGGCTCACCGCTGTCCGCGGAGAACGCCTGCACCCAGCCCGTGTCGGTCGCGCAGACCACCCAGCTCGGGTCGGCGCCGAGGGCGGTCACCTTGTCCCGGGCGCGCACGCGACGGATCGTCTTCCGGGTGGTGACGTCGACCCACACGAGCCAGTCGCCGAGCGCGAGCACGACGCGCGAAGCGTCGATCCCGGCGAGGCGCCAGTCGGTCGCGGCCTCGGTCGAGGCGAGATGCATGGTGCCGGCGGTCACGCCGTCACGCATCGTCGTGAAGCTGAGCGACCCGTCCTCGGCGAGCGCCACCACGTGCCCCGGGATGATCGCGGTCGCCACCCAGGCGCCGGGCACCGACCACCGCAGCTTGCCGGCGTGGGTCCACAGCTCGAGGGAATCGGTCCGCGCCACGGCGATGCCGTCGACCGCCACCGCGAAGGCGGTGACCCCGCTCGCGCCGTCCGCGAACACCGCGAGCTTGCCCTTCACCGGCCGCGCGTTGCTGGGCGCGAGGTGAGGCGCGCCCGGCACGCGCACGAGCCAGGCCCCGTCGAAGGGCGCCGCCTGCACGGCGCCGGCAGGGAGCGCGGTCTCGGCGGTGCGTGTCCCCTCGGCGTCGTAGTGCCCGAGCGCGCCGCCCTCCTCGACCGCGAACGCAGCGTCACCGCGGAGGGCGATCGCCAGCGCCGGCCGCGCCGCCTTCAATTGCCCTCCCACCGGAGACTCTCTCCGGTGACGCTCGCGATCTTCTGCTGGTTCTGGCCGTTCGTGTTGGCGAGGAAGAGGCCGCCACGCGTCGAGAAGAACGCGACCGTGCGTCCGTCCGGCGAGCACGCCGGATACGTGTTCGACCCCTGATCCTGGGTGAGGCGCTTCATGTTGCCGCCGCTCGGATCGACGCTGAAGATGTCCCACGTGGCGCCGTCGCGGCCCATGAAGAGGATCTTCGCGCCCTCGGGATCGTTGCACCACACGGGCGCCATGTTGTACGTGCCGCGGAAGCTGATTCGCTTGCCTTCGACGTAGATCTGCGGGCTGCCGCCCTGGTTCGAGACGTACGCGAGCTGACCGCCGGGCCCGAAGGCGGGGTGGGTGTTGAGGCCGCCGTTCGTCGCCTTCGTGAGGCCGGTCCCGTCGGGCGCGCCCGTCCAGATGTCGCTCTGGCCGTTCTGCGAGACGACGACCGCCATCTTCTGGCCGCCGAACGCGACGCCGAAGACGAGGCCGGCCTGCTTCATCACGGGCTGCGTGCCCGGCAGCTTGAACAGCTGGTAGCTGCCGTCCGAGAGGCCGCCCGCGTAGTAGACGCCGCCGGGTCCGACCGCGGGCGCGAGCGCCACGTTGGACACGGCCTGCATGCGGCCGAGGCCCTGGCCGTCGCTCTCGATGCTGAAGATGCCCTTCTGCCCGCGGCCGGTGGTGGCGCTGAACACGAGGCGCGAGCCGAACGACGACGCGGTGCCGGTGAAGTACTTCACGACCTCGTTGTCGAACTGGTGGACGGCGCCGCGCACCCCGGAGGGCGCGACGTCGTACTCCTTCTTGAGCACCGCATCGGAGCCGCGCGACACGACGTAGAGGCGCAGCTCGAGATGCACCTTGTCCCCGCGCATCGCCGAGTTGCCCTTCACGACGCCCTCGGCGCCGATGTTGCGCCACGACGTCGGGTCGATCGCGAGGCCCTCGCGGTCGAGGTTCGCCGTGAAGCTCTTGGGGTCGAGCACCTGGAACATCGAGGACAGCGTGAAGTCACGGCCCGCGGTCTCGGTGACCGTGCTGCCGACCGTCGCGTCGCCGGGCGGCGTCGTCACCGCGATCTTGAAGAGCGCGCGCGCGCCTCCCGAGACCATGATCTGCGTGACCGCCCCGGAGCTCGACGCGGCGGGCAGCGCGCTCGCGGTCGGCGCCGGTCCCGCGGCAGGAGCGGGCGTCTGGGCGGACGCAGGGCGCGCCAGCGTGAGCCAGGTCGCCCCGGCCGAGGCCGTGAGCAAGAGGGCCATCGGAAGAAGTCGGGAAGTAAAGCGGCTCACTTGCATCGCGTGGGGTCTCCGTGAGGGTCGCCGAGGATCGCGAGCTGCACCGTCCGTGAACGGTATTGCTCGTCGAGCTCCTTCGGAGGTTCGGGAAGCGCGGTCTTGTCGTCGAGGAGCTTGAGGAGCATCGTCCGCGCGGCGTCGTCGAACAGCGGATTGCCGCTCGACTTCACCGGCTCCTGGCGGACATGCCAGATCACCATGTTGCGGCCGACGCGCATCTCGAACACGACGCAGAGGCGCCGGGCCTCGGCGACCGAGATGATGGTCGGCACGTGGTTGCGGTCGGAGAAGAACTGACCGAGCTGCGCGGCGTACATGTCGCCCGCCTTGACCCGGTTCGGGTCGGTCTCCTGGCCGCCGTCGATGCCGCTGGCGTGGCCCTCCTCGGGGCGGGCCTTGCCGCCGTCCTCGGCGAAGGGATCGCTCTTCGTGACCAGGTTCGCGAGGTCGGAGTCGACCGCGTCCGGCTTGTCGGGCGGCGGCGGCCCGGCGTCGGGCTTGTGGGCGGGCGGGTCCTCGCGCGAGGCGATCGCCTGCTTCTTCGGCGCGGTCTTCTGCTGCGGGACGATGCGGTCGGGCAGCTTCCGCGGGTCGATGGGCTTACCGAGCTTGAGCAAGGACGCCTGGATCACGGGACGCGCGACGAGCGGCTTTTCTTCCTCGCTCGGGCCGCTTCCCCACACCGCCTTCGCCACGAACGGGCCGAAGGCGAGCAGGTGCAGGGCCACCGCCGCGACCACGCCGAGGACGAGCTCGTCCGAGGTGTAGCGCGGTTGGTAGGGGACGCCGGGAAGCTTCATCGGGCCGAAGGACCCACGCACTGTAGCGCGCGAGCCCCCGCGCGACGAACCTCGCGATGGTCGGCCGACGCTCTCACTTCACGACCATCGGGTCCGTGAGCATCCCGAGCTTCTCGACGCCGGCGCCGCGCGCTGCCGCCATCACGCGGAGGACCGCCCCGTACTTCACCTGCTCGTCGGCCTGGACGTAGAGCTCCTTCTCCTCGCGGAGGCGGGCGTTCGACTTCAGCTTGTCCTCGACGGCATCGGTGATGTCGTCCTTGCCGAGATAGACGTGCTCGTCGGCGGTGACGATGACGAGGAGCTTCGCGTCGTCCATCTGCATGGGCGCGCTCTTCACCTTCGGCAGGTCGACCTGGACGCCGGTCGTGAGGAGCGGAGCCGTCACCATGAAGATGACGAGGAGCACCAGCATGACGTCGATGAGCGGCGTCACGTTGATCTCGTTCATGCCTCCGGAGCGGCCTCGGCGCTTGCCGCCGCCGCCCCCGCCACCCATGCCCACGGCTAGATTCCCCCGAGCTTGGCGCGGGACGCGACGTCCGCCGCGAAGGCGTCCATCACGTCGGCGAGCTCGCCCACGCGGCGCGCGAAGAAGTTGTACGCCATGACCGAGGGGATGGCGGCGACGAGGCCGATCGCGGTGGCGATGAGGGCCTCGGCGATCTTGGGGGCGACGACCGGCAGGTTCGCGCTCTGCTGGTTACCGATGCTGAGGAACGCGTCCATGATGCCGTAGACCGTCCCGAACAGCCCGATGAACGGCGCCGTCGATCCGATGGTGCCGAGGAGGCTCATCCAGGACTCGAGATGCGTGATCTCGGCGGCGGCCGCGCGGCGGGTGATGCTCTCCACGTGGACGCCCTGCGCCTCGTCGAGGCGGCGACCCCGCTCGCCCTTCGTCAGGCGCACCATCTCGTCGTAGCCGGTCGCGAAGATGCGGGCGAAGGGCGAGCCCCGGAACGCGGCGAGCCCCTGCGCGGCGAGCGCGTCGAGGGTGCCGGCCGCATCGAAGGCCTTCATGAAGCGCTCGGAGTCGCTCCGCGCCCGCGTGATGTGGAGCGCCTTCGCCACGATCACGACCCAGCAGAGGAGCGAGAACGCCGCCAGGATGACGATCACGAGCTTCACGGGGATCGAGGCGTGCAGCACGAGCGCCATCGGGTCGAGCTTCGGGGGCTCGGCGGAGGAGGCGCCGCCAGGGGCGACGGGCTGCGCGGCGATCGCCTGGAGAACCGACCGCGACGAGGCGAGCGTGGACACGAGGGCGCTCGTGAGGGCGTTCATCCGCCCCTTATCCCCCTGACCTCCGAGCGATGTCAAACCCGGACCGCTTGTGCGCGGGACGCGTCGATCGTATTAGGCGGGGGTGCTGGCTTCGCGAAATCGGTGGGGCGCCCTGGCGCTCACGGGCATGCTCGGGATCCTGGGGCTTGCCACGGTCAACGCGTCGACCACGGGGTGCGACAGCTCGACGACCGACCCGCTGTACACGCCCATCACCGGGATCACCGTTCGCGCCGACTCGCTGCTCTCCGGCATCGGATGCGGCACCGCACCCGGGCAGGTCTTCAAGTACGCGGTCCTCGTCTTCGGCGTGAACGCCGAAGATGCGCCGGATATCAAGATCCCGCTGGTCAAGAAGCGGAAGGACCAGTTCGTCACGGGCAACGTGTACGACTGCTTCACCGACGGCACCTTCGTGGATCTGCCGGTGATCAACGGGCTCAGCGTGTACGGGCTCGAGGTGTACGCGTTCGACCAGGCTGCCTTCGTCGCGGCGGGCGGCGACGCGCTCTCCGCCGACTTCACCTCGATCCGTACGAAGCGCGCGACCTACACGACGACGTGCTCGGCCGAGCAGCTCGGCGACGTCCAGACCCTCGCCGTCTGCCAGCCGCTCGCCGCCACCGGCGGAGCGGACGCCGGCGCCGATGCGGGCGACGCGGGCAGCGACGCCGGGGACGCGGGCGAGACCGACGGCGGCGACGCGGGCGACGGCGGCGACGCGGGCTGATCGCGCGCCCGGGCGCTGCCCGCCGGTTCTCGCGGCGCTCCTTGCCGCGGCTCCGGCCGGAATCTAGAGTGGAAGGACGATGAGAGAGCCGGCCGACGTCCTTCCCGGTGCGCTTCCTCGTCCCGGGCGCGTGCTGAAGGTCGTGCTCGCGCTCGTGGCCGCCATGGCCATCCTGGGCGCCATCGCGGCTCACTGGGTCGCGGGCGGCGACGCGCTGCTCGGTCTCCTGATCTACAGCCCGGCGGCGACGCTCTACCGCCCGTGGACGCTCCTCACCTCGTTCTTCGTGACGAGCCCGGTCGAGATGATGCACGCGCTCTTCGCGCTGCTCGGGCTCTACTTCCTGACGCCGACGCTCGAGAAGAAGTGGGGCGGCGCGCGGCTCGTGCGGTTCCTCGTGCTCAGCACGCTCGCCGGCAACCTCGCGGTCCTGCTCTTCGACGTCTTCGGCTCGCAGAGCCTCGCGCTCTTCCATCCGGGGGCGGTGATGGGGCCGAGCGCGGCCATCGCCGCGATCGCCGTGGCGTTCGGCAAGGAGCACGCGGACCAGCAGATCCGGCTCTTCTTCTTCCTGCCCGTCCGCGCGAAGGCGCTCGTGTGGGTGACGCTCGGGTTCGCGGTGCTCGCGGTCATCTTCAACCGTCCCGCGCCCGAAGGCATCGCCGCGCCCTTCGGCGGGATCCTCGCGGGCCTCGCGCTCGGCGGCTCCCCTTCCCCGGCCCGCACGCTGTGGCTCCGCATCAAGCTGGCGGTCCTGCGGCGCCGCGGGCACGCGCTCACCGTCGAGTCGATCCTCGAGCCGGGCAGCGCCCGCCGGGCGCCGGGGCCTCGCCGTCCTGGTGGTCCCGCCCTCCGCGTCGTGCGCGGCGGCGCCGACGACAAGGACAAGGGCAAGGACAAGGACAAGCGCTACTTGAACTAGCGCCGCTCCCGCTCTTCCCACTCCCGCCGCGCGCCAGGGTCTGGTACGTCCAGGCCTCGTGTGGAAGCACCGTCATCTCCTCGGCATCCGTGACCTGAGCGCGGAGGACATCGAGTCCGTCCTCGCCCGCGCCGAGCACTGGCACGGCCTGTCCCTGAAGGCCGAGAAGAAGTCGACGCTGCTCGTCGGGCGCACCGTCATGAACCTCTTCTTCGAGGTCTCGACGCGCACCCGCACCTCCTTCGAGATCGCCGCCCAGCGCCTGGGCGCCGACGTCGTGAACGTCAGCCCGTCGACCTCGAGCGTCGCGAAGGGCGAGACGCTCCTCGACACGGCCAAGAACCTCGAGGCCATGCGCACCGATCTCTTCGTGCTCCGGCACGCGAGCTCGGGCACGCCGGACTTCCTCGCGCGGCGCCTCGCGCGCACCCGCATCGTCAACGCCGGTGACGGCGCGCACGAGCACCCCACCCAGGCGCTGCTCGACGCGTTCACCATCCGCCGCCACAAGGGCGAGATCCGCGGGCTCGTCGTCGCCATCTGCGGGGACATCGCGCACTCGCGAGTGGCGCGCTCGAACGCGATCCTGCTCGGCAAGCTCGGGGCCGAGGTGCGCCTCTGCGCGCCGCGCACGATGATGCCGCGCGCCGCCGAGCAGCTCGGGGAGACCGCGGTGGTGGTGCCGCGCCTCGAGGACGCGGTCGCAGGCGCCGACGTCGTCATGATGCTGCGCATCCAGACCGAGCGGCTCGCCGGCGCGATGATGTCGACGACCCGCGAGTACGCGCGCACCTTCGGCCTGAACGCGGCGATGCTGGCGCGCGCCAAGGACTCCGCGATCGTGATGCATCCGGGACCGATCAACCGCGGCGTGGAGCTCGACGCGCGCATCGCCGACAGCGGGCGCAGCGTCATCCTCGATCAGGTGGAGTCGGGCGTCGCGGTGCGGATGGCTGTGCTCGATCTGCTTCTCGCGCCGCAGGACGCGGCGGCGCGCGGCGCGGCATGACCACCCTCACCGGCATCCCGGTGGCGCGCGGCGAGCGGCCGGATCTGCGCGAGAAGACCCGCAACGACGGGCGCGCGCCGCTCGGCGTCTTCGACTCGGGCCTCGGCGGTCTCACGGTCGTGCGCGCGCTGCGCGAGGCGCTGCCCAACGAGAACATCGTCTACCTCGGCGACACCGCGCGCGTGCCGTACGGGACGAAGGGGCCGGACACCGTCACGCGTTACGCGCTCACCTGCGCCAACCACCTCGTCGGGCGCGGCGTGAAGGCGATCGTCATCGCGTGCAACACGGTCAGCGCCGTCGCCCCGGAGCGCCTGCGCGTCGAGCTCGATCTGCCGGTCCTCGGGGTCATCGAGCCCGGGGCGCGCGCCGCCGCGGCCGCGACCCGGCTCTTCAAGGTCGGCGTGCTGGCGACCGCCGGCACCATCGCCTCGGGCGCGTACCCGCGTGCCCTGTCCGCGGTGTCGACGCGCATCGAGACGTACGGCCAGGCCGCGCCCCTGCTCGTGCCGCTCGCCGAGGAGGGCTGGACCGAGGGCGACGTCCCGCGCCTCGCCGTGCGGAGGTACCTCGAGCCCCTGGCGCGCGCCGGGGTCGACACCATCGTGCTCGGTTGCACGCATTATCCCCTGCTCTTCGCGGTCATCGAGGCCGAGGCGAGGGACATGATGGGCGAGCACGTGCGCATCATCGACAGCGCGCAGACCGTCGCGCGCGAGGTGGCGGCCTTCCTGACCGCGCGTTCGCTGGTGCGGGACGCATCGCTCGGGGCCGGATCGGTGAAGCTCCTCGTGACCGACCTGCCCAAGAGTTTCGACGCCACGGCCTCGCGCTTCCTCGGCAGCGACGTCGAGGGCGCCGAGCAGGTCGACCTGTAGAGCGACTGGAAGGCGCAGCACGTACCCCCGAGGGGTCTAGGTGACTCGGCCGAGGGGTGGCACACTGACGCCATGACGCTCGTTCAAACACTCTCCATCGCTGCTCTCGTTGGTCTCGGCTGCGCCACCGCGGCCTGCTCCTCGACGACGTCCCCGACGCCCGGTCCGTCCGACTCCGGCGCCGACGGCGCGACGGCGAGCGGCGACGGTGGTGGTGGCGGTGGTGGCGGGGGCGGCGCGTGCAGCGGGACCGGCCCGACGTGCGGCGGGGGAACGATCGGCGCCGCGTCGGATGGCTGCAGCTTCGAGGGCACCTCGTGCGCCGACAGCAAGCTCCACACCGCGCAGTGCGACGCCGACGGCAACTGCACCTGCAGCGTGGGCGGGGTCGAGAGCTGCACGTGCAAGAGCGCCAAGCCGCCGTGCACCGGCGGGCAGTGCACCTGCGGCGCGTCGAACAACTGCTGCTTCGTGGGTGCGGAGATCAGCCCAGGAGGCTGAGCGCCATGGGCTGAGGCCGCCGCACGCCTCAGTGCACGCGGATCATGCGCGGTGGCTTCGCGCAGAACGCCTGGGTGCCGATGGCGCCCAGCGCGGCCTGCACCGCTGACTCCTTCGACTCGTGGGTCAGCATGACCACGTCCACCGGCGTGTCCGACGAGCCGCGGCCCTGCTGCACCATCTGCTCGATCGACACGCCGCGCTCGCCGAGCGCGCCGGTGATGAACGCGAGGACGCCGGGGCGGTCGAACACCGAGAACCGGAAGTAGTACCGCGCCTCGACGTCGGCCATGGGCGAGAGCTCGCGCGGTGCGAGCCGGATCGCCCGCGTGCTCTGGCCCATCGCGCCGCTCTTCTTCGCGATGGCCACGTCGACCACGTCGGCGACCACGCTCACCGCGGTCGGCATGTCCCCCGCGCCGCGGCCCGACAGGAGGCACGGCCCGAGGGCCTGCCCTTCGACGGCGATGGCATTGAGCACGCCGTTGATGTTGGCGAGCGGCCCGTCCTTCGCGACGAGCGCCGGATGCACCCGTAGCTCGAGCCCGCCCGGCCGGTCCTTGGCGATGGCGAGGTGCTTCACGACGAACCCGAACCGCTCGGCGAACGCGTGGTCGACCGGCTCGATCCCGCGGATCCCCTCGGTCGAGATCGTCGCGCCTTCGAGGCGCGCACCGAACGCCAGCATCGAGAGCACCACGAGCTTGTGCGCGGCGTCGCCGCCGTCGACGTCGAGCCCCGGGTCGGCCTCGGCGTAGCCCTTCTCCTGCGCCTCCTCGAGCGCCGCCGCGAAGGACAGCCCGTCCTGGCGCATGCGCGTCAGGATGTAGTTCGACGTGCCGTTGACGATGCCGGCGAGGCTCACGATCCGGTCGCTCGCGAGCGCGTCGCGCAGCACGCGGATCACCGGGATGCCGCCGCCCACCGCGCCCTCGAAGGCGAGGTCGACGCCGCGCGCCTTCGCGAGCTCGAGGAGGGAGACGCCGTGCTCGGCGAGCAGCATCTTGTTGGCGGTCACGACCTGCCGCCCCGCGGCGATGGCGCGCGTGAGATGGCCGCGCGCTGGCTCGACGCCGCCCATCACCTCGACGATGACGTCGATCTCGTCATTGCCGAGGATCGCCTCGGCGTCGGTCGTGATGAGCGCGCGATCGAGCTCGGGGACCCGGTCCTTCTCGGGATCGCGCACGAGCACGCCCGCGACCTCGATCGACGTCCCGACGCGCGCCTCGAGGTACGCGGCATTGGCGCGAAGAAGCTGGATGACGCCGCCGCCGACGGTGCCGCAGCCGAGGAGCCCGACCTTGATCATGGGGCCGATTCTACGTCGATCGCTCTAGACGCAGTTGGCAGGACCGCGCTTCTTCCACGCCGGCCAGGAATAGTTGCCCTGGAACTCCCCTACTCCGAGGTAGCAGACCGCTGCGCGCGGCAGCCGTGCCAGCAAGCCGGTGGCCTTCGCCTCGAGCAGTAGCTCGACGAACGCGTCGCCGATGTGCTCGATGAGCATGTCCCCGTCGGTGATGGTCACCGTCGACGAGGGCAGTTGCAGAGCGATGCTCGAGGCGTCGAGCGCGTCGATGGCCGGCTCCCACGTTGTCACCGCCGCGTCGAGGAACGGGTACGTCGTCGAGGTGCCGGAATCCGGCTCGCCGCCGGGCTCGGTGTCGAAGATGCCCACGATCCGTGGTGAGCCCGTGTTGATCCCGAAGCCGAAGTCGACGCGGGTGATGGGCAGCGCCGGGCTACGCGCTTGCTCCTCGACACCGCGGGCGAGTGCCTCACGGAAGCGAACGAAATCTTCTCGCACGTCGAGCACCACGGGGGGACGTGCAGCGGAGTTGGGCTTTTTTCCACTCACACAAAATGCGAAACACCCCCGTCCGGCCGGAGCCTGACGGGGGTGCTCGAGAAACGAGAATCCGAGAAGCGAGCTTCTCAATTCTGCGCGACGACCGGCGCCTCGCCCGCGGGCTTCGGGGCCAGCTTGTCCTCGAGGGCGGCCTCGAGAACCTGGTCCATCTTCGTGCACGCGATGAACTCGAGGTCGTTCTTGATCTCGGCCGGCACCTCGTCGAGGTCCGCCTTGTTGCGCTCGGGGATGATGACGCGCTTGATGCCGGCGCGGTGGGCCGCGAGCACCTTCTCCTTGAGGCCGCCGATCGGCAGCACGCGGCCGCGCAGCGTGATCTCGCCGGTCATCGCGACGTCGTGACGGACGCGAACGCCCGTGAGCATCGAGACGAGCGCGGTGAACATCGTGACGCCGGCCGACGGTCCGTCCTTGGGCATGCCGCCCGCGGGGATGTGGATGTGGATGTCGCTCTTGTCGAGGAAGTCCTTCGCGATGCCGAAGCGCTCGGCGTTCGTGCGGACGTACGACAGAGCCGCCTGCGCGGACTCCTTCATGACGTCGCCGAGCTGCCCGGTGAGCTGCAGCTTGCCGGTGCCGTACATCTTCGTCGCCTCGATGAAGAGGATCTCGCCGCCGACGCTCGTCCACGCGAGGCCGGTCGCGACGCCTGCTTCTTCGGTGCGCTCGGCCACCTCGCTCGTGTAGCGGGGCGCGCCGAGGAACTCGATGACGCCCGCCTCGTCCTTGATGACGCGAGGCGTGAGGTCACCCTCGGCAATCTTCACGGCGACGCCGCGGATGACGCTCGCGATCTGACGCTCGAGCGTACGAACGCCCGCTTCGCGCGTGTAGTGGTCGATGATCGAGTCGACCGCGGTGTCCTGGATGTCGAGCATCTCCTTCGTGATGCCGTGCTCCTCGATCTGCTTCGGGATGAGGTGCTGGCGCGCGATGGCGAGCTTCTCGTTCCGCGTGTAGCCGGGGATCTAGAGGATCTCCATGCGGGCACGCAGCGGCGGGGGGATCTGATCCGCGACGTTCGCCGTGGCGACGAACAAGACCTTCGACAGGTCGAACGGGATCTCGAGGTAGTGGTCGGCGAACGTGGTGTTCTGCTCGGGGTCGAGGACCTCGAGGAGCGCCGCCGCGGGATCGCCGCGGAAGTCGTGGCCTATCTTGTCGATCTCGTCGAGCATGAAGACCGGGTTCGTCGTCCCGACCTTCTTCATGCCCTGGATGACCTGACCCGGGAGCGCGCCGACGTACGTACGGCGGTGGCCACGGATGGCCGCTTCGTCGTTGACGCCGCCGAGCGAGATACGGTGGAACTTGCGACCGAGCGCGCGCGCGATCGACCGGCCGAGCGACGTCTTACCGACACCGGGAGGCCCGATGAGGCAGAGGATCGGCCCCTTCTTGTCCTTCTTCAGCTTCCTGACGGCGAGGTACTCGAGGATGCGCTTCTTCACCTTCTCCAGGCCGTAGTGGTCCTCGTCGAGCACCTCGCGAACCTTGGCGATCTCGAGGTTGTCGGGCGTGCTGTTGGTCCACGGCAGGTCGAGGATCCAGTCGAGGTAGGTGCGAACGACGGTGTACTCCGCCGAGCCGACCTGCATGTTCCGGAGCCGCTTCAGCTGCTTCTTGGCAACGCCCTCGGCCTCGTTCGGGAGCTGCGCCTTCGCGAT
>JAQBQL010000092.1 GCA_028287035.1 Labilithrix sp. | reverse complement strand
GCGCCGGCGCTCGCCGCGACGAGGACGTCCGGCCACGTGCCGTTGTTCGCGTACGTGGCGCCGCCCACGAGCAGCGCGGCGATCGGCGCGCCGCGCTCCGCGGTCTGCCGCGCGAGCACGACCAGCGGGGATGCCACGTCGATGCGCGCCGAGGCGAGCTGGTGCAGGCGGACCCACGCGCGGTCGCCCCCCGCGAACGTGCTGGTCACGCGGAGCCGTCCGGACAGCACCGTCGCGCCGGCGACCACCGGGTCGCCCTCGCGCTTCACGAGCACCACCGGCGAGTCGAGCCACGGCGCGACCTCCGCCTCACCGCCGGTGACGATGCCATCCACGCCGACCACCTCGCCGGCCTCGATGACCACCTGCTCGCCGGGCTTCACCGCCGCGGCGGCGATCTCCTCGGAGCCTTCGCCCGCGCCCGTGACGACACGCACCGTGACGTCGAGGCCGGCGAGGATGCGCGCCCTCGCCTCTGCCACGTCGCGGCGTGACCACGTGATCATCTGCATGACGAGGAGGACCGACGCGGAGGCGAGGCCGACGAAGGCGACGTGCGCCTCGGCGTGCGGGTCGTGCGTGGTCAGCGACAGGAGCGCGCCAGCGGCGGCGAGGAGCACGGGCCCGATCACGAAGCCCGACCCGGGCTCGCTCGGATCACGAGCCGCGAGGAGAGTGGTCACGACCAGCACGAGGAGCGAGAGCGCCGCGAACGGCAGGCGAAGCGGCGCGCCCGCGGCGCCAGCGAGCGAGACGACGAACGCCGCGACTCCGAAGGCAATGCCGACGACCGGCGCAGCGGCGGCGACGCTCGCGCGGAGCGGGACGGGCTCGGGACGCGGCCGAGCGAGCGACGGCGGCTGCGCTTCGACGACGGCCTCCTCGCCCTCCTCGGCCGGGTCTGCGCCCGGCACGGACGCCGGGTCGTCGCTCGCGGGGTCGCCGGATCGCAGCGTGGCCGGGGGCGCCTCGTCCTCGGCGGCCGGCGCGCTGCGGGGCGAGACGCTCGCGCGCGCCGCGCTCACCGGCGACGGTGAGGAGGACGGCGACGGGAAGGACGGAACATGCACGGGCGAGGGCTCCGTCACCTCGCGGATGGTGACGCTGCGAGCCCCGACGCTCGTGACGCCGCTCACCGTGACGCTCGGAGGAGCCACGCTCGGCGGCGCCACGCTCCGGGCCGCCACGCTCGGCGGCGCGACACTCGGGGGCTCCGCGGTCAGCGCCTCGAGCGAGATCCGCTTCGAAGCAACGTCGACGTACAGCAGCTTGCACTCGGGGCCGCAGAAGTAGCGGAAGCCGCCCTCGAGGATCGCGACGTGCCCGGCGCGCAGCGGGTCGAGCGGCTTGCCGCAGCCCGGGCAGGCAGAGGCCGACGAGCTACGCGACGCGTCCATGCCCCTGCCCGTTTGGCCCTCGTGGCGCGCCGAGTCAAGCGCGGCGAGTCACCTGCCGCGCTCGCTCGGACCGCGACCTCAGGTAGAGAGCGCGGTCAGGACCTTGCGCACGACCGCGACGCCCTCGGTGAGCTGCGCCTCGGTCACGACGAGCGGCGGCGTGAAGCGGAGCACGCGATCACCGGCCGCCGTGAGGAGCACGCCCGCGTCGGCGAGCTTCGGCAGCACGTCGCGCGCGAGGAACCCGGGCTTCAGCACGAGCCCGCGGAGGAGGCCTTCGCCGCGCTCCTTCTCGCAGACGTTCGGCAGGTCGCGGGCGACCGTCTCGAGCATGGTCGAGAGCGCCTGCCCCTTCGTCTTCGCGCCCGCGACGAGGTCCTCCTCCTCGAGGATCTGGAGAACCGTCCGCGCCGTGCACGAGGCGAGCGGGTTGCCGCCGTACGTGGAGCCGTGCGTCCCGGCGGGAAGCGCGCCGGCGAGCGCCTCGGTGGTGAGGATCGCGCCGATCGGGAAGCCGCCGCCGAGGCCCTTCGCGAGCGACACCGCGTCGGGCTTCACGCTGCTGTCCGAGTAGCCGAACCAGCGGCCGAGCCGCCCGATCCCGGTCTGCACCTCGTCGAAGAAGAGGAGCGCGCCGTGCTCGTCGCACGCTTCGCGAAGACCGTGCGCGAAGCCGGCCGGCGCCGGCAGCACGCCGCCCTCGCCCTGCACCGGCTCGAACATGACGGCCGCGACGTGCGGGCCCATCTTGGCCTTCACCGCGTCGAGATCGCCGTACGGGACGTGCACGACGCCCTCGACTGCGCCGAACCCCTCGCGGTACTTCGGCGTGCCGGTCATCGAGAGCGCGCCCATGGTGCGGCCGTGGAAGGCGTTGTCGAACGCGAGGATCGTGGTGCGGCCCTTGTCGCCGAGGTTCCAGAAGTGCCGGCGCGCGAGCTTGAAGAGCGCCTCGTTGGCCTCCGCGCCGGAGTTGCCGAAGAGCGCGCGATCGAAGCCCGACTTCGCGCAGAGATCGCGCGCAAGCAGGATGTTCTGCTCGTTGTAGAAGTAGTTCGACACGTGCATCAGGCGCCCCGCCTGCTCGGCCACCGCGCTCACGAGCCTCGGATGCGCGTGCCCGACCGACGACACGGCGACGCCCGCCATGAGGTCGAGCCAGCGCCGACCGTCGACGTCGAACACCTCGCAGCCCTTGCCGCGGGCGAGGACGATCGGCGAGGGCCGGTAGTTCGGGTAGAGGTGCTTCGACGCGAGCGCGAGCAGCTCGGGGCTCTTGGACATGGTGGACGCCGAGTCTAGTCGAGGCGACGCCTGCGTGAGAACCTGTTGCATCCACGGATCATGAGCGCAAACTGGTCCGTGCAAGAGTCCCAGATCGGACAAATCGAGGGTACCAGCGATGTCCAGCGGCTCGACCAAGGGGATGCAGGAGCTGCTCGGCACGATGCGCGAGGCGGCGCGCGGGATCGCGGGCCCGCGGCTCGACTCCGACTGGTTCGCGGTGGACCGGCGGGGGCACGTGGCGTTCTTCATGGGCGGCGAGCGCGGCCCGATCCCGGCCGACGCGACCCCGTCGCTGTCCGACGGCGCCCTCGGCGTGCTCGCCGAGGACCGGGCGGCGGCGGCGACGATCGAGGCCGAGGGTGAGCTCGCCGGCTACCGGGGCGCGGAGCGACGGGTCCGCGAGGCGGTCTTCGATGTCCCCACGGCCGCGGACGGCGGCGCGCTGCACGAGCACGCGCTCGGTGGCTATCCGCTCCTCGTGACGGGGAGCTCGCCCGTGCTCGGCGAGATCGGAAGGGCCTGGTCTGCGAAGGAGGCCTCGTCACCGATCGGCCTCGCGCTCCTCTTTCCCGCCATCGACGCCGGCGCCTACGCGGCGCTCCATGCGGAGGGTGCGTGCACCGGCTGCCGGGTGGTCGACGACCCCGCCGATCCTCGTCCGCGCAGCCCCGAGGCGCTCGGCGCGTCCGGCTTCCATGTCTACGGCCACGTCGGCGCCGCCACCAATCCGTACCGGCGCATCGCCGCGCCGTCCTTCCCGGCCGTGCTCGCGGATCTCCCGTTGCCGGTCGCCGAGCTCGTCGGCCAGGTCGTCCTGCCCATCTGGTTCGATCAGGCGCTCGCCATGGACGTGCGGGCCCTCCTGCGCGGCGGCTGAGCCGCGGTCAGCGCGAGGAGGCGGCGGCGCGACGCGCGCTCACGAGCGTGCGCGCGAGCTCCGCGAAACCAGCGCCCCGCTCGGCGCTCGTGATCCAGCGCGGCGGTACGCTCAGCGATCCCGCGTACGGCCGCACGTTCGCGACGCCGAACGTGTGGACGAAGCCGGCGAAGCACGCCGCGTCGTTCCCGCTGTCGCCGACGAAGGCCCAGCGCGTGCGTGCGGCGCCCGCATCGGCGCCGAACCGGCTCACCAGGAACCGGACCGCGCCGGTCGCCTTGTCGTCCCGCTCGTAGGTGGCGTGCACGTGCACGCTCGAACGCGTCGTGCGCGCTCCCGCCGCGAGGATGAGGCGCTGGAGCTCGGCGACGACCACGGGCGGCTGCCGATCGTTCTCGCCGATGTCCCACGTGACGTCGGAGCGGCGCGCGAGGTTGTCGTCGGCGAGCTTCACGTCCGGCAGCCGGGCGGACACCTCCGTCACGAGCGCCTCGAGCCGCGCCCGCCGCGCCGCGACCTCGCGATCGGTGCCGTCGGCGATCACCCGCACGCGCATCCCCTCGCGGACCACGTGCACGGCGCCGTTCTCGGTCACCGCGCCGTCGATCGGCCACTGCCGCGCGACGACCTCGCCCCAGCCACTCGGCCGCCCGGTCACCGCGACCAGCGCCAGCCCCGCCTCGTGCATGCTCCAGAGCGCCTCGTACGCCTCGCGGGTGAGGACTCCGTGCGTGAGCACCGTGTCGTCGAGATCGAAGAGGAGCCCGGTGAGGCCCGCCGCGGCCCCCACGGGCAGCGCGGCGAGGGGGGTCATCGCGTCTCCACGCGCGCCACGATCGCCTTCAGGTACAGCCCTTCGGCAAACGCGGCGGGCACCGGATGATCGGCGCCCTGGAAGGAGCGCTCGACGACGGTGGCGTGCACGTTGGCGCGGACCGCGCCGGTCGCGAGCGCCCTGGTCAGCGCGAAGAGGTCGACCGCGCTGGAGCACGAGCACAGCACGAGCAGACCGTCGGGGCGCGTGGCCCGGCAGCCGAGCTCGGCGAGCTTCGCGTACATGACGAGCGCCTGCTCGCGCGCGCCGCGGGTCGGCGCGAGGCGCGGGGGGTCGACGATGGTGAGGTCGAACGTCCCCTTCGCGTCGGCGAGCACGCGCCGGGCATCGGCCCGCTGGTAGCTGACGACCTTCTCGACGCCGTTGAGGCGCGCCTGCTCGGCGCCGGTCTCGATGGCCGCCGCGCTCTCGTCGACGCAGATCACCTCGGCCGCGCCGCCGCGGGCGGCAGCGATGCCGAATGCCCCGACGTACGAATACGCATCGAGCACGCGCTTGCCGCGGGCGAGCGACTCGACGCGCCCGCGGAGGTCACGCTGGTCGAAGTAGAAGCCCGTCTTCTGACCGACGTCACTGCTCAGCGACCACTGAACACCGCGCTCGGTGAACGTGATGCCGTGCGGGTCCTCGCCGCGCACGACGCCCTTGCCCTCCACGAACCCCTCGGCCTTGGCCGCGCCGGGCGGCGTGCGGTCGATGATCGCGCGCGGGTGGAAGACCTGGCCGAGCGCCTCGAAGATCATCGCTTCGCGGTCCTTCATGCCGACCGTGAGGAGCTGCACCACGAGCACGTCGCCGAAGCGGTCGACGATGAGGCCGGGGAGCCCGTCGCCTTCCGCGTGCACGAGCCGGTATCCCGTCGTCTCGGGGGTGGTGCCGATGCCCAGCGATTGCCGGAGCGCGAGCGCACGCTCGAATTTGTGACGGAAGAGGCTCGTGTCGATCGGCGTGTCCGCGTCGCGGACGAGCAGCCGCACCGGGATCGCGGAGCCTGGTGAGTAGAGACCGCGACCGAGGAGGTTGCCGCGGGGATCCACCACGCTGACCTCGTCGCCGCGCGTCGCTCCGCCTTCGACGCGGTCGATGGCCTGTGCATAAACCCACGGGTGACCCGCCCACACGGGCTGGACGTGACCCGGCTTGAGCCGAACCGTTGCCAAGACTGCCTCTCTTCTCAGACCTCAGTACACGACCGGCGCCGGGAGCACGAGACCGGACTCCGGTTGTCGTGCGGTCGTGAACCATCGGACACAGCCGCGGGCCTCCCGCCGG
This sequence comes from Labilithrix sp., assembly GCA_028287035.1. The sequence goes on along the minus strand of JAQBQL010000092.1, from coordinate 20,043 downwards.
AGGTCACCCATTAAATCCCGGTCAGGGCCCGGGTCGCACGCGGATTCGGCGTGGCACCTGGGTTGCTTTGGTAGCATCCTGACGTCGTCGGCAGGAGCCGGTCGTCGCTCCTTTTTCTCCGGGGTTCCTCCACATGAGCAGCAGGTTCAGGTCGTTCTCGAAGAAGCTGGCGGTCGCGATGCCCGTTGCGTGCGCACTCGCGCTGCCGGTCGCGACGAATGCACGCGCCCAGGGGGAGACCAAGGATTGCCCGCCGGGCAGCTGGTTCTGCGGTGAGACCGCGCCTCCAGCCGCGGGGCAGAACAAGGATCTGCAGCCGCTCCCCTCGGAAGCTCCTGCCGCCAAGGAGAAGGCGCCGCCGCCGCCCGTGGTCGTCTACCAGCCGCCGCCGACCACGGTGGTGATCCAGCCGCGCCAGGCCCCGCCGGCGTACTACTACGTGCCGCGGCGGCCCGTGGCGAAGCGCGAGTGGGGCATGAACCTCCACCTCGGAGGCCTCCTCCTCGGCGGCGGTCGTGACGACAACGCGGGCATGGGAATGGTGGGCCTCGGTCTGCGGTTCCGTCCCACGCCGTCGTTCGCCATCGAGGCGGATCTCGATTTCGCGGGGGGCCGTGACTACAACGGGTTCCGCCGCCACGAGACCGCGCTCGGCTTCAACGGCCTCGTGTTCCTCAACCCGCGCAGCAAGACGCAGGTGTACCTCGTCGGCGGCTTCGGCTGGCAGGGCGCCACCGCCACGGACGACCGCAATGGGTACGACTCGGACGAGTACCACTACGGCTACTTCGGGGGGCAGGCCGGCATCGGTCTCGAGTTCCGCCTCTCGCGCGTGGTCGCCCTCAACTTCGACTTCCGCGGCTTCATCCGCGGGCGCATCGACGACCACAAGGACCAGTACCCCGAGTTCACCGACGGCAACGGCCGGACGACGAACACCTCGGGCGGCGGCATCTTCCAGGGCGGCCTCACCTTCTACTGGTGAGCGTGACGGCCTGATGGCGTGCGGCTCGTGAACGGCCGCACGCGCGCGCTCCTCGGCCTCGTGAGCGGCGTCGTCTTCGCGACGACGTCGCCGCCGTTCGATCTCCACGCCGGCGTGCTCCTCGGGCTCGCCGGCTTCGCGTTTGCGCTGAACGGGGCTCCTCGGTACCGGCCGGGTCTCCTCGTGGGCCTCGCGTTCGGGCTCGGGGCGAACCTGCTCGCCCTGCGGTTCGTGCCGGCGGTCATCACGAGCTTCACGCCGTTGCCGCTCGCGGCCGCCTACCTGGCGCTCGTGCTGCTCGCCGCCGGGCAGGCGGTGCCCTGGGTGCTCGGCGCGCTCCTCACGCAGCTGCTCGCGCGGCGCCTTCCCCGCGTGCCGGCGTTCCTCGCGTTCGGCATCGGCGTGTACGTGGCCACGTTCGTTCCCGCGATCTTCCCGTGGACGCCCGCGGGCGGCCTCACGCCGTGGCCGGCGCTCGTGCAGGTGGCCGACGTGGTGGGCGAGCGTGGCGTCAGCCTGCTCGTCGCGCTCGCGTCGGGGCTCGCGGCGCACGGCGTGTTCCGGTACCGCGCCGAGCGAGCTGCGCGGGCCCTGGTCGCGCCCCTCGCCGCGGCGGCGGCCATCCTCGGGCTCATGCTCGCGTACGGCGCGGCGCGGATGGCCTCCGTCGACCGGGCGCGCGACGCCGCCCCGCACGTCACGATCACCCTCGTGAACCCTGGCTTCGAGGCCTCGGAGCGGTGGGACGCGACGCGCGCCGCCGCGATGATCGAAAGGCTCACGACCCTCACCCACCGGGCGGAGGACCGAGGCACCGATCTGACGGTGTGGCCGGAGTCGGCGTACCCCTTCACGCTGCCGCACGCCTCGCGCGTCGGGCTCCCCGGCCGGCGGGCGGTGCTGCAGGCCGGCGTCCACGGCCCGGTGCTCACCGGGGCCTATCTGTCGGGCAGCAAGGGGCTCGGGTACAACTCGGCGATCCTTGCGACGAGCGATGGGCGGCTCTCCGCGCCGTACGACAAGCGCCATCTGCTCTGGTTCGGCGAGACGGTCCCGCTGGCCGACACGTTCCCGTGGCTCCGCGAGGTCTTCGCGAAGGGCACCGGCCTCCTCCCAGGGCACGAGCCCGTGGTCTTCACCTCGGGCGCGATCCGCGCGTCGGTTCTCGACTGCTACGAGGACACGCTCCCCGAGGCGGGCCGCGAGGCGATGGAGCTCCTGCCGAACGTCCTCGTGAACATCACGAACGACGCCTGGTTCGCCGGCAGCGCCGAGGGCGAGCTGCACCTGCGGCTCGCGGTATTGCGCGCGGTGGAGACGCGCCGCGATCTCGTTCGCGCGGTCAACAAGGGGCCGACGAGCTTCGTGGACGCCGCCGGCCGCGTGCGCGCGCGCTACGACCTCGACATCCCGGGCACGCTCGTCACCTCGCCGGCGCTGCTCGAGACGCCCCCTACGGCGTTCGTGCGCTTCGGAGACCTGCCGCTGCTCCTGCTCGTGCTGGGCACGGTGAGCACTGCGGTGGTGCGGGCACGGCGCGCTCGCGTGGCCTGAGCCACGAGGCGCGCCGCGCTCGCCAGGCCGTCACTGGATGAGGTCCTTGAGCGCCTTGAGGGCGGTCGCGCGAACCTTCTTCGACGCCGGCTTCGCCGGGAAGTTCTGCATCTGGCCGGTGAAGGGGTTGCGGCGCTCGCCCGCCGGGATCGCCTTCTTCTTCACGGTCTTCAGCTTGAGGAGGCCGGGGATCACGAACTCGCCCGGGCCGCGCGGGCCGAGCTGCTTCTTGATGAGATCCGTCATGCCCTCAAACACCTTACCGATGCTCTTCTTGTCGAGCTCCGCGTAGGTGGCAATCTCAGAAATAACCTGGGCCTTGGTCAAGCGCTTCGCAGCAGCCATTGGTGAATCTCCTGTCGGGTGGCGGCTGACGTGACGCACGCCACGCCGCATGTAACGTGTTTCCTACCCGGCTCTGGCGATGATCAAACGTGCCATCGCGTGTCGCCTCGCCTCGGACGGGGGTGGTTCGAGCCGTCGTGCCGTCGTTCGTCGTCGCTCTGAAAGCCGTCGCGGACCCGAATTTTCAGGCTCGAAACCGCTCCTGGCTTCATGGCTAACACCCGCCGTTCCATCCGGGCAAGCGAAAAACATGGGCCTTTAGCGTTTTCGTGAGCGCCATGGACCCATGGACACACACCAATTCCACGGTGATCTGGCCCTTCGCGTCCCGCTCCGCTCCCCGCTAGGCGCGCCGCGCCCTCTTCTTCGGCGTAGGAGTCCGCGCAAGGTTCCGCGAGAGAGGCTTCACAGCTGCTGCCTTTGAGACGGGTGCAGCGCCTGCGGCTTCGACCAGGCGGTCCGTCTCGGCGCGCATGCGACGATCCTTCGCGGCGGTCTCGTGGTCCCATCCGAGGAGATGGAGGAGCCCGTGGGCGAGGAGCATGGTCACCTCGTCGAGGACGGGCCTGCCCCGCTCTTCGGCCTGCCGCCGGGCCGTGGGAACGCTCACGATCACGTCGCCGAGGACGTGGCCGGCGAGGGCGCCGTACTCGCCCTCGTGCATCGCAAAAGCCAGGACATCGGTGGGCCGGTCCTTGTGGCGATACGTCCGGTTCAGATCATGGATTGTTTGATCGTCGGTTAGCGTGAATGAAACCTCCGATTTGTCCAATTGAAGGAGCCGGATCATCGCACGTATGCGACGGGTTAGCTCAGCCCGGGTGAGGCCGCGGTGCGGCCCATGCTCGATGTTCAGGGCGATCGTCACGCGGCGCCGGTAGCCTTTGCGCGCAGGCAGGTCAACGTGCAAGATCCGGCGCTGATGACGAAGGCCGCCTGCGTTCTCGTCCCGGCGTTCCAGGCCGAGCGAACGCTCGGCAAGGTGCTCGTGGACCTTCGCGCCGAGCTGCCGGCGCTCGCGGAGTCGATCCTCGTGATCGACGATGGATCGAGTGACGGGACGGCCGCCGTGGCGCGCGAAGCGGGCGTGACGGTGGTCCGGCACACCGAGAACCGGGGCAAGGGTGCCGCGCTGCTCACGGGGCTCCGCGAGGCCAGCGCCCGCGGGTACGGCAAGGCGCTGACCGTCGATGCCGACGGCCAGCACCCCGCCTCGGCCGCGCGCGAGCTCCTCGAGGCGACCACCGACGACGGCGCCCTCGTCCTCGGCGTGCGTGGCCTCGCCGCCGCCGGCGCGCCGCGGAAGAACCAGCTGTCGAACCGGATCTCGAACTTCTTCATCTCGCACTTCGCGGGCAAGGCGCTCCGCGACACCCAGTGCGGGCTACGCCTCTACCCGGTCGCGAAGACGCTGGCGCTCGCCGCGCGCGGCCGCGGCTACGACTTCGAGGCCGAGATCCTGCTCCGGGCGGTGTGGGCCAACGTGCCGATCGTCGAGGTCGACGTCGAGGTGCTCTACCCGGACGACCGCGTGACCCACTTCCACGCCGTCCGCGATCCGTGGCGCATCGTCCGTACGGTGGTGCGCGCGCTCGGTGACAAGCACCTGGAGCGGGCATGAGCTTCGCGCGGCGTCACCGGAAGAAGCTCATCGCGCTCGCCGGGATCGTGGCGCTCCCGTTCGCCGCGCACGTTGCGATCGGCCAGCTGGCGAAGCTCGCGCCGCCGCCCATCCATCCCCGGGCGCTCACGCTGGAGGAGCACGACGGCGTCCGGCGTGCCGGGGGCGGCTGGTCCACGGTACGAGGCGTCCGGCTCGCGTACCTCGCCGGATCGCCCGAGGAGATCGGCACCCAGCACAGCACGCTCCTCCGCGACCGCATGCTCGCGAACGAGGGCGTGATGTGGGACGGCTTCGCGAGCGTGGTGCCGTTCGCGCCGGCGCGCATGATCATGTTCGACGCCGGCCGCCTACGCTACCGGCACGTCGACGCCGGCTTCCCCGAGCCGCGTCGCCGGGAGCTGGCCGCCGAGGCGGCAGCGTTCACGCCCGACCCGTTCGCGACGCACATGCCAACGTACCCGCGCATGGTGTTCCTCCACGCGCTCTACGACATCGCGCTCAGCTTCGAGCACTCGCCGCTGCTCGGATGCACCGCCTTCGGCCTCGGCCCCGCCGCCACCGCCGACAACCACGCGCTCTTCGCACGCGCCTTCGACTTCGAGGCCGCCGACGTGTTCGACCAGGACAAGGCGGTGTTCGTCGTGCACGAGGACGGCAAGATCCCGTTCGCGAGCGTCGCGTGGCCGGGTCTCGTCGGCGTGGTCACCGGGATGAACGCGGAGGGCGTGGCGGTCGCGGTGAACGGCGGCCGCGCGCGCGAGCCGAGCACCACCGGCCTCCCGGTCGCGTTCTCGCTCCGCGAGACGCTCGAGCAAGCGCACGACGCGGCGGAGGCGATCGCGATCCTCGCGCGCCAGGAGGTCATGGTCTCGCACCTCGTCTTCGTCGGCGACGCGAAGGGCCACTTCGCGGTCGTGGAGCGCGCGCCCGGCGTCCCGGCGTTCGTCCGCGAGGGCGAGGACCCGGCGCGCATGGCGGTGACGAACCACTTCGAGGGACCGCTCCGCGACGACCCGCGTGACCAGAAGGTCCGCGCGAGCACGACCACGCTTCCGCGGCGGGCGCGCGCGGACGAGCTCGTCGCGGCCGTCGGCCCGCACGCCGCCACCATCGCGAGCGCGGTCGGCATGCTGCGGGATCACCGCTGCGCGGGCGGCCAGACGTGCCTGCTCGGGGACCGGCGCAGCATCGACGCGCTCATCGCGACGCACGGCGTCGTCTTCGATCTGACGGCCCGGGCCGCCTGGGTGTCGGAAGGTCCGCACCTTTCCGGCAAGTTCGTGAAGATCGACCTCTCCTCCATCGTCTCCATGAAGGGCGGTCGGGTGCCGCCCGACGCGCTCGAGACGGTCGCCGATGATGATGTGCTCGCCGACCCGCAGCGGTACGGCGAGGGTCGTGAACGCGCCGGCGGCCCGCTGATGGGTCCTGGCGCCAAGCCCCCGAGATACCGAGGCCCGCAATGAGATGGTCCCGCTTGCTGACGCCGCTCGTGCTCGCGCTCGGTCTCGTGACCGCGCCGGCCGCCCGCGCGCAGTCGCCCGCCGACGCCGGAGCTCCCGACGCCGGTGAGCGGCTCGAGGGCGCGAAGCTCGACCCGCTGCTCGCCGACATCGCCCGCGCGCGCAAGGGCGTGCGGACCTTGAAGGCCGGCTTCGTGCAGGACCGGAAGCTGTCGCTCCTCGCGACGAGCGTGAAGTCGAACGGCGAGCTCTCCTACGTGGACCCCGACCGCATGCGGTGGGAGCTCCTCGCGCCGGACGACGTCATCTACTTCATCGGCCCCGAGGGGCTCTCCTACAAGACGCGCTCCTCGAAGGCGACCGTCCCCTCGTCGGGCGCGAACGTGTCGAAGGCGCTCGGCGACCTGCGCGCGCTCCTCGGCGGCGACCTCGGCCTGCTCAAGGATCGGTACGTGCTCAGCGGGTCGCGCGGCCAGGAGGTCGAGATCACCGGCGTCGCCCGGGACCGCAGCGCCAACGTGCGCGGCTTCACGATCGTGCTCGACCGGACCCTCACGCTGCCGGTCCGCGCGAAGCTGCTCGAGGGCAAGTCGGACGCCATCGAGATCACGTTCTCGAACGCGCAGATCAACGTGCCCATCGACCCCGCGACGATGCGTCCCTAGCCCGCAAAACTTGGCCGACGTCCCACCTGTCCCACATCCTCGCGGGCATGGGCCAGGCAGCAGCATCGCGGGCGACCGGTACGACCCAGACGCCGGAACGGCGCCGGCATCGCGTCTACGTGACGCGCAACACCGAGTACCACTTCAAGGACGGCTTCTGCGTCGCGGTCCGCGACCGGCGGACCGGCGATTTTCTGCAGGGCCACCTCGCGGTGCGTCGACGGCTCCACGGCGGCCTGAAGTTCTTCGGAAACGGGGCGATCGTCCCGAACCCGGGCGAGCCGAAGCCGGGCGAGGCCCTCTACTTCGCGGCCGACGGGCGTGATCTCGTGACCAGCCCCGTCGAGCGCATCGACCGCCCGGCGAAGAACGTCGTCGCCGCTTACCCCGAGCCTCCGGCGTTGAGGCGCTGAGCGGCCAACCGGTGGTAGGCTGGCCAGGTGCTGGCCGTACCTCCTCGAACCGAGGTTCGCTCACGTCCGCTCGAGACGGCGCGCCTCCTCCTGCACCCGCTCGACGCGACCGACTCCCGCGACCTGTGGAACTCGGTCGAGAGCTCCCGCGCCTCGCTCGAGCCGTGGCTGCCCTGGGTGCCCTTCAACAGCGATCTCGAGTCGAGCGCCCGCTACGCGGAGGCGAGCGCCTCCGACTGGGACGCGTCGCGCGCGTGCCGCTTTTCGATCCGTGACCGCGCCACCCGCAAGTTCATCGGCGTGATCGGCCTCGAGGCGTTCGCCCATCTGCACGAGAGCGTCGAGCTCGGCTACTGGCTCCGCAAGGATACCGAGGGTCGGGGCCTGATGAGCGAGGCCGGCAAGGCCGTACTGGACTGGGCGTTCGGTCCGCTGAACGCGCATCGCGTCCGCGTGGCGGCGGCGACCGACAATCACCTGTCGCTCGCGGTCATCCGGCGCCTCGGGTTCCGTTTCGAGGGCATCGCTCGCCAGGCCGAGCGCTGCCACGGCCGCTGGCTAGACCACGCAGTCTTCGCGCTGCTCGTCACCGATCCGCGCACCCGTTAATTCCGCTCGCGGTCGGGCCGTTGGGCCAGACGTGCGGATAAATACCTTGAGCATCCTCTCGGCCCTTCTCTGGGCCGGCGTCGCGAACGCGGACGAGCCCCGGGTCCACGTGACCGGCGGCGCAGCCCACGCCATCGGCGGTACCCAGGAACACGAGTTCGGCGCGGGCGGCGGTGGCTCGGCCACCGTGGAGCTCCCCGTCGGCAACGTGTTCGGCTTCCAGGCCTCGGGGGGCGCCATCGTCCTCTCCTCCGACCAGGCGCCGACCGACACCACGGTCGCCAAGCAGTCGACGGGCAGCGCCTTCACCGGCACGGTCGGCGTCCGCTTCCGGCCGCTCGGCGGGATGATGGTCGCCGGTCCCTGGATCGACGCCAACGGCGGCATCGCGCAGACCGGCGGCGAGTCACGCGTCGCGCTCGACGCGCACCTCGGGTGGGACTTCCGCGTCTCGCGCAAGGGCCGGTGGGATGTCGGTCCCTTCGTCGGCTTCACCCAGATCATGCAGTCGGACGTGACGTTCCGGCCCGACGACGCCCACGTCCTCTGGGCGGGGCTCCAGGTCAGCCTCGGCGCGACCGAGCGAAGGCCCGCCGCGCCGCCGGTCCTCCCCGAACGGGCTCCGGCTCCCTACCCCGAGTTCGACGGCGTCGCCCAGGCCGACGACTACTGCCCGATCATCGACGACGCTTCCGAGGAGGTCCCGGCGGGCTGTCCGACCCCACAGGTCACGCTCGTCGACGACCGCATCGTGCTCGACGATGTCATCCACTTCGAGTTCGGTAGCCCGCGCATCCGGTCGCGGAGCTTCGGCCTGGTCCGCAACGTGGCGCGGCTGCTCACCCAGCATCCGGAGATCCTCGAGGTGAGCATCGAGGGTCACGCCGACGCGCGCGGCACCGACGACTTCAACATGCGACTGTCCGAAGCCCGCGCCGCGAGCACGCGCGCGATGCTCGTGCACTTCGGCGTGCAGGAGCAGCGCCTCCGCGTCGTGGGTTACGGCAAGTCGAAGCTGCTCGTTCCCACCGCTCTGCCCGAGATCCGGAACCGCCGGGTCGAGTTCATCGTGACCGGGACGGTCGGCGGGCGGTCCACGGTCGGTATGCCTTCTCCTTCTTCTGGTAACCGAGGTGAGCCGTGAAAACCTTCTCCGTCCTTCCGTCCTTCGTTCTCCTGCTGGTCGCCGGCTGCGGGATCGAGAATGCGCTCGTCGGTGGCCGCTGCCGCGAGGGCTTCGTGCTCGACGGCGACGTGTGCGTGGCCACCCCCGCGGACGCGCCGCCCTCGCAGATCGACCAGGCGCCCCTCCCCGACGGAGCGGTTCCCGATGCCGAGCCCACGCCCGCGGACGGCGGGAGTGACGGCGGCGACATCGTCGCGGTGAAGCCGCCGTACGAGGTCGATGCCGGCAACGAGACCACGTGCACGCCGCCCCTCGTCTTCTGCGCGGGACGATGCATCTCGGTCGAGAGCGATCCGCTCAACTGCGGAGCCTGCGGCAAGGTCTGCGCCTCCAACATCTGCGTCGCCGGCGAATGCCAGGGCGCGACCCCCGGTGACGTGGTCCTCGTGGGCCACGACTACACCAACGCGAGCCCCGGCTCTGCGCAGACGAGGGTGCTCGTCAACGCGATGAGCATCCCGACCACCGATCCCATCCGGGTGCTGTCGTTCGAGGACGGCGCCTCTCCCGCCGCCGTCGCGCAGCTGAAGTACCTCGCCACGGCCGGCATCAGCCGCAAGATCAAGTTCACCCACGCCTCCTCGCCGGGCTCGCTCACGTCGTCGGCGCTGAGCCGCTTCTACGACATCGTCATCATCCACGACGCGAGCGCCGTCGACCCGGCGGCGGTCGGGCCCACGTGGGCCGGTCCGCTCGGGTCGTTCGCGAAGAAGGGCGGCGTCGTCCTCGCCGTCGACGTCGGCGACTCTCCGATGCCGGAGCTCCTCACGAGCGCGAACCTCCTCACGGTCGGCGCTCACACGACGCTGCCCGAGGCCTCCCACCTGCTCGTGACGGGCGCGAGCGACGTCATCGGCGCCGGCGTGCTCTCGCCCTACGCAGCCTTCGGGCCGCCGGTCTCGTTCCAGGGCGTCTCCGCCCCGGGCGCCGACATCACGTGGGTGGTCCGGCACCAGGCGAGCGACGGCTCCGCGGGCGACCCGGTCGTCGTCCACCGCTCGGTGCGCTGAACGAAGATCAGCGGAATCCGTCGACGAGCGCGCGGAGGCGCGTGAGGCCCTCGATGGTCCACGCGCCGTACCAGCAGAGATCCTTGCCGCCCGTGCGCACGATGGCGCGGCGCTCGGCGGCGGGGATGGGCAGCGCGCGGAAGACCTCCGCGTCCTCCTCGCTGAACGGATGCGGCTCGTCGGGGAGGAGCACGAGCGACGGCGCCCTGGTGACGAGCTCCTCCTTCGTGATCCGCGGGTAGCGCACGTCGCGCCCGCGCGTGCGGTCGCCGTTCAGCGGAACCTCGCGCAGCCCCAGATCGGCGGCGAGCGGATAGCGCCGCTCGCGGTCCACGAAGACGTTCGAGGCGCCGGCGAGGTCGAGCATGCTGCTGATGAAGGTGTCGCCGTTGATGGTCATCAGCGGGTCCATCCAGATCGGGCAGAACGTGGGGATTGGCTCGAGGCGAGCGCGCGCGCGCTCGGCCTCGCGAATGCCCTCGTAGCCTTGCTTGAGCAGGGCGCGGACCTCCGGCTCCTGATCGACCCGGAACACCCTGGCGAGCCGCGCGAGATGAGCGATGCCGTCGGCCGCGCGCTTCGGGAAGCACACGAGCACCTTGATCCCGCGCTGCGCGAGCTCCTCGAGGTCCTTCTTCGTATTCTCTTCCTGGTTGGCGATGACGAGGTCGGGCTCGAGCGCGCAGATCGCGTCGACGTCGGGATTCTTCGTGCCGCCCACGCTCGGAATGCCGGCGACGACCTCGGCCGGAAGCTCGCAGTAGTCGGTGCGGCCGACGAGGGCGCCGCCGCAGCCGAGCGCCGCGACGCTGTACGTGTCGCTCGGGACGAGGCTGACGACCCGCTTCGGCGCCGTGCCGAAGAGCAGCTTCCGCTTCAGGTCGTCCTGGATCTCGACGATCATTCGTATTCCTCGGGCGGGCCGGGAGCGGGCGGGCCGCCGTCGACATGGGCGCCGACGCGCGACGCGCAGTCCGCCCACACCACGTCGGAGCAGCGGCGCGGCGCACGGGCCACGCAGGCGACGACGTTCTTGCCTTCCTTCTCGACGAGGCGGTCGAGGATGAACTCGCAGCCGCGCGCGCACTCGGACTCGCTGCACGAGCGCGACGCGAGCTTCTTGCAGTCGGCCCGGCACGCGTCGGTCGGCTTGCTCGACGGCTCGAACGCGTGGCACGAGGTCGACATCGTCGCGAGGACGAGCCCCAGCACGCAGGAGCACGAGAGCAGGGCGGAACGGACGTTCACGACACTGCTTCTACCGCTCGAGCGTGACGAACTCCACCCCTTCCGTCTCGGCGGCGCGGCGCTCCACCTCGCGCCATTCGCTCCGGTCGAACGGCGGGAAGAACGTGTCTGCCCCCTCGACGGTGCGGTGCACCTCGGTCAGGTAGAGACGCGTCGCGATCGGCAGCGCCGCCGCGTAGAGGTGCGAGCCGCCGATGACGAAGGGCTCGGGATCGCTCGCACGCGCCGCCATCACCGCCTCCTCGAGCGAGCCGAACACCTCCGCGCCCTCGAGCCGGAGGCCCGGCGTCCGGCTCACGACGAGGTTGCGGCGGCCGGGCAGCGGCCTTCCGACCTCGTCCCACGTCTTGCGGCCCATGACGATGGCGTGGCCCATGGTGACGTTCTTGAAGAAGCGGAGATCCTCGGGGATGCGCCACGGCACCTGGCCGTCCTTGCCGATGGCGCGATCGTCGGCCATCGCGACGACGAGCGAGAGAGGGAGGCGCGCGCTCATACCGACACCTCGGCCTTGATGTGCGGGTGCGGGTCGTAGCCCTCGAGGGTGAAGTCCTCGAAGCGCATCTCGAAGAGGTCACGCGCCGCGGGATCGATGCGCAGCGTCGGGAGCGGACGCGGCTCGCGCGTGAGCTGGAGGCGCGCCTGCTCGAGATGGTTCGTGTAGAGATGCGCGTCGCCGAACGTGTGGACGAACGTGCCGGGCCGCAGACCGGTGACGTGCGCGACCATCATCGTGAGCATCGCGTAGCTCGCGATGTTGAAGGGGACGCCGAGGAAGACGTCGGCGCTGCGCTGGTAGAGCTGGCACGACAGCTCGCCGCCCTGGACGTAGAACTGGAAGAGCGTGTGGCACGGCGGGAGCGCCACCTCCGCCGCCTCCTTGGGGTTCCACCCGGTGACGATGAGGCGCCGGCTGCTCGGGTTCTCCTGGATGTCGTGGAGGACGCGCTTCAGCTGATCGAAGCCGTCGCGCTCGTACGTGCCGTCGGGCCGGCGCGTGGCGCCGAAGTTCCGCCACTGATGGCCGTAGACGGGCCCGAGGTCGCCCTCCTGGCGGCCGAAGCGCGCGGTCTGCTCGGCGGTCGCCCACTCGTTCCAGATGCGCACGCCCGCGTCCTGCAGCGGCTTCACGTGCGTCTCGCCGCGGACGAACCAGAGCAGCTCGTGCAGGATCGATTTGAGGTGCAGCTTCTTCGTCGTGAGGAGCGGGAACCCCTCCGCGAGATCGAAGCGCATCTGGTAGCCGAAGATGCCGCGGGTGCCGGTGCCCGTCCGGTCCGAGCGATCCTTGCCGTGCTCGAGGATGGTCTCGAGGAGCTGCAGGTAGGCGCGCATGGGCCGTGGCTACCACGGCACACGGGCCGCGTCAGGCGGCGGCGGCGGTGCTCAGCGGAGCGCCATGAGCGAGACGACCTGCCAGCTGCCCTTCTCGACCACGACCTCTTGCGAGCGCGACCAGCCGCGCGCGTCGATGAGGATCTTGTGACGGCCCGCGGGCACCCGGACGCGGGCCACCGCGACGCGCGCCGGGAGCGTCTCCCAGCTGCGCGTGTCGGGCGTGTCGAGCGCGGTGAGCGTGGCCTGCGCGCCGAGCGACGCCACGAGGCCGATGATGCTGTTCTTGCCCGAGGCCGCCTGGATCCCCTGCCCGAGCGCGGCGCGCGCGATGAGCCGCGTGATCGCGCTCACGATGATCTTTCCCTCGATGCTCTTCCACTCCTCGCGGACCTGGTGGTCGACGTCGACCGCCTCCTCGAGCTGCACGTACGACCCGTCGAGGCGCGCGCCCGGGATCTCCCACTTGCCGCGGCCGGGCGCGAGCGAGGGGAAGTTGACCCAGGTGACGAGCCCCTGCGCGGCGAGCTTGTTCGCGGCGACGCGGTCGGTCGGGCTGATCGAGCTCGCGAAGTACGTGAGCGCGAGCCCGATCGGGATCCGGTTCGAGATCTTGTGCGCGACGCGGCCGTAGCCGACGACGAAGAGGACCTCGCCCGAGTCGTCGTCCGCAGGCGCCGGCTCCTTGAGGAGCGCGTTGAGGCGCGGGCTCTTGTAGCTGCCCTGCGGCGCCAGCCGGCGAACCGCATCACCGAGGCTGCCGAACCCCGAGAACTGCAGCGCCTCGTCGTAGTAGCGGAGGGCCTCGTCGGTCTCGCCGCTCTTCTCGTAGGTGAAGCCCGCGAGCATGCTGCCGAGGCCGAGGACCGGGTTGTCCTTCCGGTCGAGCGTGTCGCGGTAATACTTCTGCATGACCGAGAGACGACGCGCCTCGATGCGGGCCCCGTTGAGGTCCTTCGTCTCGAGGTAGTTCAGCATGTCGAGCGTGTTGATCATCAGCTTCTCGTACGGTGGCGCCTGGTAGCGCCCCGACGATCCGCTGAACACGTACTCGCCGATGGAGTCGCCCGCGTTGTGCGCGAGGTCGAGCATGTCGATCGACTTGTCGGCCGCCTCGAGGTCTCGCTTCGACAGCGAGAAGTCGGCGAGGCCCTGCTGGATGCTCCCGCGGTCCAGCACGAGGATCGCGTTGTCCCCCTTGATGTCCGACGGCAGGTCGTTCGGGCTCTTCACGTCGAGCTCGTCGTCGACGGCGGCGATCGCGGATTTCGCGTTGCCCGCGTCGAGGGCGGTCCGCATCTTCAGCGTGCGCGCCTCGTGGCCGCCGCAGCCGACGAGCCACGGGGCGGCCACGAGCGCCGCCGCCCGCGCGTAACGGAGGAGGCGCTTCACGGCTGTTACTTCACGGCCTTCGTGATGTACGTCTTCCGCTGCCACCGGATGGCCGACGTCTCGACGTCGATGACCTGGAGGAAGAGGAAGTACTGCACGCGGCGCATGTCCTGGTTGCGCTCGTCATTGCCGGAGACCTTGCCGGTGATGAAGTACTTCGCGCCGAGCTGCTTGCCGTACTGCGCCGCGTGTGCCGGGTTGAAGACCGGCTGCTGCTGGTGCTCGACCTCGCGCACCATCTGGTTCTGCCGCTCGCGCGAGATGACCTGCACGGTGCCGGACTCGACGAGCCACGTCTCGGCCTCGCCGAGGAGCGCGTCGAGCATCGAGTCAATGTGCTCGCTCGTGCTGTTCTGGAACGGGAAGATCGCGACGTTCGGCGGCGGGTTCGTGCTGCGCCACTCGTTCATCACCGGCGCGGCGCGCAGGTTGTTGAGGGTCTCGTTGAGGGCGTGCTGGATGTCCTCCTTGTCGAGGCCGGTCGAGAGCGCGTTGTTGTCGACGCTCGGATCGTTCGAGCCGCGGACGACCTCGTGTCCACCGCACGCGACGCTCGACGTGGCGAGCGCGAAGGTGGCGGCGAGAGCAGGCATCGTGAAGCGAAGATTCATTTTGAAAACACCTCGGTGAGGACGGATCCTAGGCTGAATAACGGACCCGGGGTCAGACGGAAAGCGAGCGCTGGCATTCGACGCGGGCCGTGCTTGGTCAGGCTCAGCTCGTCGCCGTGACTCGCCGTTCACGGCGACGCGAGAGCGGGCGTTCACACCCGGGCGGGGGCGCCGGCCAGCCGCGCGCGAAGGGCCGCGTCCGCATCACCACGCAAGCGCGGGAGATGGCGACCGTCGTCGAGCGCCTGGAGCCACGTGACGAGCTTCTCGCGCACGTCGGCGCGGAGGTCGAAGAGGCGGCTCGAGTCGGACGCCGACACGACCACGCGGACCTCGATGACGTGGTCCATGGCCTCCGTGAGGTGAACGGCCTTCTCGCGCGTGTCCCAGAGCGGGTGCCCCACCAGGATCGCGTCCACCTGCTTGCGGACCAGCTCGAGGGGAAGCGTGTAGTCCGCATACACGAACACCGTGCCCGTGAGCTGGGCCGAGGACTTCGTCCAGTTCTGGAAGGGTTGCTCGAAGAAGCGCGCCATGGGCACGACGAGGCGGCGCTCGTCCCAGACCTTCACGACGACATACGTGAGCGTGATCTCCTCGATGGTGCCCGATTCGTTCTCGACCACCACCACGTCGCCGATGCGGATCGGCTGCGTGATGGCGAGCTGGATGCCCGCCACGACCGAGCCGATCGTGCGCTGCGCCGCGAGGCCGAGGACGATGCCGGCGACGCCGGCCGACGCGAGGAGCGAGACGCCGATGCTGCGCACCACCTCGAACTGCATGAGGATGAGCGCAGCGGCGAGGCACACGACCGCCATGTGGACGACGCGCTTCAGCACGCGCGCCTGGGTGCGGACGCCGCGCGCCTTGAGGACCGCCTCCTCGAGATCGATGCTGTCCCGCGTGGCGCGGCGCTCGAGCGACTGGGCGACGACGTCGGCGATGCGTACGATCATCCAGGCGAGGGTGATGACGAAGAGGCTGCCCGCGATCGCGACGACCACGCCGCGAACGCCGGTCGGCATCGCGAGCAGCTTGCCGAGGACGCGGAACACCGAGAGCGTGAAGAACAGGCGCATCGGCGAGCGGAGCGCGTCGACGAGGTCGTCGTCCCACTGCACCTGCGTGCGCCGGGCGATCCGGCCGAAGAACCAGCTGACGAGGAACGCGATGCCGCGGCCGAGCACGATGCCGAGGAAGATGGCGATGCCGAGGCCGACCCACTGCCACGCGGCCATTCCGAGCACCGGAACGCGCAGCGCCTCGGGCATGCGCTGCTCGATGAGCGTCGGCCCGTGCTGCACGTAGAGCTCGGGGACGCGCGCGAGCGTCGCGTTCGAGAACACCCAGCGCTGCGGCGAGCCCTTCACGAGCCTCATCGTCAGCGGCACGTCGTGCCCGGCGAGCTGCGCGGTGACGATGTGCTCGGTGTCGGGCCCGTCGCCCGGTGAGCCGGCCATCTCGTCGCTCACCGCATCGAGGTCGACCCACAGCGCGCGCGTGAGCAGGAAATCGAGCTGCTTCGCCTGCTCGGTCGCGGCGAGCTTGCGTGCGGGGTTGGCGTTCGCCGCGACGTCGAGGACGCGCATCGCCCGCTCCCAGTCCTCGCGGTGGCACGCGTCGAGGAAGGACGTGAGGGCGCGCCGCGGCGTCGTGAGATCATCGTCGATGGTCGCCGACGCGGGAGCGGCGAGCGCGAGGCGCGGCAGGAGCAGCAACGCGAGCGCCGCGATGGGCGCGAGGGCAGCGAGCAAGGTCCGCAGGATTCGCATGGCGCGCCGACCTTGCCCCGTGACGCACCGCGCCGACAAGAGGCAGCGCGCCGCAAAGCGTCTCAGAGCGCGTGGAGCGCGCCGTCGAGCGTGGCGCGGAGGGTGTCCTCGTCCTGGCTGCCCTCGAGCTTGGTGCGATCGATGTACAGCGTCGGGAGGCCGTGGCCCTTCGCGGCGTGGAACGTGTCGACGTCCGCCTTGATGCGGGCGTCGGTCGCCGGGTCCTTCACGCATTCGCGGAACGCGGCGAGGTCGAGCCCCTCGGCGGCCGCGATCGCCTCGCAGCCCTCGGGCGTGAGCTGCTCGGGCGGCGCCGTGAAGAGCGCCTCGGCGACCTCGTTGCCCTTGCCGAGCTTCTCGCCGCAGCAGGCGGCCTTCGCGGCGTCCATCGCGTGCGCGTGCATGCGGAGCGGCACGTGCTTGCGGACGAGCCGCACGCGGTCCTTCCGGGCGTCGAGCAGGGGCCCGAGGCTCGCGTGCGTCATCCGGCAGAACGGACACTCGAAGTCCACGAAGTCGACAACGGTGACCCGGCCGCGCGGCGTCTGCGCGATCTCGGCCGCGATGACGTCGGGCAGCGGCGGCTCGATGGCCTTCTTGTTCATGCCGACCGCGATCGGGAGCCCGGTCCCGACGACCAGCGCGAGCACCGCGCCGCCGATGGCGCCACGCCCCGCCGGCGGATCCCAGCCGCGGCGGAGGCGCGCGATGGACAGGACGAGCAGCGCGAGCGCCGCCGTGTCCGCCACCGCGCAGAACGGGCAGATCGTGTGGAGCAACCCCTGCACGGCGAGGAGCCCGGCCGCGACGAGCGCGCCGAACGCCGAGAGCACCAGCTGGGCGACCCGGGCACGACGGCCGGGGACGAGCTCGGCGAGGCCGATCGCCAGGAACCCCGCGATGCCGAGGAGCGGGGTCGGGATGCCCATCGGATAGGCGAAGATCGTGCGTCTCACGATGCCGCACCCGCCCTCGGCATCGCAGAACACCGGGGCCGGCCGAACGTAGTCGACGAGGAGGATGGCGCTCGCCACGAGCGCGACCGTGCAGACGGCCATCACGATCACGAAGGGCAGGCTCTTTTTCATGGGAGTTCCGGGCCGGTGAGCGGCGGAGGATACAGGCGGTCTAGTTCACGGAGCCGCAGAATATTCCCGGCGACGCAGGGCCCGGCCTCGCGTAAAAGGGCGTAAATGAGAAAGCCCCTGCCTTCCCGCACCGCCGTGCTGGAGCTCCTGGCGAGCCAGGATCGCCCGCTCGACGCCGACGAAGTGGGCGAGGCGCTCGGCGTCGCGCCGGCGAGCCGTGAAGGCCTGTCCCGGCTGCTCGACAACCTCGTCTTCGACGGTGAGCTCGTGGCGCGGGGCCAGACCTATCGCGTGATGTCCGCCGAGAAGTCACCGAGCTCGCGGGCCGTGCCGTCCGTGCCCCTGCCCGTCCCGCGCGCCGCCGAGAGCAAGCGCGCCTTCAAGGCGTCGCCCCCCGAAGGCGCCCGTTCCCCGCGCGGACGTACGAGCCCCACGCGCGAGCGCGCCGGCCGCCGCGAGATGGCGGCGCCCGTCGAGGAGACGAGGCGCCCCGCGCCGGTCGTGGTGCCGGACAACGAGCAGCCGCTCCCCCGCGACGAGGGCGACCGCGGCCGCGCGAGGCCCACCAAGCTGAAGGGCTTCCCCGATCCCGAGGAGGGCAGCCTCCGCCGTGAGCCCCGCAAGGCGAGCCGCTCGGGCGGCGAGCAGCGGGACGGCATGCTGAAGGTGAACCCGCGCGGGTTCGGCTTCGTGGCGAGCCCCACCGCCAGCGGGGACGACGTCTACGTCTCGCCCGAGAACCTGGGCGGCGCGATGCACGGCGACCACGTCGTGGTCGCCATCACCGGGCGCGGCGGGCGCGGCCCCGAGGGCAGCATCGTCGAGATCAAGGCGCGCGGCTCGGCCCGCGTCTCGGGGATCCTCCGCCGTCGCGGCAAGAGCGCCTGGGTCGAGCTCGACGATCCCCGGATGAAGGGTCCCGTCGTCCTCACGAGCGAGATCGACAAGGCAAACGCCGAGGGCGAAGGCAACAGCGGCAAGGACGGCCAGGTGGTCGTCGTGCAGATCACGCGCTTCCCGGAGCGCAGCGACGAGAACCCCGAGGGCAAGCTCCTCGCGGTGCTCGGCGCGCCCGGTGAGCTGTCGGTCGAGACGCAGAAGATCATCCTCGTCCACGGCATCAACGAGGTCCACACGGTGGCCGCGGTCGCCGAGGCCGAGGCGTACGGCGACACCGTCCCGCTCGACATGCTCGAGGGGCGCGAGGACCTCACGCACATCCCGCTCCCCACCATCGACCCCGAGGACGCGCGCGACCACGACGACGCCGTCTGGGTCGATCGCACGAAGGACGGCGGCTACGAGGTGTGGGTCGCGATCGCCGACGTCAGCTCGTACGTCCGCCCCGGCACGTTCATCGACGACGAGGCGCGCGCCCGCGGCTGCAGCGTCTACCTGCCGGATCGCGCGATCCCGATGCTGCCGCGCGCGCTTGCCTCGAACCTGTGCTCGCTCCTCCCCGACGTGACGCGCCTGTGCCTGTGCGTCCACGCGGTGCTCGACGGCAAGGGCAACGTGAAGAAGACGCGCCTCGTGCGCGGGTTCATGAAGAGCCAGGCCAAGCTCACCTACGGCGGCGTCGCTCGCGCGCTCGGCTTCACCGAGCTGCCGCCCCGCGATCCCAAGGCCGACGCCATGGTCGAGGGGCTCAAGGTGGCGGCCGAGTGCTCGAAAATCCTCCGCGTGAAGCGCATGAAGCGCGGCGCGCTCGACTTCGACCTGCCCGAGGCGAAGGTCACGCTCGACGACGAGGGCAAGCCCGAGTCGATCGAGAAGCGCTCCGGCGATCCCGGCATGAAGAAGGCCTACCAGCTCATCGAGGAGCTCATGCTCTTCGCCAACGAGTCGGTGGCCCGCTGGCTGCTCGAGCGCGAGCTGCCCGGCATCTACCGCGTCCACCTCCCGCCCGATCCCAAGAAGCTCGAGAAGCTCGGGGCGATGTGCGAGATGCTCGGCGTCGAGTTCGACATCGAGAACACGCAGACCCCGAAGGCGCTCGCCGAGCTGCTGAAGACGTTCGCGAACCACCCGCTCTCGAACGTGCTCAACAACCTCCTGCTCCGCTCCATGAAGCAGGCGACGTACGACACGTCGAACCTCGGACACTTCGGCCTCGCCTCCGAGGCGTACCTGCACTTCACGTCGCCGATCCGGCGCTATCCCGACCTCGTGGTGCACCGCATCGTGCACGCCGCGGTGGACAGCGTGGAAGGCAAGGACGGCAAGTCGCTCAAGCGGCGCGTCGCGCTCGTCGCCGATCCCGACAAGCTGGCCGAGGCCGCAACGCAGTCGTCGCTCGCCGAGCGCCGCGCGATGGAGGTCGAGCGCGAGATCGTCGACGTCTACCGCTGCTTCTACATGATCGATCACATCGGCGAGCGCTTCGAGGGAACGGTCAGCGCCTTCGTCGGCACGGGCGCCTTCGTGGGCCTCGACTCGCCGTTCGTCGACGTGCTCGTGAAGGTCGAGGACATGGGCGCCGAGTACCAGATCGAGGAGGACGGCCTCATGGCGGTCAGCTCTCGCTCGGGTGACGCCATCCGCCTCGGCGACAAGATGCTCGTCGACGTCACCGACTGCGCGATCCTGCGCCGGACCGTCTACGCGCGGCGCGTGCGCAGCGCCGCCGACCAGGCCGACGACCTCCTCGCGCGGCGCGAGGCCGGCGACGGCGGGCGCGGCGCGAAGGGCCGTGGCCAGAAGAGCGGCGGCCCGGGCGGCCGGTCCGCGCCGGCGTTCG
>JAQBQL010000205.1 GCA_028287035.1 Labilithrix sp. | reverse complement strand
CGCCACGCGGCGCGGGTGCCGGCTCGAGGGCGGCGCCGCCGGGCGCGTGACCGCACGCGGGCGCCGCGCTCGCGAGGAGCGCGAGGACGACGAGCGTGGACCGTGCGCGCGTCGCGCCGTGCGGACGGGGCGTGGACTGAGCAAACATGCGCGCGATCCTTGGCAGGCGAGGCTCAGGCTACCGGATCCGCGGTCCCGGTGAGACCCAGGACGGAAAGATAGGCGGCGCGCACGTCGCCGGTGACGGCCCGGTACCGCTCGAAGAAGGCCGCGGAGGCGGGCGCGACGTCGTCGCGGAACCCCATGCGCCGGGCGAGGGCGGCGACGCCCCCGGCGCCCTCCTCGATGAGGCTGGCGCTCGTACCATGCACGACCCGGAGCGCCTGCTCGAGGCGCCGCAGGAGCGCGTAGCCCTCGCGCAGCACGGCCGCCGTCGCCGGCTCGAGGTACCCGCACGCGTCGAGCGCGCCGAGGGCGGTCTCGGTGTCGGTGGTGCGCACGCGCGGATCGGCGCCATGCTTCATCTGCAGCCACTGCACGGCGAACTCGATGTCGACGATCCCGCCCCGCCCGAGCTTCACGTCGTAGCGCCGCGGCCCCTCGCGCGCGACCTCGCGTTCCATGCGCATGCGCAGGTGGTGCACGCGCTCGGGGTCGGGGGCGCCGCGGCCGTAGGCGATGACGCTGGCGAGCGCCGAGAACCGCTCACCGAGAGCCTCGTCGCCGGCGCAGGCGCGCGCCTTCACGAGCGCCTGACGCTCCCAGTCCTGTGCCGCGCCCGGGACGCCCCGCGGCGTGCCGTCGAGACGCAGGCCGTGGTACCGGGCGAAGGCGGCGAGGCTGACGACGAGCAAGCCCTGGCTCCCCGACGGACGCAGCCGGGTGTCGAGCTCGTAGCCGGCGCCGTCGCCATGCGGAGCGCTGACGAGGCGGAGCACGCGCTGGGCGGCGCGGACGTAGCGCTCCGACAGCGTGCCGTCCTCGTCCTTCCCCGCGTCGTAGACGAAGAAGATGTCGAGGTCCGAGCCGTAGCCGATGGCGCGTCCCCCGAGCTTGCCCATCGCGATGACCGCCATTCCGCCGTGCAGGCCCTTCTCGGCGAGCGCCCATCGCGTGGCGTGCTCGAGCGTCCCGTCGGCGACCGCGGAGAGCAGCGTCGTCGCCTCGCGCGTTCCGAGCTCGCCGGAGAGCTCGGCCAGCCCGACCTCCATGACGATGCGAGACTGCGCGTGTCGCAGCGCGCTCACGAGGAGGTCCTCGGGATCGCGCTCCTCGCGGTCGGGGCGCCTCTGCGCCGACTCGACCTCCTCGTCGATCTGGGCCCGCACGCGGGCCGGCGTCGGGTGGCCCTTCCCGAAGAGCACGCTCTCCACGAGCTCCGGGTGATAGACGAGCGACTCGCCGAGGAACGCGCTCGCGCCGAGGAGGCCGACGAGCTTGCGGACCACCTGGCGGTCGTCGGCCATGGCCCGCGCGTAGACGCCGGGCGTCGCCAGCCGCACGAAGAACGCGCCGAGCAGCCGCGCCGCCTGCTCGGGATCGGCGGCGTCGGCGAGCGCCTCGAGCACCACCGGCGCCAGCTCCGGATGCTTGTCGCGCGAGGTCGCGCCGAGTGGAAAGTCCGGCCGCCGCGCGAGCGCGAGCAGGTGCCGGGCGAGGTCGGCCGAGGGCTGCGGGAAGTCGAGGCCCGAGGCCGGGCTCGAGATGGCGGCGAGCAGCGCGGTCTCGTCTCCCTCGTCGATGGCGACGAAGATCGCGGCGAGCGCCGGGCTCGACGAGGACGGCCGATCGAGCTTGCTGGTGAGCGAGGCAAAGCGCGTGTGGACGCGGCGGCGCGTCTTGTCGAGGCTGCGATCGAGCTCCTTGCCCGACCCGAGGCCGACGCTGCGCGCGATGGTGTCGAGCAGCTCGCCGCGCGGCAACACGTGCGTCTGCAGGCCGGTTGCAAACTGCACGCGATGCTCGAGCCGCCGCAGCGTCAGGTACGCGGACTCGAGCTCGCGGCTTTCCCGATCGGTGACGAGGCCGCGGGCCCGCAGGCGCCGGAGCGCGTCGAGCGTGTTCGAGGGGCGCAGCGACGGCTCGCGCCCGCCCCAGATGAGCTGCAGCGACTGCACGAAGAACTCGACCTCGCGGATGCCGCCCGTGCCGTGTTTCAGGTCGCGATCCGGCTCCCGCGACAGCTCGGCGCGGGACCGCACGACGAGGTCGGTCATCTCGACGGCGATGCGCGGGTCGACGACCTTCCGCCACACGAAGGACGAGAGCTGCTCGAGCACGTGCTGACCGAACGCGAGGTCGCCGGCGACGGGCCGCGCACGCAGCAGAGCGGCCCGCTCCCACGTGCGTCCCCAGGTCTCGTAGTACCGCTCGGCCGAGACGAGGGAGTTGACCAGCGGTCCGCGCGAGCCCTCCGGCCGGAGGCGCAGGTCGACGCGCCACGAGATGCCGTCGTCGGTCGCGTCCTCAAGGCTCTGCGTGAGCCGCTGGGCCACGCGCGCGAAGTGCTCGTGCAGGCTCTGGTCGGACGGCCCTGCAGCAGCGGCGGGCCGCACCTCGCCGTCGTCCGTGTCGTAGAACATGAGGAGGTCGACGTCGCTCCCGCAGTTCAGCTCGCGGCCGCCCAGCTTGCCCATGCCGAGCACCGTGAAGGCGCAGCGCTCGCCGGCGGCGGTGAGGGGCTGGCCGAAGCGCCGCTCCGCCCAGCGCTGCGCTTCGGTCGTGGCGAGCTCGATGCACACCTGCGCGATGTCGGCGATCTCGCGCGACGTGACGTCGACGTCGCCGCCTTCGCTCGCCAGCAGCTCCCGCGCCGCCACCCGGAGCCGCTCGCGCTGCGCGAAGAGCCGCAGGCCGCGGCGCACCACGTCCCCGTCGTCGAGGTCGGTCACGAAGGTGGCGGCGAGGCGCCGGAGCGTGCGGAGGTCGCGCGCGATGCGCAGCTTGCCACGCGAGATCGCGACGACGTCCTCGGGCCGGTGGAGGACCTGCGCCTTCAGCGCGGGATACGCGGCGGAGAGCGCAACGGCGAGGGTCAGCGCCTCGGCATCGGGGGCGAGCCCCTTCTCGCGCGCCGCCGCCTCGTACGCCGCGAGGAGCGACGGGGCCTGCTCACCGGCGAGCGTGTGGAGGAGCCGCTTCATCGCGGGCGCATCCTAGTCCTCGGCGCCTTGGCCGGGCACCTCGTTGACGACCGGAACGACCGCATCCTGGAGGAGCGCGCCCGTGTCGCCGTCGACCACGAACCGGAAGGGGCGTGACTCCTTGAGGACGTCGACCGCGTAGGCGAGCGTGTAGCTCACGTACGAGAAGCGCGGGCCCGGCGAGACGTCGATGGTCAGGTGCACGCCCTTCACGTCGGCGGGCGTCACGAGGCCGAGCTGGATGCGCCGGAGCTCGCGCACCCGCGCGTTGGGCCGGTTCGGGTCGTCGACGACCACGAACACCGGGCGCCCCACAACGTCCTTGAGGAGCTCCGGCGCGTCGGGCCCGAGCTTCGGCGTGGTGTCGATGGAGAGGCGCGGATGCACGTGCGAGAGGTTCACGAAGTAGCGCGGCGCTCCGTCGTCGCCGACGTACACGAGCACGTCGATGGCGGTGGCCACGGCCTCGAAGCCCTCGTACCCGCGCATCGGCGCCCGCCCACGGGCCGCGACGACCCACGCGCCCCAGCGGGCGGTCTGGGCGGGACGCGCCACGAGGTCGAGGGCGCCGACCTCGCTCGCGGGGAACCCGAGGAGGTCGGCGTTCCTCGTCAGGAAGGCGGCGACGGACGCGGTCACTGCTTCGGGCTCGAGGAGCGCCGGGGCCGCGCCGGGCGCGTCCTCCCGCGCGCCGCGCCGGATCACGCCGCGGATGGGATCGATGTCGTCGGGCGCGCCCGTCGGGCTGACCGCGATGGCCCACGGACCGTTCCGCTCACGGAAGCGCGCGGCGAGTGCCGCACGTTCGGCGGTGGGCAGCGCCCGCACGATCTGGACGTGCGGCGCGCCGCGCGGGCCGCCGAGCGCGATGCGGGGCGGCTCGGGCGGAGGAGCCCCGCCACATCCGGCGAGGAGCAGCGACGCCAGCGCCGCCCGCGCGAACGAGCGTGCGGGGCGCCGCGGCACGCCTAGAGGCTGGGGCCCCACAGCCGGAACATCATGAGGACCGTCCACGCGAGCAGGCCGTGCGCGAAGATGCCGGGCAGGAGCCGCTCGAAACGCCGCGCCATGTACCCGAAGACCAGCCCGCTGAGCAGCGCGGCCGCGGGGAGCAGCGGGTTCAGCCCGGCGACGGGATCGCGCAGGGCCCAGAGCGTCGGCACGTACGCGATCGCGTAGAGGACCGCGGCCCATACCCAGGCGCGTCGTGACCCGACGACCTCCTCGAGCAGCGAGATCACGAGGCCGCGCCACACGAGCTCCTCGGCGACCGAGAAGATCACGATGACCGCGACGACGAGCACCACGCTCTTGCGGAGCTGCGTCGGGTCGCCGAGCTGCAGGTAGAACCGGGCGAGCCAGCTCTCGCGGTCCGACCCGAGCGGCGCGACGAGCTTGGTGGCCCCGTAGAACGCGCCGAAGAGCAGGGCCGCTCCGGCGAAGCCGCGCGTGAAGTCACCGCCGCGGACGTTGAGCCAGCCCGCGCCGCCGCCGCCCTCGTCGAACGAGCCGCGCCGGTAGAGCGCGCCCTCGCGATGGGCGCGGACCGCGCCGAGGACGGCGACCAGGACGGTCGGCCCCACGAGCCAGAGCACGAACGAAGGCTGGCCGGCGCTGGCGAGCCGGAACGCGAGGTGCGCCCCGGCAGCGATGACGGCGACGATGGCGGCGAGGAACGCGGCGTTGCGCAAGGCGCAGGCCTTGTACCACGGCTCTCGATCCGATCCTCGTCAGAAGGGCGGCAGCGGGTCGCCGAAGGGGCCACGCGCGCCCGCCGCCTTGCGTCCGAGGCGGGCGACCACCGCGGCGCGGAGCCGGGCGAGCTCGGCGCGGTGCAAGAACGCGAGAGCGCCGACCAGCACGAGCCAGAGCAGCTCGAGCGCGTCGAGCAGCGCGCTGGTGACGTAGACGATCCGCATGTCGAACGGGCGCTCGCGCGTCACGAGCTGGCGGCTCGACTGCACGTACCGTTCGGAGGTCGGCAGCGAGAGCGACACCGGGGTGATGCCGGCCTTCGTGTCGAGCGAGCCGTCGACGGCGAGCGCCGCGTGCGTGATCTCCGGCGTCGGGATCGCGGGGCGGAGCACCTCCATCTCGCGCGCGGGCTCGGCCGCGGTGCCGTCGGTGAGCGCCCACCGCCCGCCGAACAGCGCGACCACCGCGATGGCTCCGGCGGCTGCGAAGAGGCGCATCCCGTGCACGAACCGCGACGCGAGGAACGTCGCCCCGACCGCGAAGAGGAGCCCGCCCGCGACCACGAAGCCCTCGTGCGAGACGAACCAGAGGCCCGCCATGGCGACCGCGCCGAGCGCGCGCGTGCGGTTCGTCCTGAAGCCGAGGCCGGCGACGGCGATGCCGAGGAGCGCCGCAACGAGATCGGCCCGGCCGAACGCCCAGCGCACGCGGTCGCCGCCGAGCACCGCGAGCGGATGCACGTGCTCGGGCAGACCGACCGTCACCTCCATGCTGCTCGTCGCGATCGGGTACGTGCTGCGCGGCACGACGAGCGAGCCGAAGGCCGACCGGAGCGGCACGTCGGCGAGCGCCTGCACGCGGAGCGTGTGCGATCCCGGACGGAGCGGCACGAGCACCTCGGAGGCCGCGGCGGTCGCGTGGAGGATCGCCTGCGCCGCGCCGTCGGTGGAGAGGTACATCGCCTTGCCGGCGGGCGTGACCATGAGGTGGTCGAGGCCGTTGTTGTCGAACGCGATCGACTCGTCGCTGATGAGCTCGCCGGTGCCCGTCACCGCCACGAACCGCTTGCTGGTGCGGGCGACGGCGGCGAGCACGTCGCCGCGCACCAGCGACCGCGCGTCGACCTCGAGCCGCTGGTGCCGCTGGACCAGGTACACGCGCGCGCCGGGCATGGTGGGCGGGATCGGCGATTGCGCGGTCTCGACGAGCTTCGCGTCGGCTGCGACCGCGACGCGGTGCTCGGGATCGGCCTCGATCATCCACCACTCGTAGGCCGAGCGCTCGTCGGGCCCGAAGGCGAGCGGCGGCGCGCCGAGCGGCGCCGCGGGGAGCGAGCCCGAGACCGTCACGTCCGCCTCGTGGCCGGTGGTCGGGAGGACGAGGGTCGTGCCGTCGACGGTCCAGCCCGTCGCGCCTTGCACGTCCTGCACGCGCTCACCGAAGGCGAGCGGCAGGGTGATGGGCCCGAGGTCGGTCTCCTGCGACGCGACGAGGCGATACACGAAGCTCGTATCGCTACCGAAGCGGATCGAGCGCGAGAGCCGGAAGACCGGCGGCGCCTTGGGGCGCGCGGTGGGCGCGCTCGCCCCCTCGGTCATCGGGTCGAAGTGGAGAACGGTCGCGGCGAGGCCGGAGAGCTTCTCGCCCTCGACGAGGCGGCCCTTGGTGAGCGGCGCGTCGAGCGCGAGGAGTGGCCCCGTGACGCTCAGCATCTGGTCGGCGCCGAGCGTGATCCGGCCCCGGAGCACGAACGTCCTCGCGTGGGTGACGAGGTAGTAGCGGTCGCTGTCGAACGTCAGGTTCGGCGCGCCGCCGTCCATCGACAGATCATCGAGCCTCACCTGCGAAGGCGGGCCGAAGAGCGGGATCTTCTGGTCCTCCTTCGCGAGCACCGTCCCCCGCAGCTCGAAGGTGAGCCCGCCGCTGACGCTCCCGCGCAAGGTGAGGTGCGCGAGCTGCCAGCAGTCCTCCGAGCACGCGGGCTCGGGCTCCTTCTCGGCGGCGGTGCCCGCCGACGCGCCGGCCGACACGGTGAGCGCGAACGCGGCACAAAGAAGTGCCGCAGCCCGGCGAAGCGAGCGCGTTTGCATGGTCGTTCCTCCAGCCCCCTGCCCCGTCGGACCCCGGGCCCGGCGAAATGTTCCCTTTGACGAGGCGGCAGGTGCGGGTTATGCCAGGAGCGCGAGCTCAGGTTGGGTGCCCCCACACATCAGGTGTGGATCGGAGTCGGCGCCGGCCAGGGTTTTCGCGGGGAGCTCCCCCAAGCTTGTTTTGTGGCCCTCAGCCCCCGGCTCCCTGTGACAGGACCGGCGCACGAGAGGCGGCACGGCAGGTAGGAAGACAGAAACAGGAATCCGATGACGTTCACCGAAGCCGCAGCCGAAGTGCTGCGCATGGCCGGTAAGCCGCTCCACTACAAGGAGATCACCGAGCTTGCCATCGAGAAGAACCTCCTCTCTCACGTCGGCAAGAGCCCCGAGGTCACCATGGGTGCCCGGCTCGCCGCGCTGCTGAAGAAGGAAGACAAGTCGACCTCGATCGTCCGCGTGAAGCCGGGCGTCTTCGCCCTCCGCGAGTGGGACGGCAAGAAGAAGAAGCGCGGCTCCGAGGACGAGGCTCCCGAGCAGGATGCCGCGTCCGACGACACGGGCGAGGAGAACGACATCAACGCGCTCGAGGTCGAGGCGCAGGCCGCCGGCCGCGGCCGCGCCGCGCCCCCGTCCGACGATGACGACGAGCCGCTGCTCGTCTCCGGTGAGGACGCGCTCCACCGCGAGCTCGCCGCCTCGGGCGCCGAGATGTTCGACGACGAGGACGACGACGATCAGCCGATCCTCGCCGGCCCCAGCGGCGCCGCCGATGCAGCGCGAGCGGGCGCGGCGGGCGCGACCGGCGCGGCGGGCGAGACGGCAGCCGACGGCAACCGTCGTCGTCGTCGCCGTCGTCGTCGCCGCGGCGGCCGTGAGGGCGAGGTGGCCGAGGGCCGCACGTCCTCGCCGCGTGACGTCGGCGCCGAGGGCGCGCAAGCGGCCCCGGCCGCGCAGGTCACGCCCGCCCCGCAGGGCACGCTCCGCGAAGGTCGTGAAGGCCGCGAAGGTCGCGAAGGTCGCGAGGGCCGTGAAGGTCGCGAAGGCCGTGAGGGTCGCGAAGGCCGTGAGGGTCGCGAGGGCGGCCGCTTCCAGCCGAGCCCCGTCGCCGTCGACAGCGAGTCCCAGGTCGACACGAGCCGCGATCCGCTCGCGCCCGCCCCCCGTCCGATGATCCGCGATCGCCAGCAGATCATGGCCGGCGGCGCGCCGACCGGCATCGACCTCCCCCCGGTCGCGCCCGGCGAGGCCGACGACCTCGCAGGTCGCGAGCTCGCCGACGCCACGGTCATGATCCTGAGCGGCTTCGACCGCACCCAGGGTCCGGTCCAGGTGCGCTCGGTGGTCGACTCGCTGCTCCGCCGCGGGCGGCTCGGCGCCGAGTCGCGCGACACGGTCCTCGCGACCGCGCAGCTCATGGCCTCGCTCCGCGCCGACAACCTGCGTCGTCAGGCGAGCGGTCAGCGTCCTCGCTTCCGCTTCGCGACCCGCGACGCGGGCGCCTCGCGTGACAACGGCGGCGGCGCGCGCGTCGCGCTCACCGACTGGTCGCTCAGCTCCGATCTCGTCCGCCTCGAGCAGGACGCCATCGCGGCCATCGAGCGCTATCGCGAGGCGGCTCGCCGCTCGATGCTCCGCAAGCTGCAGGAGCTCCCGGGGCATGCGCTCATCGAGCTGATCCTGCTCGGCCTCGAGCGGATCGGCATGTCGAACATCCGCACCGTTCGCCGCGCCGGCGCCCCCGGCGGCGAGGCGCACTTCTCGGCCGTCCACAAGAACGGCACCGACGAGATCCGCACCGCCATCGTCGTCCGCAAGGACGGCCGCGAGATCGGCCGCGAGCGCGTCAGCGACCTTCGTGGCGCGCTGCACCACTATGGCAACGCCTCGGCGGGCTGGCTCCTCACGACCGGTCAGGTGCTCAGCGGCGCGCGCGAGGAGTCGAGTGCGCTCGCCTCTCCGATCGCGCTCTTCGACGGCATCGCGCTCTGCAAGCTCCTCGAGGACAGCGATGTCGGCGTCATCCGCACCAAGCTGACGACCGCCATCCCGGATCTCGAGCTCTTCGAGACGCTGCGGGGCTGACGATGACGTGGGGGCGGCTACGCGGGCTCTTCGCCATGGCTTCGGCTCTCCTCGTGGGAGCCGGGCCCGGCGTCGCGCGCGCCGACGAGCCGCCCGCCGTCTCCGCGCTCGCTCCTCCACCGCTGACGCTGACGGTCACCCCGCCGGCGACCGCGTCGGGGGGCGGGCCGTGGACGCTCCGCATCGAGAACACCGGTGACGTGCCCCTGCGCATCGCCGCCGATCCTCGCCTGCTCGTGCTCGAGATCGCGCCGCCCGTGGGCACCGAGCTCGAGGCAACGCCGCGGAAGACCGCCAGCAAGAAGTCGCCCGCCGCGGTGACCGTCACGTGCCGTCTCCCCGACGACGCGCGGCCCGTCTCGGACGACGGCAGCGGCCTGGTCGTCCCGGGCAAACGCTCCTGGTCGGCGACGTTCGACCCGCTCTTCTACTGCTTCGGACCGCGCGAGCGGCGCGCGCTCGTCAAGGACGCGTCGGTGACCGCGCACTTCGGCTGGCCGGTGCCTCCGCCGAAGGCCGGCGCCTCGAAGACGAAGAAGGCGAAGGTCGCAGCTCCTGCTCCGCCGTTCGTCACGTCGCCGGTCGGCGCGGCCGCCGGCAAGATCGCTCCCGCCAAGGAGCTCGTCGGCGCCACCTTCGTCCTCGCCGATGCGGTGAGCGGCGCGGTGCCCGCGGCGGCCGACGCGCCGCCGGCCACCCCGGGGCGTCCGCTCCTCCGCGTGACCATGCCCGAGTCGCACGACACGCGGCGCGGCGCCGAGATCGGCACGTCGGTGACGGTCCAGAACGAGGGCGACACGACGGCGCTTCTCCTGTTCCGCGCCGAGACCATCCGCTTCGCCGTCGCAGGCCCGCAGGGCTCGTTCGCGTGCGGAGGCACGGCGTCGGTGGAGTCGCCGATCCGCGAGCTCTACGGCTCGATCGGCGCGAAGCAGCGCGCCTCGCTGGCGCTGCTCCTCGATGCGATGTGCCCGGTCGACAGCTTCGACGAGCCGGGCATCTACCGCGTCACGGCGACGCTCGACACGACGAGCGCCTCCGCGCGCTCGATCGGCCTGAAGACGTGGGACGGCGAGGCGACCGCCAGGGCGCCGCTGCTCCTGCGGGTACGCAACGCGCGGCGGCCGATGGCGGACAAGCCCCGGCCCGCGCTCGACTGAAGGAAGATCGGCGCATGAAGGGTTTGCGAAGAGGCGCGCTCGCGGCGAGCGCCGCCGGGTTGTTCGTCGTGCTGTCGTCGTCGAGCGCGCGCGCGCAGGACGAGCCGCCGCTTGCGCCGCTGCCGGCCGCGCCGGAAGCCCGCCCCGATCCGGCGCCGGCGGCGCCTTCGCCTTCACCCGAGCCTGCCGCTCCGGTGCGCGAGGCTCCTCCGCCGTACGTCGCGGTCCCCGCGCCGGCGCCGCCCGCGCGCTTCGGATCGCGGGGCCAGGTGCTCGTCACGTCGGCCGCCACCCTCGCCGTGGCCTCCGTCTCGTACAGCGACAGCAGCGCGTCGTCGTTCGCGATCTCGATCGCTCCCGGCATCGACTACTTCGCGGTCCGGTACTTCTCGATCGGCGGCGATGTCGAGCTCGGGTACGAGAGCCGCACCGGGGGTGCCGGCGTGTCGTTCCGGAAGCTCGCGACGACGCGCTACGGCGCCGCGCTCCGCCTCGGCCTCGCGCTGCCCCTCTCCTCGGCGGTCACCTTCTACCCGCGCGTCAGCCTCGGCGCGCGGGCCCGCCGCGTCGACGAGGAGAGCGGCGCCATCGGAGCGACCCCGACCCCGACGGACACCACATTCGTCGGCCACGTCACGTTCTACGCGCCGCTCGTCCTCGAGGTCGCGCCGCATCTCGTGGTCGGCTTCGGCCCCGGCGTCACCCAGGAGATCGGCGAGACCACCTTCACGACCGTGTTCGGCCAGCTGATGGTCGGCACGTTCTGGGGCGGCGAGGCCAGGCCGGACGCCGCTGCGCTCCCCGCGGACACGCGCATCGTCCGCGGCCCGCGCATGGGCGACGCGCACCACGTGGTGATCACCGGCGAGTCGCGCATCAACCTCGCCTACTCGCACCTGAACGGTGGCTCCAGCAACAACAGCGGCAGCGTCATCGCCGTCCAGCCCGGCCTCGACGTCTTCGTCGTCGACCACCTCTCGCTCGGCGGCGAGCTCGTGTTGAGGACGAGCTACCAGTCGGGGGTCCGCGACACCCGCCTCGGGATCGGGCCGCGCGTCGGCTACGAGATCCCGCTCGGCGATCACGCCTCGCTCTACCCGCAGCTCGGCGTCCAGGTGGCGCGCGCCATCGTGGACGACAGCTCGCCCGGCGGCGGAGCCCAGTCGCGATTCCTCGCCGTGACCGCGGGGCTCCATGCTCCGGTGCTCTTCCACGTGGCCTCGCACGGGTTCCTCGGGTTCGGCCCGTACGTGAACCAGGCCCTGATCCGCAGCTACGACCACGGCACCAGCGGCAACCTGAGCACCGAGGTGGGAGCGAGCTTCCTCATCGGCGGGTGGCTCTGAACGAGCGACGCGCGCGCCCTGGCCATTGCGGCCCGCCGGTGGAGTGATTATTCCCCGGCCCCGCCATGACCACGCACCAATTCCAGGCCGAAGTCGGCAAGGTCCTCTCGCTCGTCATCAACTCCCTGTACTCGAACAAGGAGATCTTCCTGCGCGAGCTCGTGTCGAACGCCTCGGACGCGCTCGACAAGCTTCGCTTCCGGGGCATCACCGAGCCGGGCCTCCTCGCCGAGCAGCCGTCGCTGGTCATCCGCCTGCGGCCCGAGAAGGAGCGCGGGGTGCTGGTCGTCGAGGACACCGGCATCGGCATGACCGAGGAGGAGCTCGTGCAGAACCTCGGCACCGTCGCCCGCTCCGGATCGCAGGCGTTCCTCGCGAAGCTCGAGGAGGCGGCGAAGAAGGACGTGTCGATCATCGGCCAGTTCGGCGTAGGCTTCTACAGCTCGTATCTCGTGGCCGACAAGGTCGAGGTCGTCTCGCGCGCCGCGGGCGCCGCTCAGGCCTTCCGCTGGAGCTCGGACGGCAAGGACAGCTTCACCACCGAGCCGGCCGAGCGCGCCGAGCGCGGCACCGCCATCGAGCTGCACCTCAAGGCCGAGCACAAGGAGCTGCTCGACGCGTGGAAGCTCCGTGACCTCGTGCGCCGGTACTCGGACTACATCGCCTACCCCATCGAGCTCGTCACGCAGGAAGAGGTCGAGGACGAGAAGGACGAGAAGAAGGAAGGCGAGGACGAGAAGAAGCACGAGACCTCCGCCCCCCGCCTCGAGACGCGCACCGAGCAGGTCAACAAGGCCGCTGCGCTGTGGCAACGCTCGAAGAGCGAGGTCACCGACGAGCAGTACGGTGAGCTCTACACGCATCTGACGCACGATTTTCAGCCGCCGCTCGCGCGCACGCACTTTCGCGTCGAGGGCAACGTGGAGTTCGTCGGCCTCTTCTTCGTTCCCAAGGAGGCGCCCTTCGACCTCGACGACCCGCGCAAGCAGCGCGGCGTGCGCCTCTTCGTGAAGCGCGTCCTCATCATGGAGGACTGCGACGCGGTCCTCCCGCAGTGGCTCCGCTTCGTGCGCGGCCTCGTCGACTCCGACGATCTGCCGCTCAACGTCTCGCGCGAGCTCCTCCAGGACTCGGCGACCCTGCGCACCATCAAGAAGCAGGTGACGAAGCGCGTCGTCGACATGCTCGACGAGATCGCGAAGGAGAAGCCCGAGGACTACAAGCACCTCTACGCGACGTTCGGGCGCATCCTCAAGGAGGGCATCGTCGTCGACCACGAGTGGAAGGAGCGCGTCGCCAAGCTCACGCGCTGGTCGAGCACCGCCGCCGAGAGCGCCGACGAGCTCGTGACGTTCGACCGGTACGTCGAGCGCATGAAGGAGGGGCAGGACGCGATCTACTACGTGACCGGCGAGTCGCGCGACGCGCTCCTCGGCTCTCCGTACCTCGAAGCCCTGAAGGCGCGCGGCTACGAGGTCCTGCTCATGACCGACCCGGTCGACACCTGGACCGCCGAGTCGATCGCCGAGTACGGCGGCAAGAAGCTCGTCAACGCGATGCGCGCGGACGTGAAGCTTCCCGAGTCCGACGAGAAGAAGGACGAGGAGAAGGACCCGGGCTTCGAGGCGCTCGTCGCCGCCGCCAAGCAGACGCTCGAGGGCAAGATCCGCGACGTCCGCACGTCGACCCGCCTCGTCGAGTCACCCGCCGTCCTCGTGCTCGCGCAGGGCGCGCTCCCGGCCCACCTCGAGAAGGTGCTCCGCCAGAACGGTCGCGACGCCGCCCGCGGCAAGCGCGATCTCGAGCTGAACCCGAAGAGCCCCATCGTGAAGCACCTCGCGAAGATCGCCGCCGAGAACCCGAGCGACGCGCGCCTCCGCGATTTCCTGGTCCTCCTCTACGAGCAGGCGCTCGTCGCCGAGGGAAGCCCGCTCGACGACCCGAACGGGTTCGCGAAGCGCCTCACCTCGCTGCTCACGCAGGCGGTCGGCGCCTGACGCGCGCGCTCAGCCGAGCCGCTGCTTCAGCAGATCGCTGACCAGCTTGGGGTTGCCCTGCCCCTTGGTCTGCTTCATCACGAGGCCGACGATCGCCCCGAAGACGTTCACGTTGCCGGCCTTGTAGCGCGCGACGACGTCGGCGTTCGCGGCGAGCACCGCGTCGACGATGGGACCCAGCGTGTCGGCGCTGGCGATCTGCTTCATCCCGGCCGACTCGACGATCGCGCGCGCCGGCTTGCCGCTCGCGAGCATGGCGCGGAGGACGTCCTTCGACTGCTTGGTCGAGATGACCCCCTCCTCGCCGAGCAGCACGAGCTCGAGGACCTCGGGGCCCGCGAAGGGCACCGCCTCGAGCTTCTTCGTCCGCAGCTCGCCGAGCAGATCGTTGACGAGCACCGACGCGACCGCCGATGCGCGCTGCTTGCCCTCGGGCGTCGCCACGGCGCTCTCGAAGAGCGCGCGAAGGAGCGCCTCGTGCGACAGGACGCGCGCCTCGTCGCCGGTGAGGCCGTGCGCGTCGACCAGCGCCTTCGCCTCGGGCGTGAGCGCGCGCTCCGGCCCGGGCGCCGGCGGAGCGGCAGGAGGCACGGTGGCCGCGCGCTTGGCGCTGGGCACCGCGGGCGTCGTGACGCGCGAGGAGGGCGCCGCGCGAGCCGCGAGCTTCGCCCACCCGTCCTTCAGGGCGACGGTGCGGTTCCACACCGGCAGGGCCGGCGTGCCGTCGGGGTCGGCGACGAAGAACCCGACGCGCTCGAACTGGAAGCGGTCGCCCGGCTTTGCCTGCGCGAGCAGCGGCTCCGCCTTCGCCCGCAGCGTGGTGAGCGCGTTCGGGTTCAGCTCGTCGAGCCAGTCCTTCGTCTCGTCGGCGCCCGGGTTCTCGACCGTGAAGAGGCGGTCGTAGATGCGCACCTCGACGTCGATGGCGTGGGGCGCGCTCACCCAGTGGATGGTGCCGAGGTTCTTGCCGCCGCCGATGCCGCCACGCGTCGACGGATCGTGGGTGCCGCGAAGGCGCGTGACGTTGCCCTGCGCGTCCTTCTCGACCCCGGTGCACGTGACGATGTACCCGTGTCGCAACCGGACCTGCTTGCCCGGCGCGAGACGCTTCCAGCCGGCCGGCGGCGCCTCGGCGAAGTCGTCGTGATCGATGAGCACGGTGCGCGAGAACGGCAGCTTGCGACTGCCGCGCAGCGCCTCGGGAACGGAGGCATGCGGCAGCGTCCCGGTCGGCCAGAACGGCGCGTCGAGCTCCTCGACCTCGTTCTCCGGGAAGGTCTCGAGCACGAGCTCGAGCGGCCTCACCAGGGTCATGACGCGCGGGCTCTTCGTGTCGAGGTCGTCGCGCACGCAGGACTCGAGGAGCGCGACGTCGACGGTCGAGATGTTCTTGGCGACGCCGACCTTGCCGATGAAGTCGCGGATGGATTCGGGCGTGTACCCGCGCCTCCGGAAGCCGGCGATGGTCGGCATGCGCGGGTCATCCCAGCCGCTCACGCGCTTCTGCTCGACCAGCTGCAGGAGCTTCCGCTTGCTCATCACGGTGTACGTGAGGTTCAGTCGTGCGAACTCGGTCTGCTCGGGGACGTGCGGGACCTCGGTCGCCTTCAGCACCCAGTCGTAGAGCTCGCGCGCGCTCTCGAACTCCAGCGTGCAGAGCGAGTGCGTGACGCCCTCGAACGAGTCCTCGAGGCAGTGCGCGAAGTCGTAGAGCGGGTAGATGCACCACGCGTCGCCCGTGCGGTAGTGATGCGCGTGCTTGATGCGGAGGAGCGGCGGGTCGCGCAGCTTCATGTTGGGCGAGCTCATGTCGATGCGCGCGCGCAGCACCTTCTCGCCGTCCTTGAACTCGCCGGCCTTCATGCGCCGCAGGAGGCCGAGGTTCTCCTCGGGCGAGCGCTTCCGGTACGGGCTCTCCTTGCCGGCCTCGGTGATGGTGCCGCGGTAGCTCTTGCTGAACTCGTCCTCGCTGAGGTCGCAGACGTAGGCGCGGCCGCGCTCCACGAGGAGCTCGGCGAGCGCGTAGTACCGGTCGAAGAAGTCCGACGCGTAGTAGAAGTGCTCGCCCCAGTCGAAGCCGAGCCACTTCACGTCGCGCTTGATGGCCTCGACGTACGACACGTCCTCGGTCGTCGGGTTCGTATCGTCCATCCGCAGGTGGCACTCACCGCCGAACTCCTGCGCGATGCCGAAGTCCACGCAGATGGCCTTCGCGTGGCCGATGTGGAGGTGTCCGTTGGGCTCGGGGGGAAACCGGGTCACGACCTTGCCCCCGTGCTTTCCGGCCGCCACGTCGGCGCGGACGAGGTCGCGAATGAAGTCGTTGGGCCCTTCGTTTGCGTCAGCCATGGCGCTCGTGACGATAGGTCAAAGCCGCGACTATCGCGAGCCTCGGCGGCAAGCGGATGGCTTTCCCCGGGCGCGCCGATGGGTCATCCTCCGCGGCCGTGATGGACGACCGCCACGCCCTCGCCTCCTGGAAGAAGCGCTGGACCGAGGGACAGACCCGCTTCCACGAGACGGCGCCGAACGATCTCCTCGTCGCGCAGATGGCGCGCTTCGAGCGGGCGGGGACCCCGCTCCGCATCCTCGTCCCGCTCGCCGGCAAGACCTTCGACCTGCGCTGGCTCGCCGAGCGGGGCCACGAGGTGGTGGGGGTCGAGTTCGTCGAGAGCGCGGTGACCGCGTTCTTCGCCGAGTGGGCGGTCACGCCGGAGCGCCTCGACGCGCGTACCCTCCGCCACGGGCGCGTCACGATGGTGTGCGCCGACTTCCTCGAGGTGACGGCCGAGGCGCTCGGCCCGTTCGACCTCGTCTACGACCGCGCCGCCCTGATCGCCATCGGGCCCGCGCTCCGCGAGGCGTACGTGGCGGTCAGCCGCTCGCTCCTCGCGCCCGGCGGCGACATCCTGCTCGTGGCGCTCGCGTACGACCAGAGCAAGGGCGCCGGACCGCCCTTCAGCGTGGACGAGGCGGAGCTCGTCCGGCTGCAC